>JAFAZK010000334.1 GCA_019239825.1 Verrucomicrobiota bacterium | reverse complement strand
TGACGGGGTAAGCGAACACACAGGCGCCGGATTCAAAGTTTAAAGCATGGCGGAAAAAGTCGAGCGGGCCATAGAACACATTGTCGCCCAGAATCAGGACGCCGCCCTCTCCGCTGAGAAAACCTTCTCCAATGAGAAACGCTTGGGCGATTCCTGCCGGTCGTTCCTGCTCGGCGTAAGTGATCGAGATACCGAGATGGGTCCCGTCACCGAACAACTGGCGGAACATGGGGATATCCTTCGGTGTTGAAATGATCAAAATATCCCTAATTCCGCCCAGCATAAGGGTCGACAGCGGGTAGTAGATCATTGGCTTGTCGTAAACCGGCAACAACTGTTTACAGACGATCTGGGTGAGTGGATAGAGCCGAGTCCCGGCTCCGCCGGCCAAGATAATGCCTTTTTTGATCATTTACGCTTATTTCACTACCGAGGCTCAGAGCACATAGGGCACCTGAAAGACCAAAAACTCACGCAAAGGCGCAAAGACGCAAAGTGAAAAGTAATATTAGGTTGGTTTGGCGGGTGGGAGAGCATGGCGCTGGAAACGTCAACCCCAATATACCCTTGCGAGCAGAGCTGGAGCACGAGAAACGAGGTGATGGCTCTAGCTAGCTAGCCGCTGCCCTTCCGCTTATAGAGCCATATGGCTTCTTTCCCAAATGGGATCCTGGTGGCAAGTTCGAATTGTTGATCGCTCTTGAAGCGAGCGAACAATTCAGACTGTATTTTCTGAAACGATTCGGGAGCGTTGGGTGTTTCCGACAAGCAGACGAAGTCGGCTGGGCCCATCTTTGCCATCACCGTTCCCAGGTCTGTGTAGTCTCCAAGATCATACGCCTGAATCGTAAAACCTCGGTCATGAGAAAGGATCCACAGGCTGGAGTCATGCAAGAGGGCGTATCCCGGCATTGCAACGCCTATTGGTTTTGAGGGGAATTTGGGATTTCCGGTACTGAGCGATTCGATTGCCTCTACCACCTTGGTCGTGATTCCGCGATTGGCCAACCGTTCTCGATCCATGGAGCCCGGATCCGGTGTCTGAAAGACACCGATAAAGAGGATCGGGAGCGCTGCTGCAGCTTGTACCCAATTCCATGTCACTTCAGCCAAGAGATAGTTGAGCGCGATGATTGCAGTAAATGTGAGGAGCAATTGAGCGGTCAGATTAAAAGCCGGGTTAGCGATCCCTGCCCAGATAATGACTGCTGCGGAAGCGATCGCGAGCAAAAACCCAACAATCAGCTCGGCTGCTTGATAAAATCGATGCCGTAGCAGGAGATAAACCAATCCAACAAAGATGATCAGGAGAAAAAGATTGAAGTAAGAACCGATCGAATCCGCTCCGGCGCCAGAAAAATAGTACTGTAACGCTCCCCACATTCCACCATTGACTTGCCAACGCCAATTACCTTCGCCCCAAACACATTGAACGATGTAATCCCAAATCAGCCTGTAGCCATAGAAGTAGTAAGGTATTACCAGGGCTAGGCAGCCAATGATTGCCCAAAGGCAAGGTTTGAACCGATCCAGAAATAAACCCCAACTAAAAGCGCTTAGCCGATTGTCTACTAACAGACGTAGGAATAGTGGAATAGCAGTTGCTAGCCCCATCACGATAATGGCATGTGGGAAAAAGGTCGGCTTGGCTAAGAGCGTGAGTGCAAGCGCCAGCGAGCAAAGACCGATCTCGCGGGAGGTGGCCCGGTAAGGCCGCAGAACCATCTGAACCAGCCTAAGGCTGCCTATCGCACCAAAGAGGCCGACCGCAAAATCCGGTCGCAGTTCGACTACCATCAGGCGTGTAAACGGCATTAATAGTATGCCGGCCAGCAAACTCCATCGCGCCAAGGTTGAGAGATCGCTTGCCAACCGGTTAGCTTCAGCTAACAGAACGAACACCAGTACCCCGCTAACCAGGTAAGGCCCGGCCAATCCTTGGATGCCAAACAATAGGCCGAGCAGACAGACTCCGGTGGCGAATGGACTGTGTGGTGGCTTGTTTAGCAGGCCTTGGACAAAGGGAATCGGTCCTTGATGATCCAGCACGTCGATCCGGCGCATGGCATCACAAAGATAGAAATCGTCATCAGAATCAGGCTCTAAGGCTAACCGGTGGGCCCGAAATGACCAGGTCACCTGAAATATGGTAAAGAGCAGCGCCACCAAGATTAGTGTCTTATTAGACAGCTGTCGAAGTATTGCTGGGATTCGCTGGGTTTGCGCTGTGGTCACTGAAAGGAACTTCGAATCGTCCGGGGGATCGGAAATGCTCACTAAATTATGGAGAACGGATCGTCAAGTTTGTGTCCGATCAGACCTGCGCCCTGAAAGCACGTCAGCCCCGCGTCCGCGGGGTGCAATTCGGAACAAGCGCAATACTCCAGTACTCCAACACTCCACTCGCCAGGATTCGAGGACGAGGGGCGAAGATGAGAACGAAGCCTCTCAAGATTAAATGTCGAACACCATGACATTCCGATCCCGGGCTGCATCGGCCAATTCCTGAATCGTTCGTGAGCCGAATAGCTCACAGAGCTGCTGCCGGGCCTCACGCATCAAAGGTTGCAGTGAGCAAAAAGCGGGATCGGCACAAGTGCATACCTCCAAGCTCTTGTCCAGGGCACAAGGTAAAGGAGCGATTGGGCCATCCATTAATTCGATGATTTCAAGAACGGTCATTTCGGAAGGCCGGCGTTTTAGGGTATAGCCGCCGCCAACACCGCGTTTGCTTGTCAAAATGCCGCGGTTTCTGAGCGTCAGAAGAATTTGCTCAAGAAATTTCACCGGGATCCGACCGGCTGCGGAAAGCTCATGTATCTGGTGAACCTTGTCCGGGTTGTCTCTAGCAAGCAAAAGAAGCGCGCGTAACGCGTACTCAGCTTTCCGGGAAATCCGCATGATGCCTGACAATAACAGAAACCGCGAATGGACACAAAGCGGGAGACTCAACCGCGAATGGACGCAAAGAACGGGGCTCAACCGCGAATGGACATGAATTGACGCGAATATTGGGATGATAGAATACGGCTAAGGGAGAGCGGGACCGAAACCAGATTAATGGCAAAAAACAAGCTACGCCACCATGGCCAGAAGGCCAGATCGAGGGGTTCTAAAGTGCAAGTCGGTCGACTGGGAAATTTATTCGCGTCCATTCGTGTCCATTCGCGGTTGATCTGTAAGAAGCTTTTCGTAGAGATCGGCGGCGTGGTTCCAGGAAAACTGGTTTTCGATGCTTGCTCGGGCGGCGGCGCTTAGGCGGTTCCAGTTGGTTTGGTCCTGGAAAAGGGGCGAAATGCGGGCCGCCAGTTGAGCAGGATCGCCGGCCGGGTCGAACAGGAATCCGTTGACGCTGTCATGGATCAGTTCGGCATTTTCCATGATGTGGGAGGCTGCGACAGGTAAGCCGGAGGCGAGTGCTTCCAGGATGACATTGGACATGCCCTCATAACTCGAAGAGTGCACAAGAAAAGTCGCGGATTGATAAGCCTGCCGGACTTCATCTCGCGGCAACCAACCACTGAATTGAACGGAGTCGGTTATACCGAGACCGGCCGCAATCGCCTCCAATCCGGGTCGTTCCGGACCATCGCCAATGATCAAGGCTCTGACCTCGGTTTTGTTTTTAATCGCGGCCACCAGATTTAGGAGATAACCCAGATTCTTTTGAGTGTGTAATCTCCCAACGGATAACAACGTCGGCACCTTAGCGCGGCGCGCAGGCTCTGGTTGGTAGACATTGGTATCTATGCCGTTCGGTACCACTTGAACGGGCAAAGGATCAGTTTTTTCCGATAACTCTTTTAAACCTTGTGACGGTGCGCAGACCGCTCGGGCCCGCTTAAGAATGTCACGGCGGAGCGGTTGTAGAACCCGATAAAAAATTGCCAGGTGCGGTTCCGTGCCCGGCACATCTCCGCCACGCAAGGACACGACATAGGGAATGCCGGTCCTCAAATTGAGCCAGCGAGCGACTATCCCACCTGGAACCGAAAAAAAAGCCAACGCAGCATCAATCTGATTGGACCTGGCGAGTCTAACCGCGTGCCAGCTCGCCAAGAGGAGGTAGCTGGCCATCTCGATAATGCCCGATTGATGCGGGCTTTTCCGCAGAGCCCGGATCCGCACGACGGTAACGCCATCTTCAACGACGGTTCCCTGCAGCGACCCGATCCCGGCAGTAAGCACCACTACGCGGTGGCCTCGTTTGGCAAAGGTCCGCGCGATCTGCTGGCACGCGGTGGCTGATCCTCCGCCGATCGGTGGATATTCGTAGTTGATAAACAAAAATCTCACGCCAAGACGCAAAGCCTTAGCGCAAGAAAGCCGCAACCAAAACAGAAAAATCTCACGCCAAGACGCAAAGGCGCAAAGAAAAGACAGGGACCTGAATTACCCAAAAATTAAAGCATACTCCGGGATCGCACCACGCCGAGCCGGAATAGTAGATTAAAAATCGGGTTCGCCATATGCTCGCGCGGATAACCAATAGCCGAGATCTCGGCTATTCTCTCACCTTTCCACTCTCCTCCGAACCTTTGCGCCTTTGCGGCTTTGCGTGAGATTTTATCTCTTTCACTTTTCAGCCCCCCGGACGAGCCTCAGGCGAGTTCGCCAGCGGAGATCGGTCGAGCATCCAGATACACCAGAGGGCGGCCCGATCGTCGTGCTTGCCGAGAGTGTGTTTTTTGAGGCGGTCGTGAACTACTTTCCGGTTTAGCCCATCTATTGTCGCCGTGCCATTGAGGCTGAGGGCGCCGCTCTGGAACCATTGCCCGATCGGCACTCCAAAGCCTTTCTTTCGCCGGTCGACGATTTCTTGGGGAAGTAATGAGCGTGCAGCCTCTTTAAGGAGGTATTTGGTGGTGCGGCCTCTCAGTTTGTATTCGGAGGGGATTCGGCGCACGAAGTTCACGAGGTCGATATCGAGGAACGGCGCGCGGGCCTCGAGACCGAAAGCCATGCTGGCCCTATCTACTTTCACCAGAATGTCATCGGGGAGATAAAGCCGGAGATAGAACTGCATGGTGCGATCGATGTCCGTGCGCGCGGACGGATCGCTCCAAGCTTCCACTGCCTCAGAATACAACTCTTCCGGATGCACCGGAGTACCGAAAAGGTCGGCGATTTCGGTCTGGTGCAAAGGCCCCATCCAGGTCGGGAGCCAGTATTCCGGGGAATAGGATAACCCCCGCAACATGCGCTTAACCTTAAAATCGAGACTCATGTTCACGTGCGAAACTGGGAGCCGGTTAGCAAGAGCTCGGACTACGGCGTGTCCTGCCTTTGGGGTAAGATTGTGATAGGGGATCGCGAACCGCAGAGCTTGGAACGGATCGTAACCGGCAAACAGTTCGTCACCCCCGTCTCCGCCGAGAACGACTTTTACTCGGCTACGCGCCAGTTTCGAGACCAACGTCGTCGGCAAAATCGAGCTGTCACCGAAGACTTCATCTAAATTTTGAGCGACGCTCGGCGCGAACTCGAGGCAATGCTCAATAGAGAATACTTCTTCGAAGTGCTTGGTGCCGAGGCGCTTGGCCATCAGTTGCGCGTAGTCGCGTTCATCGAATGACTTTTCCGTGAACCCGATGCTGAAGGTCTCGACCACGGACTGATGGCGAGTGGCCAGCGTTGCTACCAAGCTTGAATCGATCCCTCCACTAAGAAAAACCCCGACCGGAACGTCGGCAGCAAGTCGCCGCTTAACGGCGGTATCAAGTAGCCGGATCAACTCGGATCCCCACTCTTGTTCGGGGTTTTTCGGGATTTTTGGGAAAGGATCAAATTCGAATCGCCAATATTCCTGGATCTCAATCTGCCGCTTGCCGAGGTCGAACTTCATCCAGTGTCCGCCCGGTAGTTTACGGACGTTTTCTAAGAGAGCACGGGGAGCCGGGATAAAGCCGTAAGCGAAAAGTTTCTTTAATGATTCCTGGTCAAACGAGCGGGGTACGTCGGGATGCAGGACTAGTGACGTGAGCTCCGAGGCGAAAACGAAAGTGGAACCATCGAAATAATAAAATAACGGTTTCTTACCGAACCGATCCCGGCTGAGAAAAAGCTCCCGGCGATCTAAATCGTAGATAGCAAATGCCCACATACCGTTGAGCCGGGATAACATCTGCTGTCCCCACTGCCGATAGGCATAAAGGAGTACCTCGGTATCGGAATGGTCCGTTTGAAACCGATGACCCGCTTGCTCCAGTTCCCGGCGCAGTTCGCGATGGTTGTAAATCTCGCCATTGAACGTGATTACCAGTTTCTGGTCGGAGCTAAGCATCGGCTGGCGACCATTAGCCAGGTCAACAATGGCCAAAATACGATGTCCCAGAAAAACTCGGGTTGGTTCCGAGACCCAGAAGCCCTCACCGTCAGGCCCGCGGTGAGCCAGGCGACGCGTCATCGCCTCGAGCACATCTCGAGTACCGCTGCCAACAAAACCGGCGATGCCACACATCCGTATCCAATAGCCAACGCCGGGAACTCCGTCAATGCGGAGTGAGAGGTGAAAAGTGAGAGGCTTGCCCTAGCAAGCATCAACTTTCGACAAGCTCAAATCGGGCGCGCGTCGAACGGCTGAGGGCGGAGGTGATTGGTGATAAGTGATTGGTGATTGGTGGAAGACGGCGGAAACGCCGACAACGCTCGTGAAGGGATCTTAGCCCGGTTGCAGGCCCCCAGCGTGCGAATCTTTTCCACTAATCACTAAATCACGAATCACCAATCACATCTTCCCTTGCCGGGTTGCACATTTGTGTGAGCATCCCGAGAAGCCGCAATACTCCATCACTCCATCACTCCAATACTCCATCACTCCAATACTCCATCACTCCAATACTCCATCACTCCATCACTCCAATACTCCATCACTCCACCATCCCCTCCATCACTCCGTCCCTCGGTCATGACCACGAGCATTTTTTACCAGACTCCCTGGCTGTACGAAGGTTTGATGCGGGTACTCTATCTCGGAGGCTACAAGGCCAGATCAGAAGCATTGGCGGCGCTCATTCCGGAGCGATCCAGTGTGGTAGATCTCTGTTGTGGGCCGGCTACCCTGTATTTCAAGCATCTTCGATTTAAGCAAGTTTCCTACACCGGCCTTGACATTAACCGTGCTTTTGTAGAACGGCTCTCTTGGTTTGGCTCGGAGAGGGTGCGTAACCTTCAACCGGATGGCACAACCGTAACCGGGATGGTTTGGGACGCGACGGCTGACGCGCCATTGCCCAAAGGGGACTATGTCATCATGCAGGCCAGCCTGTACCATTTTTTGCCGGATCCGTATCCGATCGTAGATCGAATGTTAGCAGCAGCAGAAAAATACGTCATTCTGACCGAACCGGTTCGTAACCTGACTGACAGCAAAAATCCGCTGATAGCCGGGTTGTCTCGAAAGCTGACGAATCCCGGCACGGGAGACCAGCCAAACCGTTTCAATGAAAAACGGTTCAAAGAGTTCCTGGCGCGTTATCGGGACAAAGGCCGGGTAGTAGAATCCTATCCAATTGCAGCGGGGCGGGAACAGCTTTGTGTGCTTCGGGCAAAGTTGTAGAATCTGAAAAACGGAAAATCTCACGCAAAGACGCAAAGGCGCAAAGGTAAAACAAAAACGGGGATAGTGGGAAATTCACCACAGAGACACAGAGAACACCGAGGTCTGGAGCCAGGGGTTTTACCAAAGTCTGTTCTGCGTTTTACCTTTGCGCCTTTGCGTCTTTGCGTGAGTTTATTCTTCCGGCACGGTGGACGAAGTGTTTGGGGAGCTATTTGACGTTAACGAAATTCAATCCGAAAGCGGGTGCTGCATTTTGCTGATGCCGATCATGCGTAAAGATCTCATCAAAATTCGCGTGTACGGCAGTAACTAAATGCAAACAATCGCTGCTACGCAAAAAGAGCAAGTCGGGCAAACTAGAAAACGCTTTCACCGCGCCTTCGATAATATCGTCATCGATCGGCGCCCAATGCCAAAATCCTGCGGTCTCGTCTTTGAAAAATTGCCGGACAACTGCCTGGAATTCGTTTTTCTTCCATTTGCGTTCTCGCAAACGCCGATGAAATACAGCCATGAGCTCGACTCTGGCTAGCTCAGAAGCCATCACTTGGTCTTCTCCATCTAGATGACTTTGGACGGCATCAGTCTCGGCTTCGGGGACGTAATACTTTGCCAAGGTCGACGTATCACAAAAGATCATCGTCACCGATCACTTCTAGTCGCATCCAGATCCTCCAGTACATCGTCAGAGCGCGACTTGGTCAACAACGCTGCATATTCCGGAATTAGGGTTCGGCTTCGCCTTTTTCTCGGTAGCAACTGTACTGGAACCAGTGCCGCGACCAACTTGCCACGATCGGTTACCGGCACTGGAGTACGAGAACGGCTAGCCCGCCGCACCAGTTCCCCGGTTTTAGCGTGCAATTCTTTTATACTAATAGAACCCTTGGCCATCGAGTGTCACTGTGTCACTTTGAAAGACGGACGTCAAGCTCCCAGGCATCAACCACGAATGGATCCGGCCGCAACCAAAACAGAAAAAATCTCACGCAAAGCAGACTTCGCCCCATCTCCCCCTTTAGCTACGTCGGCCAGGGACGCAAAGGCGCAAAGGTTCGGAGGGATGAACAGAGGAAAGATCATAGTCCGGCGGTTTGAAGATCGACTCCGTAGGAGTCAGATCTTTATAGTAAAAAAACAAAAACAAGACCAGCTCCGTAGGAGCGAAATCTGGTTGAGAAGCCCTCTATGCCCGCTCCGGTGCATCAGGAGCCGAGAGCCGGATTGTAATTTACCGTCAATCACCCCTCTGTCCTTGACGTCGTTGCGTGAGATTTTCTTTCAGTTGCAGCTTCGCCGCGCAAAGGCTTTGCGTAAGATTCTCCTGTTTTGGTTGTCGGGCGTTTTGCTCCTATGTATGCTGGGCTGTGGAGGTGGTTGACGGTGGCAGTCTTAGATACCTATCGATTCAATGTCGACAGTTATGAAAAACTCTTCAATGCCGGTATCATTGGAGAGGACGATCGAGTGGAGTTGTTGAACGGTGAAATCATCGTTAGGTCACCGACGGGTTTTCGTCACACGAACAGGGTTAACATGTTGAATGAGCTGTTGGTAGTGGAGGCCAAGGGCCGGTATCTAGTTTCTCCGCAAAATCCGTTTCGTCTCGACGAACATTCCATGCTCGAACCGGATCTCGCTCTCGTCGATCGCTCCGTGTTGCGCCAAACCCGTCACGCAGAGGCTCACGAAATTTTACTCGCCATCGAGGTGGCGGATAGCTCCCTTTCCTACGACACGGGAACCAAGCTGCAAGCGTATGCACGCGCCGGCATACCAGAGATTTGGATAGTAGATCTTACCAATGACCAAATTTTAGTCTACCGTGAGCCTGACACGGTTACGGCGAGCTACCAGAGTACGTTTGCAGTCACCACGGGCCATAGCACCAGCCCGCTTGGTTTTCCTGATCTGCTGATCCCAGTTGATCAAATCATCTCATGAATTAGATCCCACAAGGAGCTGTCCTCGAGTTTGTAGGCCGTCACAATACGGAGAGATCACACAATAACCAGGCCGCAATCAAAGAACCAAATCTCACGCAAAGCAGACTTCGCCCCATCTCCCCCTTTAGCTACGTCGGCCAGGGACGCAAAGGCGCAAAGCTTCGGACTAAGAAAGAGTTTTATTTGGCCGTTTTGGCTTTTTGGGGCTGGTCAATGAATACCGTCTCTTGCAATCCAATTCTTCTCCACTCGCCTCCTTCCTTTGCGCCTTTGCGTCTTTGCGTGAGATTTTTATCTTCGGTTTATCTCGTTCAGTGGCGTCCGGAAATAAAAAACCGGTTATCCTGGAATAGAGGGAGATCGCTACGAACGAATAAAAGATCGAACTGCCAGAATGCGTTATCGACCTCGCGATAGAGCAGGTCAAAAACATCCAACGGCCTGAAACCGAGCTCGAACATGTAGCGGCAAAGATCCCAAAATGGAACAGCCGGTCCACCGAAAACCATATTATAAACTTCGATGACAATGACACTGGTTTCTTTTAAGGCCTCGGCTGCTCCGGACAAGATGGGGAGTTCGACCCCGTGTGTGTCCAGCTTGATCATGAGCGGCCCGGGCAAAGGATACTTCTCCACCAGGTGATCGATGGTGGTGACCGGACAAGGACGATAATCTTTGCTCAAGGGTATTTCCGATAAGTGGCCGCCCAGCGGATCGGAGGCATCGAAATAAAGCTCGCCGGTTGTACCGCCCACAGCGGTCAGGGCGAATTGCCACTTAGGGTTTTGGCGGCAAACCTTTTTTAGGTCCTCGAGGTGAAACGCGTTTGCGTCGATGAGCAGATGGCTACGATCAGGAAAATGGCGGGCGAAGGCTTTCGACCAAAAGCCGTTGGAGGCGCCAATGTCGATTAAAGAGGCAATCTCGATGTTGTGTTCTTGCAACCGTCTGAGTGCATCCTCTAGGACGGGCCCATTCGAAGGTTCCGGCGGCTTTTCCTCACGTCGCTGAAGATGGACGCGAAACAAACGGCTATAAATCGAGTCAATTATAGAGAGCGAAAAGCCTGCCAGATCCATTTCCTCGATCCGATCGTTGCGGGAGATAACCGCGTCAAGAAGAAAGGTTAACCCTGTGACCCGGTGAAAAGTGAAAAGTCTGAGAGCCACTGCTCTGGTCGGACGCGGCTACACTTTGGGCGTGGCCAAGCTTTCACCTATCACCTTTCACCGGGCTCCAGGGCCTCCCTCTCCTGCTCGCCTATGCTTTCCGGTTGAGATCCAACGTCAGGCGTATACGGTCCACGGTCCCGCGATGCTAACTAAAACAGAAGAAATCTCACGCAAAGACGCAAAGACGCAAAGGAGAGAGGGGCAAAAAATCTGCCGAAAACAGAACGATTCTCCAGGATGGCACTGCCAAGGAACGGGATAAAGATGCTACTCAAAGATCCTCGCAAAAATGCGTGATTTGTCCTTCTCTTATGCGGTTTTACCTTTGCGACTTTGTGTCTTTGCGTGAGTTTTTTCTTTGGGTTGTGGCTTTGCCGTGCTGCGTAACTAGTGAATCTGCCGATCCTAAAATCGGTTTTTGGGTTTATGGAACACGTTTCGGTTAGTCCATCGCCGGCCTTCGTTCCATGGACCGTAAGAGGGGCCAAGCTGCGGTACCTCCTGATTTTCGCTGTCGCGTTTTTCGGGAAATTCCTGTTCGTTTCCGGCTTCGGCTTCTACGAGGATGACTATCTTCAGATTTTACCTATTTACCCTTTTAATCTGGGAGACGCCCTGCAGAGGGCTTGGTTTGATCTGCGAACGTGGACACACGGTGAACCGATCGGCTTTGCCATTTCGGAACTTCATGCCTACTTCGTAACCCGATTCGATACGTTGCTCGTCGGATTTTTACTCGGGCTGATTCTAGTATCGGTAAACGGCTGTCTGTTCTACCGCCTGGCGAGAAGGTTTTTTTCGGATTTTCCGGCGTTCGTCGCGGCTTGCGTGTTCGTTTTGTATCCGGCGGATACCTCGGAACAGATCATCATGAATCAGCCGTGGCAGTTATTGAACCTGACTTTCGTACTGCTCGCATTCTTATTTTATCGAAAGAACATCACCCTCTCCTACGGCTTGGCGCTCTGTTCTCTGTTGACTTACGAACATTTCTTTTTTCCGTTTGCGGCTGCGCCTTTTTTTCTTAGCCGTGGCGAGCGTTTCTCATTCAAACGGTGTTTCAGTCACGCCTTTTTTATCGTGATATCGCCTGCCTGCATGATTCTGACCCGGGATTTCCTCGGTGAACCCAGAGCCAGGGATGTTACTGGGTCGCCCGGCGAGGTTTTTTCAAAGGTACCGACCTCGATTGGATTAGGTCTCAGCAACAGCGTCCAGACCCTCTTCTCTCGGATGTGGGACGCTGTCGCCCACGGTGGTTCGTTCTCGTGGGGTATTATCATCCTGACCGCCCTTGCCATCGTGCTGGTGTTCCGGCGGACGAACTCTCCGGGTACCGTTTCCGAGGCCGAACCAGAGCGCTCTTGGCAAGATCTACTTATCATTGCTGGAGGTGCTGCGTTCGCTGCGGCCGCCGGATATGTCCTCGCATTTCGTCCGGATAATTATCCGCCGATACTGAACCTCGGACGGCTATCCGGATGGAACGCACCGGCTAGTATCGGTGTTTGTGTCCTGCTTGGGTGCGCTATTAGTGCGGTCTGGCGCCTAAGCAGGGTCGGGCGAGAAATTGTGGCCTGGCTTTCCGCCGGTGCAGTCGGCGCCCTCGTAGCCGCCGGTATCTACATTCAGCGAACGGATTATGTCGCTTCCTGGGACCAGCAAAGAAACTTTCTGCAACAGTTGTTTGCTACTTCTAATACTTGGAGCCCAGACACCGTGCTGGTGATTGATTTAGATAATTCCGACTGTAAATCGATGTCGACCCCCGGGTTTCCGCTTTATTGGTTAACCATCGATTTGCCTGATGCGGTTCCGCAATTGATGCACGTTCTGGCGTACCGAGAATTTACTAAAGATCATCATGAGTGCCCAATCGCGATCGGATACATGCGAGGTTTGAAAGCCGTGGCCGAACCGGGTGGTGTTAGGATCGAAATGGAAAACCACACACCCATTCATATTAAAGACGGTTATTTCCAAATGTTTCAGATCCATCATGGCCGGTTGCTGCGGGTCAACGATCCGGTCTGGTCAGTCGCCGGTGTCCAACTGCACCAGCAAAATCCCGATGCAAAGCGTCAGTGGGGGGTGCCGCTATCGAAAGCCGGTATGATCTTGCTGCAAGGACACCGTCTTTGGCCGTCGGTAGACAACGGTCTCATGTATCCGACCACCCCGCCGTACAGTCGCGCCTTCGGCAATCAGCCGGAGGAATAGGGGAAGGTGAGAGGTGAGAAGTCAAACGTGATTGGTGAAAGGTGATTTGTGGGTGGGTCTGTTCTGACCATGAAATGGTCCGACTGAACAACCCTTCGTTTTACAGTGCCAGGTCTGAGCATCGTTAAATTTGTGGAAGATTATTGTCCCGTCTTTTCTTTGCGTCTTTGCGTCTTTGCGTGAGATTTTTTGCTTTGGTTGCGGCTTCGCCGGGCTATGTAATGTGAGAATCTTAACGCATGCGAATCGGTATCGTCATTTTCAAGGATGACCCGCAGATCGGTGGCGGACTTACCTACGTACAGGAAATCCTGGACGGATTAAACCGCCAACGGGCTAACAGCGGCCATCAATTTTTCCTGGTCGGAATTGAACCGGAGAAACCGGCGCACCTGGCGCATATCGATCTTCCCTGGCTCGGTTCAGAGCAGGCAGCAATGTTGCCGCGGCCGCCAGCTTGCGACTTTGAATATTACCCGGACGTGGCCGAGGCCAAGCTTGATCTGCTGTATTATGTGCAGCCGTGGATGGGGCAGATCCGGGATATCCCTTATATTTCGACGGTATGGGATCTCGCACATCGAATCTATCCTTTCTTTCCCGAAGTGAGCTTGTACGGCGAATTTGGCAGACGAGAAGACATGTACCGGCGTTATCTACAGCGGGCCAGCTATGTGATCGCGCGAAATCAGACCGGTAAAAAAGAAGTGATGGCTTTTTATCAGGTGGCCGAGGCTCGGGTAAAAATCATCCATCAACCGACACCAACCTTCGCCTTGGAAGGGAAATCCATTCCTGAGCCCGAGCAGCTCTTTGCGCGGCTCGGCATTAATCGCGATTTTCA
>JAFAZK010000294.1 GCA_019239825.1 Verrucomicrobiota bacterium | reverse complement strand
GGCCACGGCTTTGGTGGGGCGAGGCTCCCGAACGTTCCAATGATTCTACCGAAGCGACCAACGATGGTTCCTCCGACGAGTGGGTTAGGCCTAAATGCCTGCCAAGCCGCGAACTTGCGCAAGGCCACGGCTCGGCGCGTTTTTTTGTCCTAGTGTCACTACATCTATCGCAAAACTAGCGGCTCCGGATAGCACATAGGTTATTCGGGAGCCTCGCCCCACCACGCTCATGCAGACTTCCGGCTATAACCCGGGAAACTCACAATCGCCTCTTCCGATTCCTTTTCGCCGTCCGGTTCCAAATCGCTGAATCCAATGCCGAGGCGATGGTCCCGGTAGAGCGTGATGGCCACATTCCGGTTCACCCGGATACATTGTTTGATTGCTTCCGGGTCTTTCTCGCAGAAAAGGACAGTCTTCCAAGAAAAGATATGTTTGGGCTTATGGAAATCGCTGTTCGCCACAAACGGCAAACGCTTTAGACCGATGGGATTGAAGATATCATCCCGATTGGCGACTTCCCACGCGTCGAGCAATGGAGCGTATTGGTCGATGTGCTCCCAAAAATAGAGCGTGTTCTTCCCCCAATGAGTCTTGAACTCATGCGGGTGAGAAGCGATGGCCAGAGCTCCCTGACCGTGAATCTCTGCGATCGTTCGGGTAATACTTAGGCCAGGATCAATCGGGCCTTTCAGATCCACGGCCAATAGATGCGCGGAAGACCGCTTGGTCAGGCCATCTTTGTTGAACTCGAGACCGGCCATCAAGATCATCCGGTATTTCTCGAGTGCCCTTTTTTTCTCTTTCTCGAGGATATCGAAGTACTCAGGAACCACATCCAGAGTCAGGACCAAGCCGCTGAGATTAGTGACTCTTCCAATCAGTTTTGTGTAATCGCAGATATGGTCGGTCACACAAAGGACATCAAAACCCCGTTGGCCATAAAAATCGACCAACTCAGGAATGGTCAACTTGCCGTCCGAATAGATCGAATGGGTATGTAGATCGCAAAGGAGGATCGAGGGCGATTTCTTTCGGGTCGATCTGGCAGATTCAATCTTGGGGACCAACACCTTACGGTTAGATTCCGTACCTTCCAGGCTAAGAATGAATCGAGCGATCTGCAGGGAAGCGGCGGGTCGGCTCAATTTCGAGACATTCTGCGTCCACTTCTCCAGCAACGTTCCGCCGTTCGTAAAAGCATCGTCGAGAGCTTCAACGATGGAGTCCGGGTCCGGGGCCAGCTGTCCACAATCGTTTTCTACGATCAACCTGGCGTTACCTTCTTCTTGACCCGGTACCACCTGGCTAATAAGAACCGGGGTTCGCGCAGCGATTGCTTCCTGAATCGTCGCCCCTCCGGCCTTCGTAATCACCAAGTGATGGCTCGTTAATAATTCCGGCATTTTGGTCGTCCACCCCAGGATTTCGACCCGATGGCCAGGCGCTCTTACTTCAGCTTCAATGGCCCGGCGGAGAGCGGTATCGCGGCCAACCGTAACCGTAAGCCGGATATCGTCGCGCTTGCTGAGTCGTCGCACGAGAGAAGGGGCCTCTTTTTTGCCGGAATTGATCAGGTACAGGACCCGTTTCGGACCCACATCTTGACCCGTAAACCGATGGTCGACCATCTCGGCGAAGCGATGAGTGACCGGAAAACCAAAGGTATGGATACGATCATCAGTTATCCCTCCAGCGCGCAAGACGGCCGCGGTATCATCATTCGCCACGATGAAGTGATCACTCGCACAACGGTACCAGATCGAATTCACGGTAATCGAATCCGTCACCACCGTGATCTGGGTGAAGGCTCGGGGTACGCCAGCAGGTAAAACTTGGTCAATCACATACCCGTACAGCGGATAGGTGGAAATAACGGCATCAGGTTCAAACTGCCGCAGGAGGTCCGACATCGCCCGTTTGAATCTGGTCAGCATGGGCATATTAGTTTCCACGAACTGCGTCCCATCGATCACGTTGTAGATCTTGCCCCAGACCCGAGGCGTCCGATTGATGGCCGCGATGTAGGCGCGTCGCAAAAATTCGTTAAGCCGGCCGTAGCACCGATCGAACAGATCGATGATGTGCACCTTGACCTCATTGCCAGCGACAACCTCCAACGCATCCCGAATGTTTCGAGCTGCCGTGTTATGGCCTTCGCCGAATCCAGCAGTGAAGATCAGAATCTGCTTCATGCGCAGCAAAAAAAAGAAATCCGGGCCGGTTTATGTTTTGGGAGCGGAAGTTGTTCGGATATAATGATGAGCCGCTGAGCGTAACTGAATGACCCACTGCCTTCCAGTGAATTTCGCACAACTAAAAATCAAGCAAGCTATCGAAAAAGGTACCAGCAAAGGAGTAGCATTTGGTTTGTCTTAGCGTGCGAAAGCCCGGCAGCCATCTTCGCAGGGGTTATTTCATTCTCGGACTACTTTGTTTCCTCGCCACTTCATTCGCCCCTGGTCAATCCTCAGACGAGGAGCAGCGCCTCAAGCAACTATTTTTAAAGAGTCGGCAGGAAATGCAAATCGTTCCTAGCCCGACTCCTACGCCCAAGGCGACGCCGGTTCCAGCGACCCCGGCTCGCAGACCCTTTCATAATCGGGCTAGGGAAAGTGAAACTCCATCCGACCGGTCCGAGGAAGAATCTGAGGAGCAAAGCGAACGTGCTGCCGAGACCCCGAAGCAGACGCCAAAGCCGACGCCCCTGCAAACCCCGGTACCAACGCCAACCGAGAAGGTGGAACAGGTTCCGGCTCGGCCGGTGGTCACGCCTCAAGAGGAAAATTTGGCTGAACCGACTCCAAAAAAGAAGCATCACGGCTGGTTCCTTTTTCATTTCCACTCGGACGACGATGAAATCGTTATCCAAAAGTCCGGAAGTCAGAATGAAACCGTCCCGGTCGGCCATTACAACGGGCGTTGGCGCTATTTAACTCCCGCCGTGCGTCAAGCCATCGATGACGCGCGCGTCGCCAGAAACCGCTGGAAATATATCGTGGTCCACAATAGCGGAACTCGCCAAGGTAACGCGCGAATCTTTGACTATTATCATCGGCACGTCCGGCGGATGCCGAACGGCCTTGCCTATCATTTCGTTATTGGTAACGGGACCTCAAGCGGAGACGGCCAGATCGAGATTGGCAATCGATGGGTCGTTCAACTCGCCGGCGGACACGTCCACAGTGACTATCTCAACTACATCTCGATCGGTATTTGCCTGGTGGGCGATTTTAATCGTGATCTTCCCACCAGAGCTCAGTACGAAGCCTTGGACGAACTGATTCGATATCTTCGAGGGCGGGTCGGCAAAATCGACGGTCGCTACTCCATTGTCTTAGGTCATAAAGAGATTAATCCGCGCCCCACCGATTGCCCTGGAAATCGCTTTCCACTTAACTGGTTGCATCGGACTTTTCCTAACAATTAAGCAAGCACCTGAGAAATGACAGATGACAAATGACAGAATGGGTCATCGCCTCTCCAAGTTTGTCATTTGTCATCTGTCATTTGTCATTTCTTCCGCTACCATCGTAATATGGAAATTGGCCTAACCGGAGCCTCGGGTTTTCTGGGTAGGCATATAATCGAGCAAGCGATTGCGGGAGGCGATAAGGTAGTGGCCTTTTCGCGAACTCCACGCCGCCAAATACAAGGTTGTGTCCGGACAGCACTATTCCGTCCAGGACTTCATCTTAATAGTCTGGGCGCTATCGTTCATCTGGCAGGTGAATCGATTTTCGGTATTTGGACCAAGGCAAAGAAGGAACACATCCTTCGAAGCCGGGTAGAAGGAACACGATGGATTGTCAAAGCCATCCAGGGCGCACCCGACCCACCGAAAGTGTTGGTGTGTGCCTCCGCTATTGGAATCTACGGGGATCGGGGCAACGAAGAACTAACAGAAAGGCGCACCACCGGCGCTGGAAAATTTCTTGCCGAGGTAAGCCAGGCTTGGGAGGCAGCAGCTCAAGAAGCAACGACCGCGGGAACTCGCGTGGTCACTGTTCGCATTGCACTAGTGCTTGGAGGCAAAGGTGCGCTGGCTGTTATGCAGCCGGTTTTTCGCCTTGGATTGGGAGGCCGGTTCGGAAAAGGAGACCAGTGGATGTCTTGGGTCCATATTAGAGACATCGCGAATATTTTTTTGTACGCAGCCAAAACCGAGAGCCTGTCTGGACCTGTGAATGGCGCGTCGCCTAATCCAGTTCGAAACAGTGAGTTCACTAAGGTCTTAGGCAGCCTACTTAAGAAGCCAACCTTTTGTACTGTCCCCTCAGCCTTGGTGAGCACATTGTTGCCCGAGCAATCCTCCCTGGTGCTCGACAGCCAGAGAGTTATCCCGGAAAAACTCTTAACTTCGGGCTTTGAATTCCAATTTCCGTCTTTGAATGAAGCGCTAAGGGATCTGATCAAGGTGAAGAGCTGAGACCGCCCGAGAACGGTGGGGCAAGCTTCGTCCCTACCGGTTACCAACTTCACTTCTTTCCTGAAGCACAAGCTCCTGAAGCGACCCTTTTAATGCTTCTATCCCTTCGTTACTCTGTGCCGAGATCGAAACAATCTTGCGGTCGGGGAACCGCTGTTGCAGGGCTTTGAGATGCTCAGCGGCCTGAGGCAAATCCATTTTGTTAGCGACGATCACCCACGGTCGCCGGCTTAGGAGAGGATCGTATAAGTCCAGCTCTCGGCGCAGGGTTTGGAGATCGTTGATCGGATCACGCCCCTCGCTTCCGGCGGTATCTAGCAGGAACACCAGGAGTTTGCACCGAACAATGTGCCTTAAAAAATCGTGCCCTAACCCGACATTGCGATGGGCTCCCTCAATCAGCCCGGGAATATCAGCCACCGTCAATCTACGATAATCATCGAACTCAACCACACCGACAACGGGGTTTAAGGTTGTGAACGGATAAGGAGCCACCTTCGGGTGAGCAGCGGATAATTTGCCAAGTAGAGTCGACTTGCCGGCATTTGGATATCCTACCAACCCGACATCTGCGATCATTCTCAGCTCCAGGAGGAAATCCCCCTCCTCACCCTCCTCGCCCTCGGTGTACTGTCGTGGTACACGATTGCGTGAACTCTTGAAATGGGTGTTTCCCTTTCCTCCGGCGCCACCTTTACATAAAACGAACCGTTGGCCTGGCTCTGTCAGGTCGGCCAGCACTTCATGGTTGGAAGAAAGAGCTGCGGGCGAGTCCCCCAATGCCGCGCTATCATTTCCGGAGGCATTTGTCCCAGGCAAATAACGATACGCTACTGTACCTACGGGGACTTTGAACACGGCGTCGGCCGCCGCCTTTCCATACATATCCTTACCCATCCCATGCTGACCCGACTTCGCTCGAAGCAGAGGGCGGTAAAAGAAATCCACCAAATTGTCGGTGTGCACATCTGTTTCCAGGATAATGTCTCCTCCCCTTCCTCCGTCTCCCCCATCGGGGCCGCCTTTAGGTACAAACTTCTCCCGGCGGAAACTGACACAACCGTTGCCACCATCACCCGCTCTTGCGTGGATTTTTATGCGATCAACAAACATCTAGCCTGAATATCTCCCACTCACTCCTAAGAGGCAGATCTCCGGAATGACAAATGACAGATGATAGATGACAAATAGCGGATCGCAGCCGCCTATTTGTCATTTGTCATCTGTCATTTGTTATTTCCCCCTATCCGATCAACTCCTCGTATAGCTCCTTTGTTTGCTGGGCGATTGCCGCCCAACTGAACTTTTCGACAGCCCGTTTGCGGCCGGCTTGCCCGAATCGCTGTCTCAGTTCCGGGTCCTTCATCAAAACGTTAATCTTAGAAGCCAAATCACGAGAAAATTTTTCCGGCTCTACCGGTTCAAACGGGCTCTCCTGCAATTGCTCGAGCGGCACTAGAAATCCGGTCTCACCATCAACGACCACTTCCTTTATCCCTCCGACGGCGCTGGCCACCACCGGCGTCTCACAGGCCATCGCTTCCAGATTGATGATCCCAAACGGCTCATAGATGGACGGACAACAGAAAACCGCCGCGTGGCTGTAAAGCTGATAAACCGCTGACTTAGGGACCATGCCGTCAACCCAAACGATATGAGAATTCTGCGTCCGCGCCGTTTCGATGGCCTGATGCATCTCAGCCGCAATTTCCGGGGTGTCCGGAGCACCGGCACAGAGAACCACTTGGGTATCCGGCTCCAAATAACGAATGGCTCGGACGAGGTGGATGATCCCTTTCTGACGAGCAATTCTACCTACGAATAGAACGTACGGCCTGGTCATATCGATCCCGTACTGCTTCAAAGCATCGGTTGCTTCGGTCGGCCTGTATTCGTCAGGATCGATCCCGTTGTAGATGATTCGGATGCGCTTCTCGTCCACGTTAAACAAGCGCATTACATCCGCCTTCGTTCCCTGTGAAACCGCGATCACGGCGTCGGCCATCTCAATGGCGGTCTTTTCTACCCAACTACTGAAGTCATAGCCGTGGCCGAGCTGTTCTCTCTTCCAGGGCCGCAAAGGTTCTAAAGAATGAATCGTGATGACCAACGGGATCCCGTAGTTCATCTTGGCTAAAATCCCGCCAAAATGCACGTACCAGGTATGGCAATGAACGATATTCGCGTCCGTCCCCGCGGTATTGAAGTCGGTACATCTGCGCACGGCACCAAACACCGAGACTAGATTCTTTGGACACTTAAACGAGGAAGTATCCAACGGAAATCCGCGAACCTGCAAGTTACCTTCATCTGCACGTTGATCACCAAATGCACTCACATCCACCTGGATGAGCTTGGCTAACTCGCGGCTAAGATAATCGACATGGACACCGGCGCCTCCATACGTGGACGGGGGGTATTCGTTTGTTAGGAGAAGCGTTTTCATAACCTTTGGACTTGCCCGAAGCTCGCCCAGGAATAGCCAATAGCCAACAGCCTATAGCCAAAACGTAACGTCACTGTGGCTATCGGCTATCGAAGATGCGGACGAGCCTAAGGCGAGTCCGTTGCCCTACCTGAAAATAATCGGAATGATCAGGATCGCGACGATGTTCGCCACCTTAATCATCGGGTTGATCGCAGGTCCTGCAGTATCTTTATAGGGGTCTCCGACAGTATCGCCGGTTACCGCAGCCTCGTGAGCGGGAGACCCTTTTCCTCCATGCTCGCCATCTTCAATCAATTTCTTGGCGTTGTCCCAGGCGCCACCGCCTGAAGTCATGGAGATCGCAACGAAAAGACCGGTCACAATTGTCCCGACCAATACGCCCCCTAGAACCAGCGGCCCCAGGAAAGCTGCGACGATTACAAAAATCACGGGCAGCAATGCGGGAACTATCATCTCTCGTAGAGCAGCCTTGGTCACAATGTCGACGCAAGCCCCATACTCAGGGTTTTCCGTACCATTGAGGATACCGGGCTTGGCCTGTAGTTGCCTTCTCACCTCCTTAACCACTGCACCGGCGGTTTTGCCGACCGCCTCCATACTGAGAGCGCTAAATAGGAATGGCAGTAATCCGCCAATGAAAAGCCCGATAATAACTTGCGGTCGTTCAAGCGAGAAATCCAGAGCGTTGCCGGCATCAGCACTGCCCCCAACGTGCACTCTCAGCTCAGCCACATAAGAGCCAAATAGGACGAGTGCGGCCAACCCGGCCGAAGCGATCGCGTATCCCTTAGTGACCGCTTTCATGGTATTGCCAACGGCATCAAGGTTATCAGTGGCGAGTCGCGTCTCTTTTGGAAGATCGCTCATTACGGCGACTCCCCCGGCGTTATCTGTGATCGGACCAAACGCGTCCAACGAGATGATAATCCCGGCCATGGAAAGCATACTGGTGACAGCAACGGCCACCCCGTAAAGACCAGAAGTCGCATAACTGAGCAAGATGGCCAACGCGATACAGACTACCGGCAAAGCTGTCGACTGTTGGCCCACGGCCAGCCCAGCAATGATGTTAGTGGCGTGTCCGGTCTCGGACGCTTGGGCGATCTTCTTAACCGGGGCGCAGTCCTTAGACGTGTAATAGTTGGTGATAACAACAATGACACCGGTCATGGCTAACCCGATCAGGGCGGCGAGATAGACTTCGAACGAACTATGGGTCTGGTCACCAATCTTAAAACTGCTCGGAAATAGCAGCAATGTAACCGGCAAATAAAGAACTGCGGAAACGATACCGCTAGCCACCACCGCTTCGACCAGTACTCGACCAGGGGCACCCGTCCGCTTGTTTACATAAAAAATTCCTGCGATGGCTCCGATTACCGAAATACCACCCAAAATAAACGGGTAGATCACGGCTTCAGGGACCTCTTTGAGGGTCAGGAAGCCGACCAACATCGTACCGATAATACTGATGGCGTAGGTCTCGAAGACGTCCGCCGCCATTCCGGCACAATCACCCACATTGTCGCCAACGTTATCTGCGATCGTAGCAGGATTGCGCGGGTCGTCTTCGTCGAGATGACTCTCTAACTTCCCTACCAGATCAGCGCCGGCATCGGCCGCCTTGGTATAAATGCCGCCTCCTAGACGAGCAAAGACGCTGATCAAACTCGCGCCCAGGGCTAATCCGACCAAACTACCGATGGCTTTTTCCAGCCCAAAGATTTGCTGACCTACCAAAAAAAAGATCCCGACTGAAAGCAGTCCTAACCCTACGACCAATAGCCCGGTAACGGCTCCTCCGTTAAAGGCAACCCGCAACGCACCTTCAGTTGAGCTGGTCGCCGCCTGAGCAGTGCGACTGTTCGATATCACTGCGACGCGCATACCAATATATCCCGCAGCCATCGAACAGGCTGCTCCAATCAAAAATCCAAACGCGGTAAAGAAATCTCGGGTAAACCCAAGCACGAAGAAGATGATTACCGCTATGATGCTAACCGACAAAATTTGACGATTCAGGTATGCCTTAGCCCCCTCTTCGATAGCGCCTGCAATCCGGCGCATCGTGTCGTTCCCAGGCGAATAGCCGACGATCATCTTGATCAGATACAGAGCTGCTCCTAGTCCAATCAGTGCACAAATTAAGGAGATCCAGATTCCAGTAGCGAGGGGGAAACTAGTGGCTAAGCAAGGAGCAATCATACGGTAGGTGTAAGGGAACAACAGATGCTCAGGGTGCGACATTTTTGCAACCTGAACTAGTCACCGATAACAAGTTTTTGGAGGGATATTCAGTTTTTTGCTGAAAAAACCTATCAAGTTTGGCTTCGCATCGGAGAGGTTAAACGGGGAGGGAGGGGAAATTCTTACTGCAACAACGCGGCTACGATCGCTTTCTGCGCATGCAAACGGTTTTCAGCTTGATCAAAGATGGTATCCGCATGCGCCTCAAAAACTGCTTCAGTGATTTCCTTACCCCGATAGGCAGGCAAACAATGCATCACCAACGCTCCAGGCCGAGCGAGTTGCAGTAGCCGTTCATTGATTTGGTAGGGAGCAAATTCCGCCAACCGGTCCTGCATCTCAGCCTCTTTACCCATGCTTACCCAGACGTCCGTGTACAGCACGTCAGCCTCGGCGGCGGCATCCTCCGGTGATTGGGTGAGAATTATCTTCCGGCTCTTCAGTTTAGAGCGGATCTGTTCGCTCAACGCATATCTAGCTGGAGCGGCAATCCGGAGTTCAAACCCGAGGTGTTCTGCCGCCCAGGCCCAAGACCTGGCGACATTGCAGTCGCCATCGCCAACAAAACAGACCTTCATATCCTGGAGATCTCTCCGCTCCGAAATTGTGAAAAGGTCGGCGATGATCTGACAAGGATGCTCTTCATCAGTCAAAGCATTGATCGTCGGCACCTGACTGAAGTGAGCAAAATCTTCCACGTCCTGCTGGGCAAAGGTCCGGATCACGGCGCCATGTATCATTCGGCCAAGAACCCGGGCTGTGTCTTTGATCGGCTCGCCACGCCCTAGTTGAATATCGTGCTGAGCTAGAAACAACACGCGACCGCCCAATTCACGCAGACCAACCTCAAAACTGATTCTGGTCCGAGTAGACGGTTTGCTGAAGATCAAAACCCAACTCTGGTCAGTCAGGAGATCGGCGCCATAACGGCGATCTGCTTTGAAGGCTCGAGCGTTGTTCAGCAGTCCGAGAATCTCCTTCTGATGACACCCCTCGATGGAAAGGAAATGCTTCATGAGCCGTGGGTTGAAATCAGCCGATGGAAGAAAGGAGCGAGCGGAGTGTCAATTGAATAATCTCCAGCGCTTGTTGTACGTGTTCTTTTTCAACAATGAGCGGCGGTAACAGACGGATTACCCTTGGCCCGGCCGGCACTGTCAAAAGGCCGTTTTCCGTTAGTTTGTTGACTACGACTTGCGACGGCAGGCGTTTCCCATCGCTCAACTTGTCGAACTGCGAATCGAGCTCGAGCCCAATTAACAAACCTTTACCCCGTACTCCACTGATGCCCGGGATAGCGGCAAGCTCGTTAACCAGAAAAGCCCCTAAAGAAGCACTTTTTTCTACGAGACCATTGCTGAGGATAGTATCCAATACCGCCAGAGAGACCGAACAGGCTAGCGGCGTCCCTCCGTAGGTAGTGGCATGGTTGCCCGGCTGCAAGACATCACAGAGTTGCCATTCGGAATCGTCTTGGCGAGTGAATGATTTTGCTCGGAACCAGGCTGCGCCCAGGGGAAACCCTCCACCAATCGCCTTTGCCCAGCTGACCGCATCAGGAACAACTTCTGGGGCGATGGTTTTCCAGCCACACCAATTACCGGTTCTTCCCAGACCGCACTGTATCTCGTCAAACATCAACAGAAGACCACGCTGATCGCAAAGGCGACGAAGTCCGATTAAAAATTCAGGCGTGGCCGGGTTGATTCCGCCTTCGCCTTGGATCGGCTCAACCAAAATCGCTACCGTCTCCTCCGAGATTCCGCGCTCAACCGCATCCAGGTCATTGAAAGGTAAGTGACGGAATCCAGGCAACAACGGCGCAAATCCGGCCTTTACCTTTTCCTGACCGGTAGCAGAGATCCCAGCCATCGTCCGCCCGTGGAAAGACTGCTCAAAAGTGATGATCTCAAAACGAGCGGTAGCCGATTTTCGCTTTTCATCATTGCCGTACTTTCTCGCCAACTTGATTAGCGCTTCATTTGCCTCTGCCCCGCTGTTCGCAAAGAACACCTTTCCGGGCGCTCCCACAATTTCGACCAAACGTTTGGCCAGTTCGCCTTGCGGTCTCGTGAAATAGAGGTTTGAGGTGTGAATCAATCTTCGCCCTTGCCGGCTGAGCGCTTCGACGATAGCCGGGTGTCCATGCCCTAGAACTGACACCGCGATCCCGGCGCCGAAATCCAAGTAACATTTCCCGCGCTCGTCCCAAACTCGTACACCCTCACCACGCTCCAACACCAAGTCATATCGGCCGTAAGTAGGGGCAACATATTCGGCAAACAATTGTTTGGTCTCTGGGTGGCTCATGGAAAAAGGGGGACTCTAAGCTCAGTAGTTCAGGAGTTCAAGGAGTTCGGGAGTTCAGACTACGACCGTTCATCACCCGGTTACTCCATTCTGAACTCCTGAACTTCCCGAACTCCTGAACTACTTGAAGGATTACGGAATGATCTCGGTCCCGATGCCCTCGGCGGTGAACACTTCGGCCAAAAGCGCATGAGGAAGTCGACCATCAACAAAATGGACTTTATTCACTCCCTGTTCGAGTGCGGACAAAGCGGATTGCACCTTTGGAATCATACCGGCCTCGATAATCCCTTCATCCATCAGCTTCATACTGGATTCGCGGTCCAACCGCGGAATGAGAGAAGCGGGATTTTTCACGTCGCGCATGACTCCTAAGACGTCGCTGACATAAATCATTTTCTCTGCTTTCAGAGCTCCCGCCATGGCGCCGGCGGCAATATCCGCATTGACGTTCAAAAGGTCACCAGTTTCAGATCGAGCAATCGGGGAAATAACCGGTACTACCTCGCGTTCGATCGCCTCCCGAATCTGCTCGAGCTCCAAAGACACCACTTCGCCAACGTACCCGACGTCAACCATCGTCTTGCCTTCCGGCACCGGCGCTAACCGTTTGGCCAGAAATACGTCTCGACCCGAAAAACCTTCAGCTTCACCGTTGAAACTCTTTACCGTTGCCACGATGCGCGGAAGGATCAGATGATCTAAAACCTCTTCCACAGCAGCAATGGTTTCAGCGTCCGTGACCCGAAGTCCGCTAACAAAGCGCGGCGTTTTTCCCATCTCGCGCATCCGCTGGCTAATCGCTTTGCCGCCTCCGTGAATTACTACCGGGTTAATGCCCACCGCTTCCAGAAAGACGACATCACGCAACAAGCGTTCAACTAAATGGTCGTCCTCCATAGCGGCACCTCCATACTTGATAACAAAGGTGTGACCCCGGAACCTTTGGATGAACGGCAAAGCGTCGATCAAAGACTCTGTTTTTTCGGTATCAATTCGATTTTGCATCGCTCTCTCCCTAGAATAGACACCCAGCCTATCGGCCATATTCATTCGGCCATATTTAAACGAACGTATTCGGGCGTCAGATCAGTTGTGAATACCTTGTATTCCGCTGAGCCGAGGTGGAGGTCAACGGTGACCGTAAACTTTTCGTTTCCCAGGATCTCTTTCAGCTTTTCCGGCGGAGTCGAACTGGCCATCCCGTGCTCCACGGCCACGACTCCATCGAAGAATATGTCCAGCATCTCTTCTCTCACCTTCGCTGAAGAGTAACCAACCGCGGCCATGATCCGACCCCAGTTTGGATCTTCACCATACCAACTGCATTTGAGTAGATTCGAATTGGCGATCGCTTCAGCCGCTTTCCGCGCATCCTGATAGGTAGCAGCTCCCTTAACATGAACTTCCACGAACTTGCTCACGCCTTCACCGTCTTCCACGATCATTCGAGCAAGATTGCGCGTCACGAAGTTGAGACCCTCACCAAACGTTTCGTAGCTCTGACCGTCCGGTGTGAGCGCCGGAACGCCCGCCTGGCCGTTGGCTAAACAAATAGCGGTATCGTTGGTGCTCATGTCTCCATCCACCGTAATACAGTTGAAGGATTGCTCGACACTGTGCAAAAAAAGGCGTTGCAGCTCTCGCTTCTCGATGGTGGCGTCAGTCGTAACAAAGCAGAGCATCGTTGCCATATTCGGGTCGATCATTCCCGCACCTTTGGCGGCCCCTCCGATCCGGATGGTCTTTCCACTCACCGGAAACTCAATCGCGATCTCCTTGTGAAAAGTGTCACTAGTCATGATGGCCCGAGCGAAAGCAGAACCCGCTTCGCTGTCGAGGCCGGCGAACAGCTCAGGAATTGCTACCTCTATCTTCTCGATCGGTAGTTGCCGGCCGATTCGCCCGGTCGAACAGACCAAGGTCTGGCGTTCCCGCCAATGTCCGTTGTGACCCACGGCCTTGGCCATGCGTTTCGCGCTTTGAATCCCGGTGGTGCCGGTACAAGCGTTAGCATTCCCGCTGTTCACCACTACGGCTCTGATGTCAGCCGAGCGCACATGACTTGCCGATACCCGGACGGGTGCGGCTTTTATGCGGTTGGTTGTAAATGTGGCAGCCGCCACCGCCGGCACGTCAGAAACAATAAGAGCCAGGTCTGGTCCCGGTTTCATCTCGCCCTTAATACCGCATCGCACCGCTGCTGCTCGGAATCCTCTGGGCGCCGTGACACCCCCATTGATCTCAGTAAAAGCGAAGGCCATCTCTGTGAATTCTCTCCAATACCTCAGAGAGGGCTTAGGATCGAAGACAATAATGCGTTGTTTTTTATAAGTCGCGCAGGTCGCGCCTGGGCATGGCGCCGACTGGAGGGGAGCCGCTTAGCCCGTGCCCAAAGACAAGGCGTCTTCTTTCCAGTGCGAGGAAGGCCAAATGGCGCGTTAAACAGGCGGCTCCCGCGAAACACCGCACGCGCTGTTTCGTCCAGCGTTTTGCTCGGAGATCGGTTATCCGCGCTACGTGCCGATAGACCTATCACGCGTTGAAACGTTCCCGGGAGCCGCCTGTTCAACGAGATTTGCGGTCATTCACGCGCCGTAAAAAATATGGGAGTCTCTCGGGCATGATCCAAAGGGCTCCCCTCCATTCCGCGAAGCCACACCACGTTGACTCAACGCCGGGTAGCCTCCGGGCAAACCCGCCTAATTCAGCCCCAGCTCCTCATCCCAGCCCTGCATGACATTTAAGCACTGGATTGCCTGACCGGCAGCGCCTTTAACGAGGTTGTCCTCGGCTGACATCAAAATGACTTTCCCAGTCCTGGGATCCACTCGCCAACTCACCTCGATGGCGTTGGTGTAAGCTACGTTTTTCACGTCCGGAAAACTCGGTGGAGGTAAGAGGCGCACGAAAGGTTCTTCACCGTAAGCGGAGGTCAACGTTGCCCCGATTTGCTGCTCGGTAATCGGAGAAGAAGCATCAACGTGGATGGTGGTCGCGATTCCCCGATTCAACGGCACCAGATGAGGTGCAAACTGTATCTGCACGGTTTCCCCGGCTGCCAGAGAGATCTCTTGTTCGATCTCAGCCAGATGCCGGTGAGCAGGTAAGCCATAAGGGCGTACACTTTCGTTGCATTCTACGAACATCAGGCGGGACTCGACAGTCCGGCCGGCGCCGCTCACACCGCTCATACTCACCGCCACGATCGAGGAAGGGCGAATTTGCCCAGCCAAAATCAGTGGAAGCACCGGTACTAAGACACCGGTCGGATAGCAGCCGGGACAGGCCACTAGATTTGCCTTCCGGATTTCCTGGCGGTGCCGTTCAGGCAAACCGTAGACCGCGCCTGGCAATAAGCCTGGAACCGGATGTTGGTGCCCATAGAATTGTTGATAGACCTGCGGGTCCTTTATTCGAAAGTCAGCACTCAGATCGAGCACTCGGATACCGGCCTCTAGCAAGGGAGAGGCTTGTTCGGCGGCGACACCATGCGGCAAAGCAAGGAAGGCAACATCGATCCGACCTTTCAAGCTAGCCACGTCTGGGGCTTCGAACTGGAGCTTGCCCAGGTTGCTGCGACGGTCGAGCCAAGGAAAAACATCGGAAGCCGGTTTGCCCGCTGCTTGTCGCGAGGTCAGCGCCACGATCTCGACTAACGGATGCTTAGCTAGCCGGCGAACGAGCTCCTCCCCAGTGTACCCGGTGGCGCCAAAGATAGCAGCATTCAGTTTGTTCATCGGATGAATCGAGAAATGTAGTTGTAAAAAACGAGAGCGAAGATCGACTCGAGTGGCGTTGGTTGCAAGACGAACTGGAAGGGGAGCCGCTTCATCATGTGGCAGCTCTATCGGTTGGCAGCAGGCGGCTCCCCTCCAGGCTTTCACCCATCCCATGCCGAAAAATCCGTCTGGTCTTCACACGGGTTACATGTAAGTTCACCTCCCTTCGATGAGCGACAAGAAAACAGCGCCGATGACCGATCTGGAGCGGTTAAGACACTCGACCGCTCATGTGTTGGCTACAGCGATCCTGCGGATCTGGCCCGAAGCTCAATTCGCTGCTGGGCCACCGGTAGAGAACGGCTTTTACTATGACCTCGAACTGGATCATCGCATCACCCCCGAAGATTTCGACCGTATCGAAGCGGAGATGCGCAAAGTTATCCAAGAGAACCAACCCTTCGAACGGGTCCCGGTCGATAGAAAACAGGCGCTCGATCTCGCTAAAGAAGGAGCGTTAGCCGCGCTTGGGCCACGCAGCCTACCCAGCAAATTTAAGTTAGATATTCTGCAAAGAATTCCGGAAGGTGAGGAGATCACTCTTTATCGTAATGGGGATTTTACTGATCTATGCGCGGGTCCGCATGTTGCCACGACTGGAGAGATCGGCGGCTTTAAATTAACCAATATCGCCAGCGCCTACTATCAGGGGGACGAAAGCCAGCCTCAACTCCAACGCGTCTATGGCACCGCTTTCAAAACTGAGCAGGAGCTGAACGAATACTTCGCTCGCCTGGAAGAAGCCAAGAAGCGTGATCACCGGAAGTTAGGCCGCGAGCTCGGCTTGTTTCACATCGATGAAGATGTTGGCGCCGGGCTGGTCCTTTGGAAGCCGAAGGGAGCGGTCATCAGACGAGAACTACAAAACTTCATCTCGGAGGAGCTACGAAAACAGGGGTATACCGAGGTGTTCACTCCGCATATCGGGAAACTGGATCTTTATCGGACCTCCGGTCACTATCCCTATTACCAGGAGTCCCAGTTCCCGCCTTTGATCGAATCGGAAACCCTTCGCCATCTGGCCGACGAAGGATGTTCCTGTGCCACCCTTTCAAACATGCTGAAGGAGGGGACTGTCGAGGGTTACCTGTTGAAACCGATGAATTGCCCGATGCACATCAAGATTTTTGCATCGTCACCGCATTCCTATCGGGATCTGCCCGTCCGGCTGGCCGAGTTTGGAACCGTCTATCGCTGGGAACAATCCGGTGAGTTAGGTGGCTTGACCAGGGTGCGTGGCTTCACCCAAGACGACGGGCACATTTTTTGCACTGACGAACAGCTTCCAGAAGAACTATTCCGGGCACTGGATCTTGGGATCCGCGTGCTGAAGACTTTGGGGCTGACCGACTATCGTGCGCGTCTAGGGCTGCGAGACCCCGATTCATCCAAATACGTCGGCGAGCCGGAACAATGGGACAAAGCCGAGGATGCACTGCGTCAGGTGGCTAGGCAGGTTAATATTAACTGTTCCGAGGAGCAAGGAGAGGCGGCATTTTACGGACCTAAAGTCGACTTTGTGGTTAAGGACGTAATCGGTAGGGAATGGCAGCTTGGCACCGTCCAAGTTGACTACAATTTGCCGCGGCGTTTCGATCTTAGCTATATCGCCAGCGACAATTCACCGAAACGCCCGGTGATGATTCATCGCGCTCCATTTGGATCGCTGGAAAGATTTTGCGGCGTATTAATTGAGCATTTCGCCGGTAGTTTCCCGTTGTGGCTAGCCCCGGAACAGGTCCGAGTGTTACCAATTTCCGATAAGCACCTTGAATACGCCCGTAAAATCGAGCACATGTTGTCCGAGATAGGCGTACGGGCTGCGGTTTCTGATACTTCGGACAAAATTGGCGCCAAGATTCGCCTTGCTCAGCTTGACAAGGTTCCTTATATGTTGGTGCTCGGCGCACGAGAAGAACAGGCCGTTAATGTGGCGGTTAGAAGCCGTTCCCGCGGCGACGAGGGAGTTGTCAGTGCGCTGCAATTCGTGGAAAGGGTTCAGAGAGAAATTAAGGAAAAGAAACTTGAGTGAGCGAGCTTTCCAGCTCCCAAGCCCGCTCCGCAGGAGATAAGGTATTCAGCAACAGCAGATTCGAGTAAACGGCCGAATTCGCGCTCGCGAAGTGCGAGTCATATTGAGCGCGTCCAACGAACAGTTGGGGATAATGAAACTCCAGGATGCTTTGCGTCGCGCGCAAGCACTCGGGCTGGACTTGGTAGAAGTCGCGCCCAACGCAAACCCGCCGGTTTGCAAGATCATCGACTTCGGGAAGTATCGCTACGATCTTTCCAAGCAAGATAAGGATCGAAAAGGCACCGGCTCAAAGCTAAAGGAGATCAAGTTCCGCGTTAATATCGACCCGCATGACTATATGATTAAGGTGCGGCACGCCGAGGAATTTCTGGACAAGGGCAACAAAGTAAAATGCCACCTCCAGTTCCGGGGCCGCGAGCTAAGTCATAAGGAACTTGGGTTCCAGTTAATGCAACGTCTCAAGGAGGATCTTTCCACAATGGGACAGGCAGAAATGGAACCAAAACTAATGGGCAAAAGCATAGGGATGACAATCTCGCCATTGCCATCCAATAAGAGAAAGAGACGGTTTGCGCCTCCCACCGAAGAGCTTCCTCCCGAACCGGAGGAGGATGACGATGATTCGGAGGAATGAAACTTTTTCTTTTTGATATCGATGGCACGCTTTTGACTACCGATGGGGCCGGTCGCGCAGCTCTAAAATCCGCGGGAAACGATTTGTTCGGGTTCGAGGAGGATTTACAAACGATCAGCGTGTCTGGGAGCACCGATACCGCCATTGTGCAGGAGGTCCTCCGGCATCAGTCTCTGGAAGTATCGACAGCCAATGTAAATCGCTATTTGGGCGGATACTTGGTACGGCTTAAGCAACACTTGGCGTCGTTGTCAGGAGCGATTTTGCCTGGTGTCATATCGCTTCTCGACGTTCTGGCACAGGATGGACAAGCCATCGGGTTACTGACCGGTAACGTCCGGCGCGGCGCCGAGATCAAACTGACCGCTCATGGTATTTGGGACCGATTCGGTTTTGGGGCCTTTGGAGACGATGACTCCGATCGAAATAAACTCGGCCCGATTGCCAAGCGACGAGCCGAGACCTCTCTTAATACCGAATTTGCAGAGCAGGACATTTTTGTAATTGGTGACACCCCGAAAGACATCGCCTGTGCCCGAGCCTTTGGTGCGGTAGCAGTCGCTGTCGCGACCGGTAGATATTCGCTGGCAAACTTGGGTGAACATCAGCCGGACCATCTGTGCCGGGATCTGGCGGATACGAAAGACCTATTGTTTCAATTCGGGCTAAGGTAGCAAGGAGCGTCGACAACTCCTTGCTGTTGCCGCCCCTGGGAAAGAATGGTATTTACGTAGCGCCAATGTCTGCCGAAGTCCTGGAATTAAGGGGCGACATCGATCTCAACGAGAAACCGAAAGTCGCAGCTCAGCTCGAGCCTCTGATCGAACGTCAGATCACTGGTATCGTGATCGATCTTTCGCATGTTCCTTACGTAGACAGTTCCGGGCTAGCCATCTTTATCGATGCACTACAAAGAGTACACCGGTATGGGGGCAGGCTCGCCTTGGCCGGTCTACAAGACAACGTCAAACTCGTATTTCAGATCTCGAAATTAGACAAAGTCTTCAAGATTTTCGACGACTCCCAATCGGCGCTGGCGGCAGTGAGCGTTCAGCACCAGCAATAAGCGTTTCTTTATCGGTCTTGGAGTTCATGCTTCCCTGGTTCAACAGCCCTTTTTGTCCTCTCTACTTGGCCCCTATGGCCGGGGTCACGGACTCCGTTTTCCGCCGGCTATGCAAAGAACAGGGTGCTGACGTCTTGGTCTCGGAGTTCGTTTCTGCTGATGGGATCCTCCATCGCAACGAGCGAACCCGCGAGATGATCTATTTCCAACCGGCTGAGAGGCCAGTCGGTATCCAGCTATTCGGCGCTGACCCGGAACGGATGGCCGCCGCCGCGCAAGCCGTCGTAGAATGGGTCGAACCGGATTTCATCGACCTGAATTTTGGCTGTCCTGTTAACAAAGTGGTCAGCAAACACGGCGGCTCTGCCTTGCTGCGCGATTGTCCGTTGTTGGAGAAGGTTGCCAGCACGGTCGTCCGGAAGCTTCACCCTTTCCCCGTAACCGCTAAGATTCGGTTGGGCTGGGATCAAGCCTCCATCAATGCGCTGCAGACCGCTAAAATTTTGGAAGATGCGGGCATTCAGACGATCGCGATCCATGGACGGACCAAGGATCAAGGGTATTCCGGCGACGCAGACTGGGATCAAATCGCACTGGTCGCGAACACCGTTTCAGTTCCGGTAATCGGCAACGGCGACCTGCGTTCGGTCCCCGATATCGCTCGTCGCATTCGGGAGACCGGAGTGCGCGGCTTGATGATTGGTCGAGCCGCGATGAACAATCCTTGGATTTTCCGTCAGGCGAGAGCATTCCTGCGATCGGGCACTGTTCTTCCTGACGTCAGTGTTGAAGAGAAGTGGGACCACATCCTGCGCCATTGCCGAATGGCCGTCGCCGAGAATCAGGAAGAGGGATTTACCATGGCCAGCATGCGAGGCCGGCTGATGGCTTATTCCAAAGGCATGAGGAATGGCCGCCGACTCCGTAGCGAATTGCAACGGGTGACAAGAATCGCAGAACTGGAACAGATCCGCGACTGGCATCTGACTCACAGCGAGGAAGAGGAATTAGCGGTGGAAATAGCGTAGCGAGTCACGTTCGACGCGCGACCAGCAACCCCGAATGAGACCTAGGGGAGCGATAGGGTCTATGTGTGTCTCATTAGTCCCATGTGTCGCATAAGTCCCATCCGTCCGATAACCCCTGGCCCCTCGAGCGCGAAAACCTTTGGTATTTGCTATCTGCTATTTGCTATTTTAGGAGCCTAAAGCCACTAGCCCTGCCATGCCGAGGTGTACCCTTCGTTTTGAGAAAGCGCTTTATCGGGAAGGCGCCGAACGAATCGCCGGCATTGATGAAGCCGGTCGCGGACCGTTGGCCGGCCCCGTGGTTGCCGCCGCCGTCATTCTCCCGCGGAAGTTTTCTCTCCCCGGATTAAACGATTCAAAACAGCTCTCGCCGCAGATACGCGAAGAATTTTACCTGCATCTCACAACCAGCGCTAAGATCGAGTTCGGAGTCGGCATCGCATCGGTCGAAGAAATTGATCGGCTGAACATCTTACGTGCGTCCTATCTGGCGATGGAACGAGCGATTTCATCGCTAAACTCGGCTCCAGGACATCTATTGATTGATGGACTGCGGGTTCCGATCTTCTCCTTGCCACAGACAGCCATTGTGGGCGGCGACATGAGATCGCTCAGCATCGCAGCCGCCAGTGTCATTGCTAAAGTGACCCGCGATCGTATGATGAAAACCTGGCATGAGGAGTTTCCGGTTTACCAATTCTGCGACAACAAAGGATATGGTACCCCCGAGCATCTGGCATCGCTTCGCACACACGGCCCCTGCCCGCTTCATCGGAGGTCGTTTGAGCCGGTGGCGCAGACTTATTTCCCGTTTGCCTAGACGGTTTCAGTTCGGAGCGCCATTAGCTCGGCATCTTAAACTAGGGAAACAAGGCGAAGCGCAGGCAGAACGATTTTTAAAGAAGCAATCCTTTAAAATCCTTTATCGCAATTTCAGGGCCCGCAGTGGTGGCGAAATCGACCTCGTCTGCCGCGATCGCAAGGACCAGGTCTTGGTCTTTGTCGAAGTTAAAACCCGAACAAACGAGCTTTTCGGGAGCCCTCACGAAGCGGTGAACTGGCGAAAGCGAGCCAGGATCATTCGCGCCGCTAAGGAATGGCTTCGCTTGCTCGATCTCCCTGACGTCCCATTTCGTTTCGACATTGTTGAGGTCGTAGCGCAGCCAACGCAGCAAATCCGCCTGATCAAAGGCGCATTCGAGATGGAGGAGAACATCTACTCGCCTTAGGCTCGTAGAATAGCCGATAGCCGATAGCCAATAGCCAATAGCAGAGCATTTGCTTGGCTATCGGCTATCGGCTATTGGCTATTCTCGAATGAGCCTAAGGCGAATTCGAGCGGTTGACTACTTGATCGTGGGGCAGGGGCTGGCTGGAAGTGTCTTCGCGGCCCTGCTCTTGGAGCGCGGTCGATCGTTTGTGGTGGTGGACGATGATCATCGGACTGCTGCTTCGAAAGCAGCTGGTGGTATCATCAATCCGATTACCGGAAAGCGTCTGAATCGTCCGAGCTTGATCGGCGAGTTGCTGAACGAGGCTTTTTCGACCTATCCGGTGATTGAGCGGCTTTTGGGGGCTCCGCTCTTTACCCGGCGCAATGTGCTCCGGCTATTTATTGACGGTGTCGAACAACGACGCTGGGAACTGAAACGCCAACTCCCGGAGTACGAACAATATGTACGCCCAACGGCTCCCGAGGTCCCGGCCAATTTGACCAGCGCTCATGGTGCGTTCGAAATCACCGTTGCTGGTCAACTCGACATTCGCCAATTCATCACCGGATTCCGCTCTCTTTTGAAAACGCAAGACCGATTGCTGGAGGCGCCATTTCGTTACGATCTGCTCCGAATTTCTCCGGTTGCGGTGGAATGGTGTGATATCCGCGCCCAATACGTCATTTTCTGTGAAGGTTATCGCATGACTGAAAATCCGTACTTTAATGCGATTCGGCTCAATCCCGCCAAAGGCGAAGTCCTTACATTAGAGGCGCCGGACTTCAGCGATCCAAGAATCGTTCAGTGTGGTAAATGGATCTTCCGCAGCCTGTCGGGAGAAATCCTCGCCGGCACCACGTATTCCTGGGATCAATTGGACGAGAATCCCACCTGTGAAGCCAGAGACCAGATCCGGAGAGGGATGCAAAGCTTTTGTAAATTCGACTTCGCGGTAATAGATCACCGGGCCGGTGTCAGGGCCGTGACAAAGGCTGACAACAGGCCAATTGTTGGAGTGCATCCAAACTGGCCAAGACTCGCCATTCTCAATGGCTTTGGCTCCAAGGGCGCCCTACAGGTCCCGTTCTCGGCCCGACAGCTGCTAGAGAATTTGGAACAGAACGAGTATCTTCATTCCGAAATAGCTGTATGTCGTCCATCCCTTTGGAAGTAAGCCAAGTCAGGTTGACCAGGGTCGCCGCCAACTGGGTAACCACAGCCCTCCCCGAAGGAGGGTTCGCCGTAGATGCGACGGTGGGTAACGGGTATGACACCCTGTTCTTAGCTGATCGCGTCGGTAAAAGCGGAAGAGTCCTGGGCTTCGATGTCCAGAAAATGGCGCTGAACAATGCCTCGGAGATTCTTCGATTCGCCGGAACCCTCGATCGGGTTCGACTGATACTGGGGTGTCACTCCGGATTGGGGCGAGCGTTAATCGGCTACCCACAGGTTGACGCCGCCATGTTTAATCTCGGCTACTTGCCCCGTGGCGATCGTCGGATTGTGACCAGGCCCTCCACCACTATTCCCGCCATCACCGCCCTGATCGAGCGGTTGGCGCCGAATGGCAGAATCACGATTCTGGCGTACCGGGGCCACCCGGAAGGCCCCGAAGAGTATGCAGCAATTCGAGGGTTCTTAGAGCCACCGGATCTCGAAGTCCGAGAATTGACTGGCGACGCCGACAACGAGCTCGGGCCGCGGCTTTTTCTGGTGAAATTGGCGCAGACCTGAGAGGGCGCGCAGAAACTCTGTGTCTCCTGCAATACGGAAGGCCGCCACAAAAAAGTGGACAGAATGGACCTGGTAGACCACAGTCGACATAATGGAGACGGCCACGGATTAGTTGGTCCACTCCGTCCACCGAGTCCACCCCGTCCACGTCTCTTCCACGATCCGTTGCACACCATCATGTTGACGGCTCATCAAGTGAAATTTTTCACAATCGCATTGACTTCTCCCTTCATTCATAGCAAGTAGTCTACGTTAAGTGTTGCTGATGAGGGTTTCACCCAGAGCGAAAGCTTTAGGGTGAGCACAAGTGAAAGGTGAAACCCTTATGGAGCACAAAACAATAGGTCAAGAGGTAGTCGGGACAAAGCGGGTACTTACGGTAATCGCCGGGATTGGCGCGATCGTAAGTGTTATAGCCGCTGTCATCCGAGGGATCGCTGGAACACAGAGTCACGATTACTCCCACCCGTTTATCGGGTTCCTGGGAGTTTGCATGATCCTCGGTCTGTTCGTCGCACTGTTGGCGCTTAATACGCGTTTGCAGGTCGCTTTCGACGAAGCAGAACACCGTTCGCTAACGGAAGACGCAGAAGTATAACTCCGTGCAGGCGACTAAACCCTCCCCCCGGAACGTGGAGAAGAACCGAAATCCAGAAACAATGGGAGGGAATATGGACATTTTACCACTTCTGATTGCTCGCAGTCTCAGAAATCCGTTCGCCATAAAGGATGGAACGGAAACGCGGCCGCAGGCTGAGCCGGAATTGCCGGCGATTGATTTCGCGCAACTGTCGAAAGTGACGCGCGATGATCAGCAGCCTCAGCGCAGCCGTGAGACGTTTGCTGGCAGACCAGCTACCGTAACGATGTGACGAGTTTCGGGAGCTTCGTCCCGGCACCGCGATTGTCACCAAACCTGAGCGAAGAAACGCACATCGCGGGCTTATAGGCTAGCCCCGAGAAGTAGTCGGGGCTGCTGAGCCCGCCTCTCACGCAAACACACGGGCGTTTGCGAGCGAGGCCGGCTCTTCAGGCAATAAATTCCGGGTTATAGGTTTTAAGTTCTAGGTTGCGCTCCGTCCGGAGCAA
>JAFAZK010000268.1 GCA_019239825.1 Verrucomicrobiota bacterium | reverse complement strand
CAGCCGAAGATCCAGCCGGTGCCTTTGTACTCAGGTGAAAAGCGGTCGCATCAGGGGCGAGCTCTTCGACGACACCCGCCATGTCGAGGCCAGGCACAGCAGGTAATGACTGCTTAGCATGTGCCGCCTTGGCGGTTCGGATTTTGGTATCCAGTGGGTTCACGCCGCTTGCGTGGACTCGCACCAACACCTGGCCGCACCCGGGCGTTGGGCGAGTGACTTCAACGTGCGTGAAAGGTCCTTTGGGACATTGGACGAAGTATGCTCGCACCGTCTTTCTGAGCGTTAAACTACAAAATTCTGTCCCTGAAAGCTTGTCAAACTTCGGTGCACGTGCAGGATAATCTCGGTGGAGATGCATGAGTTTTTTACAACCGACTCCCGAGAAGAAGGAAGTAGCCGTGCTATACGGGCGTTTGGGCAGGAAGCCCACATTCTGGTTAGTTCCGAGCAGACAGGCAACGCCTTTTGCGTGCTACGGATTTCCGCTTCGCCCGGCAATGTTACGGCTCCCCACCTTCATCGGACGATTGACGAGACATTTCTGATCGAATCCGGTGAAGTAGAGGCAAATCTAGGCGGCGAGCTGCTTCAGGGCAGACCGGGTGACGTGATCTATTTTCCCAAGGGAATTGCCCACTCGCCAAAAGTAGCAGGGAATGACAGACTCACGGTCATTGTGCTGTGCGTACCAGGCGGTTTTGATCATTTCTTCGCGGCCTGCGCTGAAGAATTCAAAAAAGGCGAGCCAGAAATGTCTATCCTCATTAAACTGGCGGGTGAATACGGGATCGAGTTTCAGAGCGATCCACTCCGCTAAGCGTCCCCCCAAATGCGCGAAGGGCAAATGTATCGAACCGTTTTATTCACTGTCTCGCTGTTCTGTTTAGCGACTCTTTGTACCAATTTCCCGCTCGTTCTTTCGGCTGCTGCTCAAACTTGCGGCGGAGGAGGCGTTGTTGTTCAAGTGCTCGGATCCGGAGGACCAGAGTTACAGGACAAGCGCGCTTCCAGTAGTTACCTGGTATGGCAAGACGGATAGTCTCGTGTGTTAATAGATGCCGGCGGTGGCAGCGCTCTTCGATTTGGAGAGAGCGGCGCGAACATGTCCCAGCTTGACGTAATCCTGTTCACACATTTTCACGTCGACCATAGTTCCGATTTTCCAGCCCTCATGTTCTCGTCTTGGTTTGAAGAGCGCGCCCGGCCACTGCCCGTCTACGGACCGGCTGGCAATAGCGAGTTTCCGTCGACGGTAGATTTCGTGGGCGCGCTGTTCAATAGTCGGACCGGCATTTATCGTTATTTGAGTGTGCTTTTGGTCGCTGAAGAAAACGGCGGCTACGAAGTGCAACCTCACAACGTAATCGGGGACCCATCCTCTCTGGTATTTCGTAGCGAACATCTTTCGGCGTACGCGGCTCGGGTCGTTCACGGGTCTGTCCCGGCGCTAGCATGGCGCCTCGAGATTGGCGGCAAGTTAATCGTGTTTAGCGGAGACACAAATGGAGAGGGTACGGGGTTGGTGCAATTGGCAAAAGATGCGGATATCTTCATAGCTCACAACGCTGTTCCGGAAGGAGCCAGCGGCGTTGAGCGTCGGCTACATATGCCTCCTTCCGTGATCGGACAGATCGCCGAAGAGGCGCACGTCAAGCGACTCGTGTTATCTCATCGGATGCTCCGCACATTGGGTAAGGAAGAACAGACTCTTTCTGAAATCACAAAGAACTTCTCGGGTCCCGTTACATTTGCGAACGATCTCGACTGCTTCCCCGTTCAGTAAAGTTAACCTCTCTTCGCTAAGAGAACTCAGTGCTGTCCTCCGCAAAAAATAAGATTTCAGGATTTTGGCCACGAGCCAAGAAGTGGCGATAGACCTTAGCCCAGGGTGGAGCGCAGCGGAACCCTGGATAGACGCATAATGTGGCCGAGCTTCTGAAGGAGCGGCAGAAGCGCTCAGACATCCGACCAAAAGAAATCGAAGGCAGACGGACGCTCGAATCGCTGCCGATTCTTTCCCAATCGCACAATAGAGGTGGTGCGATCTTAGGACTGGTTTCTAAGAGAGCAAGGTTGTCGGTTTCGGTAAGGCAGGAACTCTAGCGAAGCTCTTGTGTCCATTATTGAACCGCCGTAGCCCGCGCCGTCCGTCATGATCAAGAGAATGTTGAGTCCACCTTTTGTGCGGCACACCCGCGGCGGCCACCACGGCTTGGACCGTTTGGCGCTCAGGTTGATCACGCCACCAAACGGCAGATCGG
>JAFAZK010000230.1 GCA_019239825.1 Verrucomicrobiota bacterium | reverse complement strand
TTAGTCGGTCAGCAAAGATCGCGAAAAGCCGAAGTCAGATAGAATAGGAGTTCAAGAAGTTCGAGGAGCTACAGGAGTTCGAGGACTCTGCTAATTATCCTGCGCACTGCTGCCTCCAGTACCTCCTGACTCCTGGATTCTGGCTCCTGGCTCCTCTCCTTCTCCCGAGCTCCGGAACTCCTTCTCTCGGAACGAGTTCTCGCGCGTCGTAAACAGATTGAATTTAAAAATAAAGTAGATGGCAGCCAGACCGTCCCGAAACGTGATCTTTTTACCTTCTTCGTAGGTACGTCCGAAGTAATTGATCGGGACGTCAAACAGTCGATACCCGGCTTTTTTACATTTAGCGATAAACTCTACTTCGAACCCGAAACCGGAGGACTCGATTATCAGAGCCTTAGCAATCTCAGCCCGCATCGCCTTGTAGCCGGTCTCCACATCCGTGCAATTGAGATCCGTGAGGACATTATTCAGGAAGGTAAGGAACTTGTTCGCCAGATAGTGCCGATAATAGAGCACGCGTCCAGCGCGCTTTACCATGAATCGAGAACCAAGGCTGACATCGCCGCGATGCTCGAGTATGGGGGCGATCAAATCCGGGATATCCGCGGGGTCATATTCCAGATCGGCATCTTGTATCACCACGATATCACCGGTGACCGCAGCGAATCCTGTGCGGAGAGCGGCTGTCTTGCCGGCGTTCCGCTCATGCTGCAGCAAACGGACCCGCGAATCAACGGCAGTACGCTGTCTGACCAGGTTGGCCGTTTCATCGCTGGACGCATCGTCGACTACCACGACTTCGTGGAGGTCGCTTACCACCTCATTGATACGGTCCAGTATAGCCTCAATCGTTCTCGCCTCATTATAGGCGGGAATCACAATCGATAACTTCATTCGTCTTTAAATATAGTTGTATCCCGCAATTTTTTGCTGATCCGCCATCGGTCATTGACATGCACGATTCTGTCAACTCGTAAGTGACGCAGCTTCGCGAGGAGAGTCCGGGCGGAATCAGCTCAGCAGAGCACCGTACGAGGCTTGGCTCGTGCCTGGCCCCACGCTTGGCAACAGCAAAATCGGAGCCGGGCCGGCAAAGAATATCGTGCGCAAGATAAAGCAAGAGGCAAACCTGGCTTGTTGTTTGCGCCAATTCAGGGTTTAAATGAGTGAAAGCCCTATCCCCCGTTGTGACTCTTCGGCACGACCAGACCAGCCGCGAATTTAATTCGGGCCACCGCTCCCGGCGCCGAACCGTCTCGCGCTGGCTGATATTCGCTGGCCTTTTTCTCGTCGTCCCAATCTTGTTTATTTTTACTGCCTTGCAACTAACCAAGGCCAGAGGTCCGCAATGGATGCCCTATACCTTCGAGAATCCTTACGCGTATCTGTTCAATTCTCTCATGATAGCAGACGGACGCCTACCAGTTTATATTGACCATCCCGGTACTACGACCGAGGTCTTCGGTGCGGTCGTTCTGATGGCGACAAATACCAGACCCACTGACGATTTAGTGGAGGCGACTTTAAAGAATCCGGAAAGACAAATCAGAAAACTGCATTTAGCTCTGTTGATATTTGCCGCCCTGGTTATCTGGCTGGGACCTTGCCTCACTGCTTTAGCGCTTAGAAACTGGGTCGTCGGCATCTTGATCCAGGCACCGGTCCTTTTTTGTAAGATATTACTGTATTACGCGATGTTATTCGGTTCCGAGCTAATGTTGATCCCGTTTAGCATCGCAGCGGTGTGCTGTTGCGTGTTGTTGCTCGTACCGTCCGCTGTTCACGACAAAGAAATAACATTTGGAGTTAGCGATCCGGGATCTCTTTCTCCTTCTTACCTGTTACGGATTCCGTTTCTGGCAGGTATGGCAGGCGCAGTGTGTGCCTTGGGAATCGTCACGAAACTAACATTCTTCCCGGTGATATTGATTTCCATGTTCTGCTGTCGAACCAGAAGAAATCTGGCTACTTTCGCAGCCACGTTTGTCCTCGGTCTCCTATTCGCCTTAATTCCAATTTATCCACAATTGCCTAAGCTTTTCCATTGGATCTCCGATCTCGGAATCCACAGCGGACAGTACGGTGAGGGACCAGTCGGGCTCCCAGATGCCGGGAAGTATTTCTCAGCCTTAAATGACTTCGTTGTCTCGGAGTCTCCCCTCATAATCATCACCAGCGTCGGCCTAGTCGCCGCTTTGGCGCTGTCCTTGGTACCAAAAAAAAACAGCCTTGCCCGCGCAATCTCGTGGAAGACCATCCTACCGGTCTTCTGCATACAACTGATCTCATTCTTAGCCATCGCGAAGCACCCCTCGGACCATTATCTGATTCCGCTCGGCACCACCGCCGGGCTAGAACTGGTGCTGCTCTTCTTTGCATGCAAAGACCCGGGAACTTTCGCGGTTTGCCGAGTTATGGGACGGCTCATTTTAGTTGGATTGTTGATTCTCGGCTCGACAGCATTCTTATTTGGAACAAGAGAGACTTACCTCTCTTTGCGGAGGGAGACAGCCGATCAGCTCCGTCTCTATAAACACGCCAGGGCAATCACCAAAAATGACGTTAGGGTCGATTACTTTTTTTCCGACTCGCCAGAATTCCCGCTCGCGTATGGAAACGACTTCGCCGGGGACGTTTTCAGCGCGATTTTGGAAAGGCTATATCCAAACGCGTTATTTTTCGACGTTTTCGGAGGCAAGTTCGGTACTTTTGCCGATTCAATCGAACCGGCGCAGGTACGGAAAAAATATGATCACCTCTACTTTCTTGGAGCGCAGAATTCCCTCCCAAAAATCGAGGGTTTTGATCCAGGCACATTTGAAACCATCGATCAGGTCGGAGGCTACTACCTGCAAAAATGGACCCGCAAGTGACCATCGAAGGAAAAAATTTCGGCTCCCCCCAACATGGGCAGCGCTTGCCGACTCTCCGAACCGTTGTCGTTACCGGACTTCTTTATCTGGTCATTCCTGTCATTTTTGCGGTTACATCCGATCGGCTAATTCACGCCAAGGGCCCGGATTGGCTGGCGCCAGACTACGAAAATCCTTACACCGATTTGTTCAACTCGCTTTTAATACTCGATGGCGAACCGCCGGAGCACATCGATCACCCAGGAACGACTACCCACCTTTTCGGTGCTCTCGTGTTACGGAGCACATCGATCAAATCAAAGCGGGACCTGATTAACTCAGCCGTAACCCAGCCAGAACCCCACCTTCGGAAGCTACAGATTGCCCTGTTAGCATTTACCGTCCTAAGTTTCTGGATCTTTCCTTGGATTACCGGCCTGGTCCTGAGAAATTACCTGATCGGCATATTAATTCAGGCGCCGAGCCTCTTCTTTCAGTCGGTGTTCTCTTATGCTTTGTTCTTTGGATCCGATTTCATGGTGATGCCGTTCACCATTATCTCCGTTTGTCTCTGCTGCTTGATGATCGCTCCTGCCTTGGCCGAAAAACAGCCTGACATTCTATTCGGTACCGGATTCGGGCGGACAGAGCGGGTTTTCCTGCGCGTGGTTCGATTTCCGTTCATACCGGCTTCGGCAGGTCTGATATGCGCACTCGGAATCGCGGCAAAACTCACCTTTTTTCCGTTGATTGTAATTTCGTTCTTTTGCTGCAGAAGCCTAAGAGATCGAATTACTTTTAGCATCTCGTTCGTACTCAGCCTCGCCATCGTGCTGATCCCCATCTATTCAAGGCTAGCCAAGTTGAGCACCTGGATTTTTAGTCTCGGTATTCACAGCGGAATATATGGCCATGGTTCGCTTGGGCTTCCGGGAGGAGCCCAGTATCTCGACTCCATCCAATCGTTGCTTCAAGCCGAACCGTTAGTGGTCGTTATACCATTGTTAGCTGCTATCGGCGTGACCATGTTATGTTTAACATCCCTCCACCGCAAAACCGATTCACCAAGACTCTCGTGGAAGACGGCCCTCCCTTTGGTCGCATTGCAAATCATTTCATTCGTCGCGATTGCCAAACATCCCTCGCCACACTATCTGATTCCCCTCTGCTTAAGCACCGGCTTAAGTCTGGTGTTACTTTTCCTGACATTAGATAGTTCAAATGCCAGCACTCTGAGAAACTCGGTTGCATGGGTTATGCTCGGCGGCTGCCTTTGTCTAGGCCTCTATGGATTCGTAATGGAAACTCCGCGCACGTACCAAGCACTCTGGGAACACAAAGCGGATCTGCTGCGCCTCTACAAGCACGCCCGACAATTAACGGAAAACGATACGGTCGTTTACTATTATTCATCCAGCTCACCGGAGTTCGCGATTTCTTTTGGCAACACATTTTCTGGGGGTGTTTTTGGACCGATTCTAAGCGCTCGATATCCCAGAGCGCTATTTTTTAACCCGTTTCTTGAGCGCTTCACAACATATAACCAGGAGATCGACGTCGAGTCTGTGCTCCAGCATCACGATCATCTCTACTTCCTCGGAACTCCCGCGAATCTTCACCAGGTCGATGGGCTTGACCCGAACACGTTCGAGACCATTGATCAGGCAGGCAATTTCTGTCTGCAAAAATGGACCCGGCGGTGAATTTGGTTGCTTTCTAACCCCTCTTTTTGTGAAATACAATCCATGTTACCGTCCGTGTTTGGATATCGGCTGTCGACAGCGATCATCCTCCTCTCCTTATCAACAGGACTAATAGCCCAACCGAATGTCCAGCATGGTACGAAAGTGCTGACTCCGTTCGGATACCGCGATAGCGCTAACGTGCACCGGGTTTTGCCTGACTATGAGTTGAGCATCATGGAAGACGGGCACATCCGGATGCAAAATCCCAGGACGGGCGATCATGTCGATTTTGACGAACCTGAGTCCGTTCCGCAAGGGACAGAGCCGTTCACTGATAACGGTTGGGTTACCTACGCCTCGTGGCTTAAGCGAGGCGGCTCTCCAATTTCCTATTTCGACACAACTTGGAGCGTTCCTGCTCCACCCTCCACTTACAACGGACAGACAATTTTCCAGTTTAATTCCATTGAGCCTCGTAATGGGAACGCCATTCTTCAGCCCGTGTTACAGTATGGACCAAGCGCCGCAGGCGGCGGAGAATACTGGGCAATTGCCTGCTGGTACCTCAAGGGCAACAAAACCTTTGTCACCCAGTTGCATTATGTTCCCACCAACCAGTCGTTGATTGGTATCATTAAGCTGCTTTCGCATAAGGGAGGAAAATTCTCTTACTCCTGCCAATTTTCCGGAGTTGGAAGCCCACTCGTTGTCCACGGAAGTCCTGAGCTCGTTTGGTTCACCGAGACTCTCGAAGTATACGGAGTCAATCAGTGCACCGATTTCCCAAACACCACTAAATCGCTGATGTACGATATTAACGTGCAGGATAGAAACGGCCATCCGCCGCTCGCTTGGACCGTCACAAATGCTGCGACCGCTTGCGGTGTGCAGACAACGGTCGCCATCAATGGAGGCTACACCGGCGCAGTTTATATCTACTATTGATCCCGACTCCCTAAGGAGAAGAAGATCCACAGATTGCGCAGATTACACAGATTTCTTTCTGAGGTTCATGGTTTGCTTTGAGCACGGAAAGGAATTTTCCGTTCGCTAAGTTCGAGTTCAAGAGCCTCTTAGTAAGCCGTTTCTGGGAGCTGCATACAAGCTCGTTGTGCACCGGCCAGGAGGTTGTCGGTTTGGCACGGCAGACCTGGAGGGGAGCCAGACTTCGCTTAGTCGTCTAGACTCCTAGAGGCTACGTCGGGCAGGCCGCTTTGGATCGTACGGGAGAGACCCGGCGGTATTTGTTGTGGCGCGTATCTGGCCGCTAATGGTGTTAAACAGGCGGCTCCCGGAAACGTTTCTGCGCGTAAAAGGTTTATCGGTACCGAGCGGAATGACCAATCTCCCAGCCAAACGCTGGACAAACATCACGTGCGGTAGTTTCGGGGAGCCGCCTGTTAACACGATATTTTGGCCTGCATCGTGGCGGAAGAAATATCACGCGATCTTCAGGGACGATCTAAAGCGGCCTGCCCGACGTAGCCTCTAGGAGTCTAGACGACTAAGCGAAGTCTGGCTCCCCTCCAGGAACAGGGCACTAAACAAACTTCAGCTTGCTGGCTGCAAAAACCACCATCTCTAAAAGCAGCCAGCCATGTTTCCACCGCTGAATGTTGGTCTGCCCGTATACGCGCTCCCGGTACCGGACGGGCAGGTCCTGAATCTTGAGGTTGAGCTTGCTCGCACCAAATAAAAGGTCGAAATCACCAAAAGGATCGAAGTCACCAAAGTAAGAACGATTTTCGGCAATCTTTTGGTAATTAGCTTTAGTCAAAACTTTTGTTCCACAAAGCGTGTCCTTCACCGGCTGGCCAAGTAACCAGCTAAAGAGCACCGCAAAAGTCTTGTTCGCGCAAAGATTCAGAAAGCGCATGGCTTTATCGTCCATCGGATAAACCAGACGGCTTCCGTTACAGAATTCGCACCGGCCGGAGACGACTGCTTCATAGAATTTCGGCAATTCTTTCGGCGGAACCGTCAAATCCGCATCTAGAATCATTAGCAAGTCTCCTTCCGCTGCAGCAAATCCATCCCGAACCGCGTTTCCTTTCCCTTTGCCGCTCTGCTGCATGATTTTGATACGGCGATTTGGATTACTCTCTTTAACTTTTTGAATTGTTTCCCAGGTATTATCGGTTGAATGGCCTTCAACAAATATCAGTTCCGTCCAAGATCCCATGTCTGGGGTTCTGGCGATGGCCGCTGCGATATTCCCCGCCTCATTCCTGGCGGGAATAACCACCGAAACGCTCTGTTTTCGGCGTGGCATCTGTGGTACGGGCCGGGCGACCAGGAAAAGCGACAGACAAATTGAAGGAAAAAGCGGAGCAAGAAAACGGTTGATAAACTTTTCCAAACCAAGGAGACCGACCGGACAAAGAATCCGGGACTCGGAGCGAATCAGCTCCCAGCCGGATAGATGCAGCACCCCAGCAATGTCCTCTTTGGAAAGCCAGTTGCTTTCGGGTTGATTATTTCTCCATCCAAGGTGCGTCGCCAGCCAGATGAGAGGCCGCCACAGAATATTGTAAACATTTATGATAAGCCGCGTTTCTTGATGAGAAACGCTCTGCAGACTGTGGAAGACCTGTTGGACATCGGCAGCCAGGTTTGCTGTCTCCGAAAGAATTAGGTAGTCAAAGTATCGACCCGGCAGATCCAGCGTTTCACCAGGTTGCACATAAAACTCGCTCTGTGGCAGCTTTTCTTTCGCCTGCCGAACTTGTGCTTCTGACAGGTCGATTCCGCTTCGTTCCCGTGCATTCAGTAGCGATAAAAGATCCCCTGCACCGCAACCGATTTCCAGGACTGAAGACATCGACGGAATTAGCAAATTATAATATCCCGCGAGCATCCGGCGGTACTCGAGAGCCTGCGCCGTTATTCTTGGCGAATTCTCGTAGTGTTCGCGAACACGATTGAGATGAGCCTCAGCCAAGCTCGAAACTGGTTGTCGGTCCATTGTGTCTAAAATCCAAATTTAAGAATTTCACAGCCCCAGCCCATGGGCAACAGTCTTCGGGTAATTCTCATGAACCGCGAATGGTTGTCTCTTATTCGCGTTCATTCGTGTCCATTCGCGGTTGATTCTTCTTCCTCGGTTGTGGCTTCATGCATGATCCGGAACCCCTCTCGAAGTCCCGGACCTCTCAGTGTCAAAGCCGGGTCACAGTGAGGAGTTACTAACAGCCCAGAATCCCAGACCTGCTGATGTATCGCCACTCCTATCTTTAGGCCGGAGTTCGTTGTCTGAAATTCGATTTCGGCTTTCGGAAAGCCTTGCGGAAATTTCTTTTCCAGGCTGCGTATCATGGGAAACTGGGTTCTCCCAATAAGAGAAAACGAGCCCAGCGTAATCATACACGCACAAAGTCCGGCTCTGACCCTGGATAACCCAATGACTGCAGTCGTGAACGCATAGAATCCGTTAACGCCGCATAACAATATTGCCGCGTAACCAAATCGCGGCTCAGGAGCGGTTTTAAACCAAAATATCACGGCACACAAGGTCTGCACGACCAGCAGAATCGGGAGTAACCGGCGTTGCTGATCCGTCGGTATAAAGAATGAAGAAAGCCCGAAAGCTAATCCCAGTATGAGAAAGAGCGCCAGGAATACGTTTTCCGGGTCTTTTACATTCCGCTCGATCCATGATCCCATCCAAGCGTTACTCTTGAGGACGACATCTGGATCTGGGCCCGGCATTCTGGCCCAACTGTAGATCCACTGGCTCTCCCTCTCCGCGTTTCTTCCTGGGACAGCCCAGTCGGTGTGAAAACGCAAAAACTTTGAAGGGTAAAAGGCGTAGCCGCTTAGAACAACTCCTCGCGCCATCCAAGGTAGCAACAGTAAGACGCAAAGGCCCCCAGCGCGAACCCAAGTCGAAAAAAAACCGCGCCGCTTTACTAATGCTAGTGCGGTTGCCGCCATTCCAATGCCAAGCGCTGCTAGCACGATATAGCTGAGCTTTAATTTTGCGCTCAAGCAGGCACAAACGATCAGAAGAAATATCCAGTTGATCGCCTGAACGCCATTGCGCTCGAAAACTTCCTCCAGGGAGCAGAATAATGCTAACGCTGCCGGCAGAGCAACCGCGGCAGCGGCTATATCAGACGTAGGCGCCGACAAATAAATATGCGTAGCCAAGAAGAGCAGTGGGCAAAGAAGTAAAGTCGCATAAAGGCGAGTCCGCCGTTCCTTGGCACTTAAAACGTTCAGGCGAATACGATCGAGAATCGCCCAACCCGAAATGAAGACGAACAACGGGTTTATAACCTGACAGGCCCTGGCCAGGCCGAGGTTAGCCATACGGGAAAGAAAGGCAACCAGGAGAAAGGTGGACTGATTGTAGCCCAGCCTAGCATGCAAATTGGCGAGACCCGGGATCGCCGGGTAATGCTGCGCCCATCTGATGCTGTTCAAATAATAAAGGCCGGTATCATAGTGCTCGTGTTCCGACGGCCCAAGCCCAAATAGTGAAACCGTCAGCAGCAGGATTAACAAAGGCCCTATAGCCACGACACTTTGGTTAAGGAACCAACGACGCATCACTTGGACGACCGTTCTTCGGTAAACAGCGGCTGAACCGAGCGTAAAACCGGCCAGCACCGCAACGCTGGCGTGGTTCACCGCGAAAAAGAAATTCCAGATTTCGAGGAAAAGAATACATCCGGCCAATCCAAACACCGCGGTAAGACCTGCCCCCTGTCGAAAGATCCAATGCCACCGAACCATCCGGGCGACGACCAGCCCAAACACGCAGAAAATAAACACTAACCAAAGGACGACACCGGCGACGGTGAGCAGATCCAGCAATACCATCGGGTACGATTCCTAGCTGACACTCGAAATTTGTACAACCCCAAGGTTACTGCTATCGAGCACCCGACAGAAAAATCTCACGCAAAGACGCAAAGGCGCAAAGATTCAGAGGTGAAAGGCCTGCCCGGGGCCAGCATTGAGCGCGTCGAATGGGGTGATTGGTAGAGCGAAAACTCGGCGCGCCATCGGTTTTATTTCGCGCTGTGGGGTCATCCACGCCGGTTTTGAGCCGTTCGGGGCATGCGGCGACATCTACGCCTCAAAGCCGGCGCGATTTAATTCCGAGAAAAGCGAGTGTCATGGGCGCACCGAGTTTTTCACCCGCGTTACGAAT
>JAFAZK010000225.1 GCA_019239825.1 Verrucomicrobiota bacterium | reverse complement strand
GCCTGGCATTGTTGCTACGCCGCTGACCAAGAACCTACCTCAGGACTTCCTCAAGACCCTCTCCCCGATGAGCGTGATCGCTGATATCAAGGACATCTCGGATGCGGTTGTGTATTTGACCGAGGCCCGTTATGTAACGGGGGAGGTGCTGCACGTTGACGGTGGGCTGCATGCAGGTAAGTGGTAATGAAGCTGCTACCCATCCCGCAATGAAGGATTCCGGCGCCTAGGTTTAGAACTGCCCAAGGCGCCAAAGCCTTCCGGGTCTACGTGAATACCGTCTTATCCTCAAACGTGTCATACATTACAGCGATGATCCCGACGGACGGTCTGGAACCATATCAAAGAATTGCAATTGTTTCGGGAAAGCGATCTTCGAGAGGCGCGACCTCAAAGCAGCACGAAAACGTTGCATGGCATCGCCTCACTCGCGATTGCGAAGATGCCGATTTTCGAATTCCAGGATACGAACCTCGGATCACAAGTTCAGGCCAGTTGCTAATGTTTTCATCTGGCGGATGAAAGACATTCCAGAATGTCTTAGCCACTTAGGTCTGTTGTCTTTATTCCAAAACGACTTCTTGCGCCTTCTTATCGTCTCTCCAACCCAAGAACGTCGTCTGCCGCAACTGGTCGTCCGCGGTGAGTTCCGCGTATTCCACCTCGCAAACTAACTTTGGCCGTACCCATTGGATCTTTTCCTTAATGTTAGGAGGATTGACGAACGGGCATTTGTCGATTGACAGCGGTTTCATCCGGTCCACCGCATCCTTTAAATCTTTTTCACTGAAACCGCTGCCGGCATATCCGTAATGCCGGAGTTTCCCGTTGGTGTAGGCCCCGAGGACGACCGCGCCTAAATGCTTTCTGCTTCCCTTTGGAGCCGTAAATCCGCCGACCACAAATTCCTGTTGGAGGCGCGCCTTAATCTTGAGCCAGTCGGAAGTCCGCTTGCCGGGCCGGTAGACACTGTCTTTGCGCTTTGCGATGATTCCCTCCATCCCTTTTTCTTTGGTGAGTTCGAAGAGAGCCTTCCCTTCGGCTTCGACATAGCTGCCAAGTTGGATTCCTGCGGCCGGTTTCAAAATCCGTTCCAGGACTTTTCTCCGTTCCAGGATCGGCTTCTGCGTGAGGTCTTCCCCTTGGTGCCAAAGCACGTCGAAGACATAGTAGAGGGTGGGGGCGGTCGGTTGTTTCTGGAACCGTTGCAGCAGTTGAAAACGCGGGATGCCATTCTCATCGACAGCGACAACTTCGCCGTCGAGAACGGTCGATCGCAATTTTAACTTCGATACCGCATTGGCGATTGCCGGGAATTTTGCTTCCAACGGGAGGCCGTTGCGGGACCAGAGGTGCGGTTTGCCGGCGGAGTCGAAAACCGTGATCGCGCGGTAACCGTCGAGCTTGATCTCGAAAATCCAATCTTCCGAATCAAAAGGCGCCTTGGCGCTCTCCGCCATCATGGGCGGAACAAAGTCGGGGAAGGTCGGTTTTCGTATTCTGGGGGTATTCAATTCACGGGTCCACGTTGGTTAAGAAGTAAACCCGGCTTTGGGGCGTGTTGTTGCCGTACCATGCCTTGAAATTCATACCGATTCTGTCTTGAACCAGCGAGCGGCGGCCACTTGGAGTTCCCTGCAATCTGGGCCATTGTCAGAGGCCCACGCGATAATTCCATCAGGGCGTATTAGTGCCGCGCTCACGCCTAATCGTTCTTTCACTTTGCCAGACACATAAGTGATTTGGTCGCCGCATTCGCTCGCGGAGGTTTTGAGTGAAGCTCTTCTATCAAAATCAATCAGGATGCCTTGGCCATCGTGCATTCGCTCGCCAATTGTTACACCGTCTTCGAACTCAAAGTTGGGAACACTGTGGCCCACTAGTGGGTGGTCGCCGCCGAGATCGTACTGCGTGAAAACACCCCACACCCTTCCTGCAATATAGGTGGAACCATCGCGTGTCTCCATAAGGTCACGGACAATTGCGTTCAGCGCGCGCGCACCTGGGTTCGGTGTCATGATTGCAACTTGGGCGCGTGACCAATCTAGGATCTTTGCGCCAATGGGGTGCCGTTCGGCGTAGTAACTGTCCAACAAGCCTTTTGGCGCTTTCTTTTGGATGGTTGCGGCGAGCTTCCAGCCCAGGTTCATGGCATCGCCCAGACCAAGGTTTAGCCCTTGACCTCCCAACGGCGCGTGAATGTGCGCGGCATCGCCGGCTAAAAGCACCCTTCCATTACGGTAGGATGTGGCCTGCCGTGCTCGGTCAGTCCAAGTGGTCACGTTATGCAAGGCGTTGATAGTCACGTCGGTGTTCGAGACCCGGCGTAATACCCTCTGAACTTGTGCAAGCGTGGCCGGCTCTGAATGATGGGATGCTCCGCCATCAAACTCTAGCATTACCAGGTAACCGGGCTGCGATTGGAAGTACATGCCGGTCAGCGTCAGGTTGCGGCCCGGAGCGAGCTTCTCCGGGTCCGCAATGTCAACCTGAGCAGAGTAACCGGTAAACTCCGGCTCCGTACCGGCGAATTCAAAACCGCCCGCCTTCCGGACGACGCTGCGGCTTCCATCGCACCCCACAAGCCATCTACTTTTAAAAGACTGGCCACGAGAGTAAACAGTCAATTCGTCCTCGGTTTGGTGAAAGTCAGTAATCGCCAGCCCTCGCTTGATTCCCACACCCAGGGCTTCCGCGCGGCGTGCCAGAACCGATTCCAGCTCCGCCATTTCAGAAATCAAACTGGTGTCGGTCGAGCTTGGCAGGCGATACCTC
>JAFAZK010000300.1 GCA_019239825.1 Verrucomicrobiota bacterium | reverse complement strand
CATCAGCTTTGGTAGTCGCTGACTCGCCTTAGGCTCGTCAGCGAATAGCCGATAGCCGATAGCCAATAGCCAATAGCAAACGCCCGGGTGGTGCCGACAGAATCAATCGGCTATCGGCTATTGGCTATCGGTCATTCTAGCGAGCCTAAGGCGAGCTAGAGGGACTGGGGCTTGCGTTCGCATCGCTATCGTTGTCATCATCCTTGTCCGCCGTGTCCGCATTTTCATCTGTACGCACGACTTTGCCGGTATCGGCGATATGCACCTCCAGGTAAGGTTGGCCGTTGAGGGTGATGCTGATCTTGTAAATGACCGCCGGACCCCAGTCGTAAGTCTCGATCTTAGTGACTGCTTCCTGCGGATTTTGAAGAACGTTTTTTAAACTGTCCCGAACCGGACCCGGTAGAGAATCGACTGTGATGGGATCCGCCATCAGCGCTGTTGATAGCAAGACAGTCGCAGCGATTACAAACATCCAACGCATGGCTGGAAGCTATTGGTGAAGCGAATCGACCGCAAGGGGCGCGGAGCCAGATCCTACGGACCTATCGGCGAATGGCGTTTGGAGGGGAGCCGCTTTTACCCGGACACTGTTTGGACGCTCATGCTCGAAACCCCGCGTTTATCAGGTGGGCGCGTGCAAACTGGCGGCTCCCCAGAATGTAGCCAGCGTGATTTTTGTCCAGCGCCCGCTAATGCGCGACCCCGTCTTCAAACACTCAGAGCGCTTTCAGCTCCGCGATATACGGGACGCCATCCTTCGCGAACGCGATCCAGACCGAATGAGTCTCTGGATCGACTGCAAGTGTATGCGCTCCCTTAGGCGTCTCGACTTCACCCAACGATTTGGCGCCGTCGACCGTCTCTTGCAAAACGGACAGCTTACCTTGACCACTAGCGCAATAAATCCGCTGGTTCCCTGGATCGAAAGCGATTTGATCGACTCCGGGGGCGATATCAACAGACTTTAGACAGACTCCGGTGGTGCAATCCATTACCACCAACTTTCCGTTTCCGCCGGCCGAGAACAACCGGCGCGTCTTTGGATCGATCGCGAGTCCGTGCGGTTTTTCAGCCGGTAACGTCGACCAAGTCTGGGCGACGGTATTTGCCTTTGCATCAATCACTAACGTTACGGGCCTCGATTTGATATTCTGGAACAGGCCGTCAAACTCCGGGTCGTACAAAATGTACTCGGGAGCCGTCGGGATCGGAATCGTGGAAACAATTTTCCGGGCGACGGGATCGACCACCCACAAATCTTCACCATCATCATGGTCCACGTAGACCATCCCGGTTTTCGGAAAATAAGTTAAGGCGTCCGGAGGCCCGGGTAGATCAACCGAGCCGCTCACATCCAGCGCTCTTCGATCGACCTCGACTAGTTTCTTCTGATCGCTGACGGTGACATAGTAACTGTCGTGGGCAACGTCGAGCGCGACACCCTGCGCCGCGCCGGTCGCAACGCTCTTAATTAATTTTCCGTCCGGAAGATTGAAGACATCCAAAGATTTATTGCCGGTATGATCTGCTAACAACCGGTGGAGTTGCTGGTCCACTTGCAGAAAATCGAACCCGCCTTTTGTGCCCGGCACCGTCATCGGTTCACCGAGTGTCAATGGAGCCGAAAAGAGCGGGAGAGTACAAAGGGTTGTACCCAACGCTAAGAGCAAAAACTTGACGTTTCGACAAGAAGCCAATCGCTGGAGAGTTTGCATAATTTCCGGCGAACAGTAACCGGATCGGGTGTGAGGGAAAGAGGGAAAAGGAGGTCTGAGTGCGCGTGGACGTTCGCCGGCGGCGGGGTCTTCTTCTCCGCGCGAGGACAGCGCTCCTGCCCGCGATTTCCCGAATTACAGAACTGTAATCAACGTTAAGAAGTTTTAACGATTGGGGGATTTCCGGGTAGCCCCCCGTTTCTAGGATCGCGGGCGTGAAAAACACGCCGGCGCTACACCTTGCGTTTGCTAAAAACCATTTAGCAACGCGACGCTCTGACTGGTTCTCCGCCGTTTCAAGGAGGATAATTCTTTGGTCATTGTTCTTTGGTCCCAGCCTGCCGATGCTGGGCCAAGACGCAAGCAACCCGAGCGGTTCCCCATCTCCGGGGAACCAGTTGCAACAGATGGTCGTTACGGGAGTGGCGCCAGTCACTACCCAGGAACGCGCGCTCCAAGATCAACGTCTCGCGCCCAACGTCGAGGACGTCCAATCTGCAGAACAGATCTCCAAATATCCGGATGTTAACCTCGCGGACTCGATAAAACGAATGCCGGGGGCCGGTGTTCAGAATGATACGGGAGAAGGTCGTTACATAACGCTTCGCGGGCTGGATTCGAATTTGGTGGGAGTGACCTGGGGCGGTGTGCGTATTCCTTCTAATGACTCAAACGGACGACATGTGGCTTTCGATCAGATCCCTTCCGGGTTGGTGAGTCAGATCGTTATTACCTATGCGAATAAGGCCGACATGGATGCCGAGGCTCTGGGCGGCTCTATCGAACTAACGCCTAGGAGTGCTTTCGACTTGGATGAGCCCTTTCTCGAGGGACACGTTGGTTCGGGTTGGGAGCCGCTCCGGCACCAATACGGAATCATCGACGATGCCGTCGTCGGTGGGTTCACCTTCGGGTTGGGGCCCGGCGGTAATCCATTCGCACCGGCAGCGGCGCCTTCCGTCGTACCTACTCCCGATGGGAAATCGGTCGAGGCCAAGGATGTGGGCAGCGGAGAGGGACTGGCAACACCCTACAGGCCATTTGGCATACTCGGTGAATTTAGTTTTTACGAAGATCACCGCGGGGTCGACGACTTCGAGCCAGCCTACTCGGATTCGAACCCGCCCGCGGGCTCTGACAAGGTTCTAAGTTCGATCGATTTTCGCCGTTACACTTATAACCGGACTTTGCATGGCTACGGTGGCACTTTCGATTACCGGCCCGATGCGAACAACAGCTTCTACATCAGCTTTGTTAACGCCGGCTATTCGGAACAAGTTCATCGCCAAATCTTCAACCTGAGCGGTCTAGATGGATCCAACGTTGGACCGGATGGAGTTACTCCAGGTACTATTACCGACAATCCTAATGGTTCTTTCACGGCAACGAACGTAATCATGAGCGAGGATTTGCGGTTCAACCTAGAGCATTTCGAGAACTGGATTGTTCAGGGTGGAGGCCGCGACGTCCTGGGGCCGTTCATTGTCGATTATAAGGGATCGTTCGCCCAAGCTTCGGACGATAATCCGCACGACTTCAACCCGAGCTTTTCGACCGATCCCAGCGAGAGTGTCGTCTACAACAATTCTGGTCTCTCTAACCGTCCGAGTTTCCAATATAGCAATCCCACGAATTCAGCGCTAAACACAAACCGGTTCGATCCGACTCAGTATGTTTTCAGCAGCCTCACGATCGATAACAACCATACCCTCGATACGGAGATCGCCGGCAGCATCAACCTCACGTTTCCTTTCGACGTTGATGGTAACCCGAGCGATTTGAAGTTCGGCACCAACCTTCGTTATCGAAGCAAAACCTTTTCCGATCACCCGGCGACCTATTCGACGTATACCGATCCGGCGACAGGTACTAACGACTTTACCCTGGCGGATGCCATGGCCGGTCATCTCAACACACTCTATAATGGTTACTGGCTGATTGGCTTTTCTCCGGATCCTGGGAGGTTCAACGCCTTTACTAGCTCTCATCCTGGTTTTGTCCGTAACGTCACTGCGGACGAGGTGTCGGCATTGCAGGCGTACTACAATGACACCGAGAATGTCTTTGCTGGTTACGGGCAGTACGACATCACTCTGTTTGGCCGGTTAAACTTCTTGGTTGGTTTACGTGCCGAGGTGACGAATGCGGTATACGGCGCCAACGCGAATGCGCCCGGTTCGGACCCGACTCTGCCAAGTTCCTATCACTTCGTAAATCGATCAGTAAACTACACGGACTTTTTCCCGACCGCGCAGATGCGTTACGAGATTATTCCAAATATTCTACAAACCCGTCTCGCATATTCCACCGCCATCGGCCGCCCCGCGTTCAATCAGGTAACGGCCGCCACCGTGGTTGATCAAGCTAGTCTAACTATCACCACGGGGAACCCGAATTTGAAGCCGACTACGGCGAACAATTTCGATTTCACGCTGGAATACACTCCGACCAAGGATTCCGTGTTCGAGGTGGACCTATTCGACAAAGAATTCGATAACTACATCTTCACGCGGACGGTCCGGACAGTAATTAATAACCAGATCTTTGACGAGAACACCTTCGTGAATAGCGGAACCGGCTACGCCCGTGGCATTCAGCTCGCTTTCGAGGAGCACCTGCGGTTTCTTCCCGGCCCGCTTAGCGGACTCGGCTTCGTCGCCAATTATACTTACACGGATTCGGAGGGCAGGGCTCGGACGACCGATCATACCAAGCTGCCGTTCACTTCACCCAACGTATACAATGTGGCGGTTTTCTATGAGAAGTACGGCTTTACCATTTCGCTGGCGGGACAATACACCGATCACAACCTCTCGTCGGTAGGCAGCACGTTTCGGCTAGACCAATACTTCGATAGTCGTTTCACGTTGGATTTGGCTGCGAGTTACATGACCCGTTACGGAGTGGGGGTGTATTTCAATGCCAAGAACCTCACCAATGCCCCTTGGCGTATTTATGAAGGTGAGGCCAATCGTCCCATCCAGCGCGAGTTCTATGACATTACCTACGAGTTTGGAATGAAGTTTAAGTTCTAAAACATAAAATCCAGCCGCCGCTCCTACGGAGCCGCGGCTTTCTTTTTGTTGCCGCGCAGCTATAAAGATGGTGCTCCAAAGGAGCGACGGCTGCGATCTGAAATCAAAATACAAATTTCATGAAACAGACTCGGCGAAACTTCCTGCAATGGTTGTTCGGTCTAACTCCGTTGTTTACCGGTTTATTCAGCCAGTTTAGAGCGCGAGGAGCAGCCACCTCGGACGTCCCAATTACGTTTGAGCCTAACCGGTCCCAACTGACATTTCTTATCTTCGGTGACTGGGGCCGGGGAGGGGGATTTCATCAAAGCGATGTCGCCAACCAGATGGGGTTGGCGGCGGCGAAGCTCGGTTGTCGGTTTATTGTTTCGGTCGGTGACAATTTTTATGAGAAAGGCGTGCAGAGTGCCGGTGATCCTCAATGGAAGAGTTCATTTGAGAATGTTTATATCGCGCCTTCACTAGGCGTTCCTTGGTATGCGATTCTCGGTAATCACGACTACAAAGGCTGTCCTCAAGCCCAGCTCGACTACGCCAGGACTCATCCAAATTGGAAAATGCCCGCGCGTTATTTCTCGGTTATCGAGTCGATCGATGACAAAGAGAAAGTGGAGTTCTTCTTCATCGATACGAGCCCCTTTGTCGAGGAATACCGGAACAAAGCGGATATGCGGGACGAGATTATTTCTCAAAATACCTCCGCTCAGGTCCGATGGTTGGATCATGCGCTATCCAATTCGGTGGCTGCCTGGAAGATCGTGATCGGGCACCATCCGATTTTTTCCGGAGGGAGTGAACATGGCGATCAGCCGGAATTAATTCGCGACATTAATCCATTGCTCGAGAAGCATCAGGTGCCCGCCTATTTCAACGGGCATGACCATGATCTCCAGCATATCGTGCGTGGATCCGTAGAATATTTTAACACTGGCGCCGGTTCTAAAGTCCGAGAGCCAGGTCCCACCGAAGGCAGCCGCTTCTACCGAGGTACGCCCGGCTTTATGGCCGTTACCTTAACGGCCAAAGAGATGCAGGTTCAGGTGATCGATTATAGGGGAGAGTCGTTGTATCAGACACGGGTGCAAAACCGCGCGGTTACGGCGGAGGCGTGATTGGTGATTCGCGGCCTGCCGTCCCCAGTTTGTAGGGCGAGGCTCCCGCAAGGTCGCAGGGTTTCACCAGCGGAAATCAGCGCATACCGTTTGACTTGACGGGGTTAGGCCGATGAACGTGCCGAGCCGCGGGTCTAACACCGGAACCACGGTTCGGCGCGCGTGCAGTCTAACGACAATCGCTTACGAAATCGGCGGTGTAGCCACCAAGCTGCCGGTCCCCGGTAAGCTCTGACCCCTGAAGACTGCCTTCACCGTGTCACGGCTTAAAACGATCAAGGAAAAGATCCCCAATACGATCCCTGGGATACCACCGATCACCAACGTAACGATCGCTAAAATAAAACAGAACCAGTAGCCCCCCTGATGCTTCCGATACTTCCCACCCGCCATCAGCGTCAGGATCCCGTAAACAACAACGATTAAAAAGAGAACGATACCGGCGCCGATCATAATCCCGCCAACCGCGCCGGCTGCCCCGCTGTCTTCGGATGAAGCTGAGGTCGGGGGATTGTTCATCAGAATGACGCCAATAACGACAAAGTATCCTCCGATGAAGATCCCGCCTATAAGAGATAGTGCGCCCCAAATGTAGTGGAAAATGCCAAGCAGCTTCAGGTGTTCGAGGTCTTTTTCCATGCCCCGGTTCTCTCAGATTTGAAAGGTTTGGTCAATGTCTTGGGTTAGAAGAAGTAGGAAGTGAATTTTTATGTGGTAAGGAAGAGAGAATAGCGGCGAACTACTTGCAAATAACTTGCATTAAAGTTCCTGCTCTCCTATCCTCGGGTCCGGTGATTAGACGCGCGACGAGATTGTGGATGCTCGGTCCGCTGATCCAAACGGGTCAGCGTTGGACTGGCGCCGTTTTAGTCGTCGCAATATTCTGGGCGTTAACCCTCACGGTTTCACCTCAACTCCATGAGTTGATTCACCCGGACGCCGACCATCAGGACCATGATTGCGCCGTCACGCTCTTTCTTGGGGGTGGGCTAGTCCACTCTCCATTGCTGCCCAGCTCGGTTGCCGGGCCCTTAGTTCTCTTTCTCAGGCATACTCCCAGTCCGCCACGGGAAATTTTCGCGGTACTCTTTGCCGGGCAACGCATCTCTGAGCGCGGACCGCCCCTCATCTCGGTAAGTTTCAACCAAAACTAGTTCGCGCCGTTCGGTATAGACGAGCCCGGTCTTCGTTGGCTCGCCTACGAAGATTCGGCAACCGACGCCGGTCCCGACCCCAAAAAGGTTCGCCAGAATCGCATGGGCTTGTTCGAGACGCGGGAACCGATTCTTCGCCAGGAGCTTCGCTACCGCCTGTCGTGCCCGGAGGCAGACGGGTCATGCCCGAGCCGGCCAATAACCATTCACCCCAATGATTTACCAACCACCTCAATGCAGATCGTTTCTACATTTTGTTTACGTCAACTGTTTGTTAGTGCCTGCTTACTTTTGTTTGGGTTCAGCGTAGTCGCCTCGGCGCAGCAACCTGCAGCTCCGAATCCTTCTCCTTCGCCGAGCGACCAAAGCGGCGTTCCTTCAAACGTCGCATTGGACACGGTCAACGTGATCGGCCAGCTCAATGAAGCGCGCGATGAAATCGTCCCAGATCTCGGTGCCACGAAATATTCAATCGGACAAACCCAGATCCAGACCGAAGCGCAAGGCAATAACGCCCCCTTCAACCAAGTGATTCTACGCGCTCCCGGGGTTGCGCAGGATTCATATGGCCAACTCCATGTGCGCGATGAACATGCCAACCTTCAATATCGAATCGATGACGTCTTAATCCCCGAAGGGATTGCCGGTTTCGGCCAAGAGATCGATACCCGGTTGGTGCAGAACGTCGATTTGATTACCGGTTCGTTACCGGCGCAGTTCGGTTTTTACACGACCGGGATCATCGATATCCAGACAAAGGAAGGGCCGGATCTGAACGGTGGCCAGGTATCCATGTACGGCGGTTCCCATAATACAATAAACCCGAGCTTCGAGTCAGGTGGGTCGTCCGGGAAACTCAACTACTTCGTTTCGGGAAGCTATGATTCGAACGATCTCGGGATTGAAAACACGACCGGTTCCCCCTACGCGATTCACGATCGTACGACGCAATATAAACTGTTTGGGGATTTCTCTTATATAATCGATGACTCCAGCCGGGTTACTCTGCTGCTCAGTGGCACCTACTCCGACTTTCAGATCCCCAATAACCCTAACCAAACGCCGCTATTTAGCCTGGCGAATGCGGCGCCCGACAAGTTCAACTCGATTAACCTCAATGAGAATCAGCACGAGCAGAACCATTATGCTGTGCTGGCCTACCAAAAGACGATCGGCGATCTGACCTTTCAACTGGCGGCATTTAGCCGGTTCAGCCAGACACTATTTACACCCGATAATCAGGGCGATCTGATTTTCAACGGGGTCGCTAGCCGGGTCGATGATAATATTTTTTCTAACGGCGTTCAAGCTGATGCGGCTTGGCAGTTAAATGACCAGCACACTATCCGGGGAGGATTTCTCGTGACCGTGGAGAAGGCGGTAGCGGATAGCAACAATCTGGTTTTTCCAGGAGGTCCCGGATTTCAAACCTCGGATGTTCCGATCAATATCACCGATGACAGCAGTAAGACCGGGCTCTATTACGGCTTCTACTTACAAGATGAATGGCAGGTGTTTAAGTCTTTGACTATTAACTTTGGCGGTCGGTTTGACGTGTTGGATGAATACGCCCACGCAAATCAGCTTAGTCCACGGATCAACGTTGTCTTTAAACCAACCAGTACCACGACGTTACATGCCGGGTATGCTAAGTACTTCACCCCGCCGCCGCTCGAACTGGTGGCTAACCGCGATCTGGCGAAGTTCATTGGTACCAGCAATCAAGCGGCAGTTAATCTGAGTTCGCCAGTTCAGCCAGAGAAAGCCGACTATTTTGATGCAGGCATAACCCAGCAATTTAGCAGCGCTTTTTCCATCGGCGTTGATACCTACTATAAAGAAGCCCACGACTTGTTAGATGAAGGTCAGTTCGGAGCCGCCTTGATTTTTGCCCCGTTCAACTATGTGCAAGGTAACCAATACGGCACGGAAGTAACCGCCAACTATTCGGATAAAGGTTTCAACGCCTATCTTAATTTCGGCTTCGAGAGAGGCACCGGAAAAACCCTCGGGTCCGGGCAATTTCAGTTTGGTGCGGACGAAGTCGCCTTCATACAAAATCACTGGGTTTTTCTGGACCACGATCAGCGGTACACCGCTTCAGCCGGCGTCTCCTACTCGTTTATGAACACAACCGTCTACAGCGATATGCTCTATGGGAACGGCCTGAGAAGCGGGTTTGCTAACACGGACGAGGTGCCGGCGTATTGGGTGTTCAACGTAGGCCTAAGCCATACCTTCAATTTGCCGCAGTACGGAAAGATCCAAGTGCGATTTGATATCACCAATCTTTTCAATAACGCCTATCAGCTGAGGACCGGTTCCGGTATCGGAGTGTTTGCGCCTCAGTATGGGCCGCGGCGCGGCTTCTTCGGCGGCGTATCTTGGATATTCTAAACAGGTTGCATGCTGGTTCCGACAGTTGTACACAAATGAGCGATGGACGGGAAACGCTTGGCTACCGCGATCGCATTCATGATTGCGCCGATTTCATTCCTGGCAGCTCAGGAAAAAGGAGGCCCAACCACGCAAGGCGACCTCGAAGCCATCAAAGCTGAATTGAGATCACAGGATGATCGCATCAATCGGTTATCTGGCGAAGTTACGCGCTTAGTGGAAGCGTTGAAAGATAAAGGGATCGTAATCGACAAAAGCACTGCGGCGGCTCCAAAAGCCTCTCCAGCGCCAAAGGCGGCTCCAGCAAGTCCGAGCGCGACAGTTCCGGGTACGGTTGGTGTCGATAATCCGTCACCGACCGCCGTGGGCGGTGTCCGCAGCCATGTTGTAGCCAAAGGCGAAACGTTGACCCAGATCGCCAAAGAGTACGGCGTCACGGTCGATGATATTGAGCAGCTTAATAAAATAACCGACGCGAAAAAGCTGCAGATCGGCCAGACATTGAAAATTCCCGGATCCGGGAGCAGTGCTTCGCCAAGTGAGCAGAGCTCGCCTTAGGCTCGCTCTGCATAATCGATAGCCAATAGCCAAGGGGTTCACGAAGCGCGCACGCGATTTGCTATTGGCTATGGGCTATTGGCTATTCAGAGGCGAGCATTGGGCGAGTCTCTGAGTTGCTTTCCAATTTGTAACTCAGTACAATACGTATATGCCCGAGAGGACGCAAAAACCACCAGCACCGGCACCTTGGGAACCTAAGCAAGGAGATGGAGATGGGCCGCGGAGTCCTGATGTCTCCAAGCCGGACACTAAAGATTTGTTGAAGCGGATGCGAAAGGTCGATCCGAACCAGTCGAAGCGCTACCGGCAGCGGACTGGCCAGTAAAATGGAGTTATTTGAATCGAATTCCGCGGAAGCGGGCGATTTCGTGACTTTGCTCCGGCGCTCTGGTGCCTTACGAGAAGATAAGCATCTTCAGGGACACCTGCCGGCTGTAGGCGGACGCCAGCCGGTTGTAGAGACGCAAGCCACCACGGTTCTTGCCTTCAAATTTTCTGCTGGAGTCCTGATTGCAGGGGACCGCCGAGCTACCGCAGGCAATGTGGTGATGTACGATCGAGCGGACAAAGTATTGGAGATCGACCGGCACTCCGTGATGGCGATCGCCGGATCACCGGCTACGGCCTGGGAAATGGCCCGGGTGCTGGAACATTCATTCCAGTTTTATCGCCGTAGCCAGCTACAGGAGATGAGCGTTGAAGGAAAGGTCCGTGCGCTCTCCAAGCTGCTGCGCGACAACCTGGGCATGGTGTTACAGGGCGTCGGCGTTGTGGTGCCGTTATTTGCTACTTATGATCATAGCTCGGCCGATCCGGCTAAAGTGTATTTTTATGATGCGATGGGCGCCCAGTTCGAAGCTACCGATTTTGCCGCAAGCGGTTCCGGAGGGCCTTCTGTCCGGAGCATATTATATTACGAAAATTCCTGGGGAAAAACGCCGCTGCGCGAGCTAGATGAGAAGGGTGCAATTACTATTGCGTTACGCGCGCTCGACACTGCGGCCGAAGCCGATACCGCAACCGGCGGCATTGATCGACAGGGAAAGATCTTCCCGATTGTTAAGATCGTGAACCAGGACGGGATCACCACCGTGCCGTCGGAGATGCTATCTTCATCGTTTCAGGCGGCGCTTTAACCATCATGATAGATGAACCGTATCGTTGGGTCGAGGCGATCGCGAATCGGCGAGAATACATCGAAAGCGAGCTCGCGCCCGGTAGCCCGACCATCGCATTGAGTTGCCAGGAAGGAGTCTTACTTCTGACCTTCGGCAAGGACCGTAAGAAAATCTTCGAGGTCTACGATCAGATCGCTCTTGGCGGAATTGGCCATCCTGGAGACATCGAACGTCTTCGCATGATGGCCATTGAACTGGCTAGCACCGAAGGGTTTGCCCGGTCAGTGAGCGACGTCTCGTTGCGTCGCATGACGACCTATAGCTTTAGTCCCGCGCTGAAACAGGCTTTTGAACAGATTTACGGTGCCCCGTACCTAGCCCGGCTTCTGTTTGCCGAAGTCGGGGCTACGCCGACCGACGATCTATTTGTTGCGCTCGATTACGATGGCTCGATGACAGCCAGCTCGATAAGCTCAGGGAAGGGGAGAGACCATTTTGCGGTGATCTCCGGGACGCGACGTTCCGCCGAGCAGATCTCGTCGTTCCTTCGGAATGAGCAAGTTGGTCCCTTAAGTAGTTCGTTAGCCGTGGCGGTCAGAGCGTGGGGAGTCGGGCTTTATACCATGGATGAGGACCACGCCGATATCCCTTCACCGGATGAGCTGAAGAATTTCCTTAAGACTCACTTGAAAGAGTACTCGCCTGAGGCCGCCCTTCTCGAGCGGAAGCCGAGGACCCGGATCGCTTTTGCCGAGTTAGGCGAAGACAAGCTCGCAAGCGTTCTAGCTGAATATAAAGAGTAGAGGCCGGTAGAAACCGGGCTCGCTCGTCCCGAAGGGAGCTGTCGGACTTTGCCGCGAAGCGGCTAGATAGAACAGCCCGGCTTCAGCCCTGGGTTATGCGTGGCGCGGGCTCCGCCCTGAAGGTGGCGGCCGACGCGCGTCTCTAGGCCCTTCGCGTGTGGTTCCACCGCGGGCCCAGTATCTAGTGCCAGTTTTCCTCCTTCGTCCCCCCGGACCCCAAAACTACGGCGGACAGGCAGGGCACCTTTCACTAATTACCAAACCCAGGGTTAAAACCCTGGGCTGTTCTGTCTAGCCGCATCGCGGCAAAGGCCGACACGCCCGAACGGACAGAATGATCGTCTGCCAGGCAATTTATTGGCTCGCAACCTCCATCTAGTCCTTACGGACAAAGGCGCCGCGACATCTATATTGAGACGGCGCTCTTGACGATTCGCCTATCACCCATGCCTGTACCAAACGATTGGTCGCACGTTCTCCGTCGAATTGGGGTCCAGCTCCTCGCGTGGATTGGGCTGCTGCTCGTTATAAGAGCCGCCCTTATTCTACTGCATTTATCGGTTAAATAAGGGACGCCTGCTCTCTCAACGGACGGGTGCAATTCTGACACAGAGCAGTCTTCCAATACTCCATCACCCTGGCTGTTCCAACCGCCCGCGCGGCCGGACTCGAGGACAGCCTATCCGACGAAGCGTTACCGTATTTGCTTGGCAGCTCTGTCCGTAGCGAAGTCGGAAGGACGAGAACGAAGCGACAAAACTCTGACTCGCTTATGAAACCAAATTCAGTAATGTGCGTCAGTACGGCTACAGCATTTGAAATTTGTACTGTCTCGCGATGAAGACTTTCTTTCTTATTCTCGGGCTTGCCGTCCTGTCGGTTAGTGCCTGGGGCGACGAGCTGACCAAATCGGTCCAGCAAAAACTAAAAGACCAAGGGTTCTTTTACGGGGAAGCGACTGGTCAACCGGGCTCCGAAACGGATGCAGCGATTCGCCGCTATCAAATACGCTACGGCTTGAAGGTTACCGGCGGGTTGAACGATGAGACCATGCATTCTTTAGGACTAAAGATGGGGGACTATCCACCTCCGCAGAATGCGGCCCGGCATGGCAACGAAACCGCGCCTACTACTCCAAGTAGCACACCGCGGCCGCAGAACTCGGCACCACAAGCGATGCCTCCTCGAGAGCACACGTCTCCGACTCCTCGGCCTCACCTAGCAACTCCGCGGCCTACGCCTTCCGAGCAGGCTCGGCCGAGGGAGCAGCCTCAAACCCCGACTTATCGGGCACCTCAAGAGGAAGAGCAGGGGCCGAACGAAGAGACACCAGAAAACGAACCGCCGCACCAAGGATATAACCGAGGACCTTCCGGTGAAGGGAACTACGGAAACCCCTATGGAGGACCATCTTATGGAGGAGGAGGACCGTCTTATAGGCAAGGTCACGGTGGAGGACCCCGGCCACGCGTAGTGGCCAGGGTCCAGATGGAGCTCGCTCGCCGAGGTTATTATCGCGGACCGGTGGATGGGGAGCTAGGTGAGAACACCGTGGATGCGATCGGCAGATTTCAAGCGTCGACTGGTTTGCGTCCGACCGGGCACATTGATGGTCGAACCTTGGCCGCTTTACACGTAGTCCGAAGAGTTCGCGTGTACGGGCCGTACGGACCCAGACCGTACGGGCCTTACGGTCCCGTTCCATACGGGCCATACGGAGGGCCATACGGCCCTTATGGGCCATATGGACCGTACGCCCGGAACTATTGGTAGGGCGGAGGCTCGCCTTAGGCTCCCGCGTAGCCGATAGCCGCCGAGGCTTCGCGGATTGGACCCGAGGTTGCGGATTGGACTTAAGGCGCTTGGCTATGCGGAACGAGCATTGTGCGAGTTTCCGCTTGCGCGGCGGGACGAGAGGTGTTCTTGGGTAGGCTTCCTCATGCTATGGTCGATTGAGTCGTTGGGAGAGGCGCAATATTTATCTCCCTTGCGTCATGGGCATTCGGAGCGATTCAAAGGCGAAAGCCATCGAGTCCTCTACGATGACAGGCTGCCTACGTCGCAGGAAGCGTTTGGGCTTGGTGAGATTCCTCTAAACTTCGAGATTGCCGGGCCGCGCGAAAAGATATTCTTCGATCCGCCGAAAGCGACGGCCGCTATCGTGACATGCGGCGGTCTTTGCCCAGGGGTTAACGATATCATTCGAAGCATCGTCAACGAGCTTTACAACCATTACGGCACCACCCGCATCTACGGTATTCGGTTCGGGTACGAAGGGTTGGTGCCACGCTTTGGGCATGTTCCCTTGACGCTCCGGCCGGAATCAGTTTCTACCATCCACACCTTTGGCGGTACTGTTTTGGGTAGTTCGCGAGGTCCACAAGATGTGGGTGAGATGGTTGATCATTTGGAAGAGCTGAACGTCGATATCCTATTCGTTATCGGCGGCGACGGCACATTACGGGGAGCTGCCGCCATCAATGCCGAACTTCGCCGGCGAGGCCTGCCTAAGAGCGTCATTGGGATCCCGAAAACCATCGATAACGACATCATGTATATCGACAAAAGTTTCGGGTTCGAGACTGCCTTTGCGGAAGCTGTGAAAGCCGTTACTGCAGCCTACGTAGAGGCGAGTTGTGCAGTGAACGGAATCGGACTGGTCAAGCTAATGGGGCGTCATTCCGGATTCATCGCTTGTTTTGCCACATTAGCCGCTCAGCACGTCAATTTTTGTCTGATCCCAGAGGTGCCCTTTCAGTTGGAAGGAGGTCGCGGCCTCCTAGAGATGCTTCGACATCAAATTGCTCAGCGCAAGCATGCAGTCATCGTGGTGGCGGAAGGCGCCGGTCAAGACTTGATGCAAGTCGGCAGTGAAACTGACGCTTCCGGTAATGTACGCTTGGGCGACATCGGCCTGTTCCTTAAGGAGAAGATCAATCAGTTTTTTGCCGATCGCCGGATGGAGATCAATCTGAAATATGTTGACCCGAGCTACCTGATCAGAAGCGTGCCGGCCTCTCCGCAAGACAACGTCTATTGCACCAGGCTGGCTCAAGCGGCGGTTCACGCAGGGATAAGTGGGCGTACTAATATGTTGGTGGGGAGATGGCACGGCTCCTTTGTTCATATTCCGTTTGAGTTGGTCACACACGGCCGGCGCAGGGTTGAACCTGACGCGGATCTCTGGCTTTCTGTTATGGAGACAACGGGTCAGCCGGCCAGGATGCGGTAGCGACCGAAGCGTTCGATCTTGTGCGCCGCCGCTCGCTGGGCGTATAGCCCTTCGCAAGGTCAAGCGCATCTGTTACGCCGGAAACCATATTTCTTAAAGGACTCGCCATGGGGAAAATAGACGAACTCCTAAGCGAACCTAACGCCGGTGATTTAAAATGGTCGCTAACCCTGCGTTCGTGGACTAGCAGGCTGGACGCGATGGAACGTGAGTTCGCGTCTTGTGATACCGCCCCTTTCGGCAGTCTCCCAAGCCATGTCAGATACATCGAGCGTCAGGCGAAATATCCGGATTGTTTCACGGCGCCTGCTATTCCGGAGGGATAGGTCCCGATGTTCGTACGGGATGGACGTGAACGAACAGCCGCGCCATCATTCTCAGCAAATACACCAGATAGGCCGCGAAGCAGACGAACTGGAGGATGGCCGGTAGTAGAACCCAATCCGGCCAACGTGCATTGGCCTCGGAGCAAAACCATGCCGCGACGGCATGAAACGCGATTAAGGCCGGTACCAGACAATAGATGTTAAGATTTTGATCTTTGCGCACATCAATCATTAACTGCTCCATTTTCCGATCGTTGGCGTCTTTTGCGCGCCTGGAAATCAGTCTCAGGTCTAAGATGAATAGGAGCCATACGACGATTGAAAAGCAGGTAAGCGTTCCGTACCAACCCACGGGATTGCCGATTTGGCCGAATGTGACCGCCTCTAAAAACGCGGCGCCGAAGTAGAAAAAGTTGTGTGTAAAATCGAGAGGCCAACGGATCAATGTCAGGGTGTGGCCGACCGACCTTGACCAAAATAGCAGGATCAAGAGGAGGCCGTTGGCCATGTACGGTAGATCCTGGATGCGACCGTGACCTAACGCAGCGGTGGCATTTTCACAGAGAAACGAGAGGGCGACGCCCTGGATGATGCTCGTTAACGTCAGTTCGATGTTGATGATCAACGCGTCGAGCTGCGGACGATCACCGATTAACGATTCAAGTCGGGGGGCATTCGGGGGTCCGGACAAGGTGAGCCTAAGATAGCTGGTTTGCCATTGCTGTTCCAGACCTTGCGATGTGCATCAGCAGAGCCTGCCTTTTTCGTGTTTGTGTCGCAGAACGTTAAGCTTCGCGGACTACCTCCCCGAGAGAAACTGCACCGGGCGCGCGTTGGCACGGCTCTTGCAAGCGTTCAGAAGCGTATAGAGCCGTTCCGGCAAATCATAAAACGTTCTGCCGGACGAAGGCGTCAATAGGTTCCAAAGCTCTAATGTTCCCCCCGAACAAGGAGGGAAACATATGAGTAGATTTGGAAGCGCAGATGGATTGAGCATCATAGCTCGTTACACGAGTGTGATTGCGATTGCGGTCACCTCAACAGCAGGATCGCTACCCAAGAATGTCTCGGAAGACGACCTGCGAAGCGATCAAATTGCACTGGAGCAGCGAGACGACCAGAGGGTGGAAAGCGTGAGGGGCGAAAGTGAAAGGTGATTGGTCGGGTCGCCTTCCTCCTGGCGGGGCGACGCTCTCGAAAGATCTCAAGGTTCTATCGGAGATACCGAGGCCTCGCCGCCAAAAGAGTTTGTAAGGCCTATTTGCACGCCGAGCCGAGGCGCATCGATAGACCACGGCTCGGCGCGATTAACGGACTAACGGTGTCATCTGAACGGTCGAATGCCAGAAACTCCGCTGCCGTGATAGGTCCTTTCGGGAGCCTCGCCCCCCACCAGCAGGAAGGGGGCCCCACCAATCACCAATCACGAATCACATCCCCCTTCAGCCCCCTTTACGCCTGCTCCGGTTTGCGTGAGATTCGCAGCATGGCATCTGCGCAGTTTCCGGACGAACAGAGTGACACGGGCGCGTTTGAGCGTCAGGACGACGCATTTCGCGATTGGGTTACTTCGGATGGAAGTTCCGGGTATCCCGCAGTCGCAGGGCGTTATCACCTTTATGTCTCGTGGGCTTGCCCTTGGGCTCATCGCACAATCATTGTTCGACACCTCAAACAGCTCGAGAAACTCATTGGAATGACGGTTGTC
>JAFAZK010000174.1 GCA_019239825.1 Verrucomicrobiota bacterium | reverse complement strand
TGTGTGTTCGCTTACCCCGTCAGCGATCCCGAAAATTACGGAGTGATTGAGTTCGACCAGGAAGGTCGGGTATTGAGCATCGAAGAAAAGCCCAAACACCCGAAGAGCCACTATGTTGTTCCTGGCCTTTACATCTACGATTCCGAGGTCGTATCGATCTGTCGCGGACTAACGCCCTCAGCCAGAGGCGAGCTCGAAATCACCGGGGTCAATTCGGAGTATCTGCGCCGCGGCAAACTAAGAGTTCATGTTATGGGCCGCGGATTTGCCTGGCTCGATACCGGTTCGCCCGATCGGCTACTCGATGCCGGCGAATATGTTGCTACGATTGAAAGACGGCAGGGCCTAAAGATTGCTTGCCTTGAAGAGATTGCTTGGTACATGGGTTTCATCGATAAGAAACAGCTCGGCCGATTAGCCGAACAACATCCCGGAACCGAGTATCGCAAATACCTGGAAAGAATTGTGGTAGAGCGTCCAGGTCCCGGAGATTCCGGATAGACAGATCATGATCCTCAGCGTCGTTACCACGCTATATAGTTCTGCGCCTTACATCGAAGAATTCTACCGGCGTATCCTGGCGCAGGTCCAAACGTTGCCGGTCGGCTACGAAATTGTATTTGTCGATGACGGCAGCCCGGATAATGCGCTCGATGTCGCCTTGGAGATTATGAACCGAGATTCAAGGGTTTCGGTGGTCGAGTTGTCGAAGAACTTCGGACATCACAAAGCGATGATGACCGGAATAAGCCAGGCTCGTGGTGATCTGGTGTTTCTGATCGACGTGGACCTGGAAGAACCGCCCGAGATCCTAGGTGAATTCTATCGCCAATTGACAGAAAAGTCGGTTGATATTGTGTTTGGCGTGCAACAGGAACGCCACGGTACTTGGTTTCAACGGGCCTCCGGTGAAGCTTTCTACCATCTTTACAACCTGCTCTCTACCAACGTCGTCCCGCGAAATCAGCTCAGGGCGCGATTGATGACTCGCCGTTATGTCGATGCATTAGTCCGCCATCGCGAACAGCTTTTCATGATCGAAATTTTGTGCAATTTGACCGGTTTTAAGCAGATCGCTTTTCCCATGAACAAGACGGGATACAAAGGGATCACGACTTACACACTGGCCCGGCGCATCCGTTTGTTTATCAACGGGATCACGATGTCTTCCAATCGTCCGCTAATCTTTATCGGTTACATCGGAGCGATCATTGTGTGCCTGGCTGCGGTGTATTCATTGTTTGTCCTGATTCAATATCTCTTAGGCATTGCCACACCGGACGGCTGGACCTCCCTGATTATCTCAACCTGGTTTCTTGGCGGTCTGACCATTTTCAGTTTGGGCATCATCGCCACCTATCTTTCTGTCATGTTCGAGGAAGTGAAAGGTCGGCCTTACAGCATTATCGCCAAGGTCCATCGCGCTGCCGAAGCCCCTAAGGAGCTTTCGCCCATCAATCATTGAAGGAAAACTACCAATGCAGCGCGATCTTCAAATTCTGTTAAGTGCTCCCGCCCTGACCGGAAAAGAACTTGAGTTCATGCGGGACGCGGTCACGCGGCAGCGGATTTCCGGCGATGGTCATTTTACGCGCCTCTGTCAGGAGCTCTTAAAAAAAGAGATCGGGTCTGAGAGGGTGCTCTTGACGACGTCCTGCACCTCGGCGCTCGAGATGTGTGCCATCCTGCTCGACATCGGCTCGGGCGACGAAGTGATTGTTCCCTCTTTCACGTTCGTCTCTGGCGCCAATGCTTTTGTCCTCCGCGGCGCAAAACCGATTTTTGCCGATATCCACCCGGACACTCTCAATATTAACGAAGCGCTGGTTGAACGCCTCATTACCCCCAGGACGAAAGCGATTGCCATCGTTCACTATGCAGGTGTTGCGTGCGCCATGGAACCGCTGCTGGCAATCTCTAAGACACACGGAATCCCGATAATCGAGGACAACGCTCATGGATTATTTGGCAAGTATCAAGGGCGTCCGCTAGGATGTCTCGGCACCTTCGCGACGCAAAGTTTTCACGACACCAAGAACGTGACCTGTGGTGAAGGCGGCGCGCTAGTGATCAACGATGCACGCTTCATCGAGCGAGCGGAGATTTTGTGGGAAAAAGGCACGAATCGCAAAAAGTTTTTTGCCGGCCTGGTCGATAAATACACCTGGGTCGATATTGGATCGAGCTTTCTTCTTTCGGACCTGCAAGCAGCCTTTCTCTTTGCCCAGCTAGAACAGGCTGCACAGATTCAGTCTGTCCGGCATTCCCTCTGGCAGCGCTACTACGATGCGCTTCAGCCGTTAGCGCAACGTACAGGCATTTCACTTCCTTTCGTTCCGGCCGACTGCCAACATGCAGCCCACCTGTTCTATGTTCTCCTTCCCGACCAGAGCCGCCGCGATCAGCTGATGAGGTTTTTGCGCTCGAAGAACATTGAGAGCGCGTTTCATTATCTCCCGCTGCATCTTTCCCCAATGGGCCGGGGATTTGGTTATCAAGAAGGCGATTGCCCGGTTACCGAAGAAATTAGCGGCAGACTGCTACGTTTGCCTTTCCATAACCAGCTAACCGAGGACGAGCAGAACCGGGTCATCTCAGCGGTGGCGGAATTTGCCTCCCTAGAAGTCCGTTGATAACGGTTGCGCTTCAACTCAAGTCCTACAGATTAACTGCAGTCCATGGGTTCAAATGAGTCAGCCGTTCTAAAGACGAGCCCTGAGGTCGTTTTAAAGGACGAAAAAGCTCAGGCCAACCAGCCCGTACAAATCTCGGTGATTGTTCCGGTCTTCAACGAAGCGGATACGCTCACAGAATTGTTCGAAAATCTCCGTGATGAAATGGGGCGATTGGGTAGAACGTGGGAGATCCTCTTCATCAATGATGGCAGCACCGATGGCTCCGAGGAAATTCTTAACGAGCTTGCTGATCAGGACCCTCGAACCCGAGTGATCCATTTTCGGCGTAACTTCGGCCAGACTGCCGCAATGATGGCCGGATTTGATTTTGCCAGCGGCGATATTCTTATACCGATTGACGGCGACGGCCAGAATGACCCTGCGGATATCGGCAAAATGCTCCAACGGTTGGAGCAGGGCTACGACGTCGTATCAGGTTGGCGCAAGGATCGGCAGGATAATTTCATTCAGCGAAACTTACCTAGCATACTGGCGAATCGGCTCATCTCGGCTGTGTCGGGTGTGCAGCTCCACGATTTCGGTTGTTCGCTGAAAGCCTATAAAAGAACAGTGGTGGACGGGATCAGGCTGTATGGCGAGATGCACCGATTCCTGCCTATCTACGCTTCCTGGCATGGAGCCAAAATCACAGAGGTGGTTGTCAACCATCACCCAAGACGTGCCGGTCGCTCTAAGTACGGCTTGGAACGGGTCGCCAAAGTGCTTCTCGACCTTTTGGTGGTAAAATTCCTGGATAGCGCTGCCCAGAAACCGATGTACGTCTTCGGCGGGTGCGGCATTTTTAGCCTAGTTGTAAGCTTCCTGGCCTTTCTCTGGATGCTCTACCTGAAGATCTTTAGCGGCTTTTCGTTCATCACAACGCCGGTTCCTCTCATCGTGGTGATGACGTTTATGATCGGCATGATGTGTATTCTACTTGGCCTGCTGGCTGAGATGATCATGCGGACCTTCTACGAGTCGCAGGGAAAGCCGATATATAACGTCCGGGAAAGTCGCAATCTGGAAGGTTGCAGCAGCGCGATCCGGCGGCTGTATTGAGGGCGGATATCAAAGCGTTTGGCGTTTGGCGTTCGGCGTTTGTAGATCGGGTTCGTTCATCCTGATCGGTTCTCCGCTCTGGGTGTCTTCAACGCCGGAATCCTGGGTGAACCAGAGCCCATCGACCAAGCGCAGCAAACGCCCGAGAAAATCGCCGCCTATAACAGTTTGTTAAATTCTTTCGCGCTTTTGCGCCTTTTTGCGGCTATTCGTCTTTCTTTGTGATCTTTGCGCTCTCTCGACCGGCATAGCCTTGGCGATGTCTGTCGCGGCTATTCCGCCATTTTCGATTCGAAACCGGCATTTCCTTCGGGCTATCCAGGTTCGCCCCGCCTGTCAGAATACCAGTGTTCGTTCTGAGCCAGCCGGTCCGAGCATATCGAAGCCTCTTATTGATAGAGTCTCGATGCGCGACCAGGCCTGGTTTTACTTGCGAAATCTATTTCATTCTATTATCAATTCGAAACCAAACGAAATCCCCTCGTTTGCCCCAGCACGATGCGCTTACCCGCGTTATCGGCTCGGGGACGGATTAGCCAAACTGGCAATAAACCCCCGGAAAGGATTAAATAGAAACTTCATCCTCCGTTCTATCGGAGCACCCCCCAAAACGCAAAGAAATGAAATTCCCAAAACTCGCGAACGTTCTCGTTCCAGCTGTCGCCATGCTCACCATGGCGATCGGAAACACCCCTGCGATGGCCCAGCAAAAGGTCAAAATCGGCGTCGCGATGGCTCTCTTCGACGACGTTTGGTTAACCTACGTCCGAGATGCCATGATCGCTTGGGGTAAACAACACCCAGAGGTCGACCTGACGATTGTTGATGCGAACAACGACACCAATAAGCAAGTCGGCCAGGTCGAGAACTTCCTGGCCCAAGGCATGGACGCCATCGTCATCTTGCCCGTCGATACCGCTGCCACCGGACCAATGACCAAATCAGTCGTCGCGGCCGGAAAACCGTTAGTCTATGTGAACCGCCTGCCGTCGAATCTGCCGAAAAGTGTTGTCTATTGCGGGTCCAATTCGATCGAAGCCGGCATCATGAACATGGAAGAACTCGGCAAAGCGATGGGCGGCAAAGGCAATCTCGTGATCCTGATGGGCGAGCTCAGTAATGAAGCCGCGATCGGACGCACCGATGGGATCAAAAAAATAGTTAAGGAGAAGTTCCCTAACATTAAAGTCATCCGGGAAGAGACGGGAAACTGGAAACGTGAACAGGGCAAAACGATCATGGAGAACTGGCTTGCGTCCGGACAAGAGATTGACGGCGTCGCTTCGAATAACGACGAGATGGCTCTTGGCGCTCTCCAGGCCATCAAGGCAGCCGGAAAGGCGGGTAAGATTCCAGTCGGCGGCACTGACGGAAGCCATGACGCTCTAGAGTCGATGGAGAAAGGCGAGCTTAACAACACGGTTTTCCAAAATCCAGTTGGCCAGGGCGAAGAAGCGGTTAACGCGGCTTACTTAATGGTTAAGAAACAGCCAAACCCGAAAGTGGTGGATGGGAAAATCTGGATCCCGTACGAGAAAGTCACCAAAGAAAACTACAAGCAGTACATGAAATGATCGCGTAGCGGTCAGCGCTACGCGCGATGACAGATGACAAATAACAAATGACAAATTCAGCCTTGTGGAGCGTTGCCTCGCTTGCCTAGGCCGATAGGATCGACGCCCGTTGGACCACCGCCGAAACTTGGAATGAAACTCTTTTGCGTTCCACGAAACGTCCAATTTGTCATCTGTCATTTGTCATTTGTCATTGGCGCGTAGCGCCTCAGGCTTATGGGAAACGATTACGTGCTCGAAATGGAAAACATTTCCAAGGGGTTTCCCGGTGTCCGCGCATTGAACGATGTACAGCTACGGGTACGAAAAGGCACGGTGCACGGATTGATGGGCGAAAACGGCGCCGGCAAATCAACGCTCATGAAATGCCTGATCGGCATCTATGTGCCGGACTCAGGAACGATCACTTTCAAAGGCGAAAAGCTGCAGATAACCAGCACGCATTATGCCCTATCCAAAGGGATCTCCATGATCCACCAGGAGTTATGCCCGATCCCGCAAATGACCGTAGCCGAGAATATCTATCTAGGCCGGGAACCGCTGACTTGGTACGGCCTGGTGGATATGCCGAAGATGAACCGGATGACGACCGAACTCCTGGGTCGTTTGAAAATTAAAATCAAGCCAACAGCGCAGATGGTAGAGCTCAGCATCGCTCAAAGCCAGTTGGTAGAAATCGCTAAGGCCGTTTCCTATGATGCGGATCTCATTATCATGGATGAACCGACTTCGGCTATCACGGAAGCGGAGGTTGGTGTCCTATTTTCTATCATCCGATCGCTTAAGGCCCAGGGACACGCCATCATCTACATCACTCATAAGATGGACGAAGTTTTTAAGATCACGGATGAAGTCACCGTGTTCCGAGACGGCCAGTACATGGGCACCGAGGCCACTCCCAAGCTGACGGAAGCGATCTTGATCGAGAAGATGGTAGGCCGGACTCTTACGGACATGTTCCATAAGGAGACGGTCTCCGTGGGGGACGTAATGTTAGATGTAGAAAATTTGAGCGGCCACGGTTTTCGAAATGTTAGTTTCCAAGTTCGGCGAGGCGAGATTCTCGGGCTCGCGGGTCTAATGGGTGCCGGACGCACCGAATTAATCGAAGGCGTTTTCGGCGTCACCCGCACCCACCAGGGGAGCATCCGCATCAATGGTAAAACCGTCCCGATCAAGTCACCGAAAGATGCGATCGCCGCCAGAATGGCTCTTCTAACCGAGGACCGCAAACTCACCGGCCTGTACATCAATGCCAGCGTCCGCGAAAATATGTTCATCGCGAACATCCACAGCTATCTAGCCGGCCCTTTTGTTAAATTCCGTAAGCTGCAAAACGATTGCGAACGGATGCGGCAGGTAATGCGCATCAAAACACCCAGCTTGTTAGAAATTATCAAGAACCTGTCTGGGGGTAATCAGCAGAAGGTGTTGATAGCCCGATGGCTTCTTACCGATCCGGACCTGCTTATACTCGATGAGCCAACTAGAGGCATCGACGTAGGAGCTAAATCCGAAGTCTATCGGTTAATGACTGAATTCGTCCGCTCCGGCCGTTCAATCATTATGATTTCCTCGGAATTACCTGAAATTTTGGGGATGAGCGACCGCATCATGGTGATGCATGAAGGCGACAAAGTGGGCGAATTAACTCGGACGGAAGCAACCCAGGAAAAAATCCTGCAAATGGCGACGGGCATGAAGATCGCCACCGAACTGGCCGCATAAGCGATCAGCGCCGAACGCCAAACGCCGAACCCCGAACGCTAAACGCATATAGTTATGGCCACTCCCGCAACAGTCGCGCCGGCTCAAACTGCAAAGCAGCGTCAGTCAGGCGGTTTATTCAAAACCATCTTCAGAAAATACGGCATTTTTCTGGTGTTCATCGCGATGCTGGTCGTGGCATCGATTCTGTCGCCTGCTTTTCTAAGCCCAACTAACCTGATCAATGTCGTCCGCCAGATGTCCGTTGTCGGGTTGATCGCTCTCGGGGTTACCGGTGTTATCGTTAGCGCAGGGATCGATTTATCATCCGGTTCCGTCGTTGGACTCTCTGCCGTGGTTGCCGCTAGTCTTGCCCAGTTGCCCGATTACGCCGCCGCTTACTACAAAGGCCTCAATTTACCAGTGTTTGTGGCGGTGCTAGCCGCGTGCGCCGTTGGCGCTTTGGTTGGACTACTCAATGGCGGTCTGGTGGCTAAAACCCGGATACCACCTTTTATCGCAACGCTGGGCACTTTAACTACCATCCGCGGCCTGGCCTACTTATACACTAGTGGGCGGCCGGTTTCCGATTTAACCGACGACTACAATTTTATTGGCCAAGGCGATTTCTTGGGAATTCCTGTTCCCATTCTGATTTTGGTAATAATGGCGATCATCACCCACGTTCTGTATTCGCAAACGAAATTCGGCAAATACATATACGCGATCGGTGGCAACGAGCAGGCAGCCCGAGTTTCAGGTATCAACGTCTCGAAATACAAGATGTTGATGTACGTGTATGCCGGACTTTTATCGGGACTAGCCGGGTTAGTTGTGTCAGCGCGAATTGGTTCAGGTCAATCCGGACAAGGAGTCGGTTACGAACTCGACGCGATCGCCGCAGCGGTTATCGGCGGAGCCTCGCTATCCGCCGGCGGAATCGGCACGGTAGCAGGTACTATCGTCGGTGCTCTCATTATCGGCGTATTGAACAACATCCTCGACCTCACCAACGTTTCCGCTTATTGGCAACAGATCGTCAAAGGCTGCATCATCGTCGGCGCCGTCATCATCGACCAGCTCAAGCATCACGGAAGCAAGTGAACCGTGAGAAGCTCGCCCTGAGCAAGCATCAAGTTTCAACATGCTCAAGTCGGGCGCGCTTCGAACGGGTGAGAGGTGAGAAGTGATTGGTGGGCGGAAATCGTGGTGCCCGGCTGCCGCCCCAATTCCGTGGGGCGAGGCTCCCGAACGGCACAACGTTCTCGCGGAGCCGTTAGTCTTGTCTGACAAAGGCGCGTCTCTAGAAAGGTATGCCTGCCGAGCCGTGGTTTAGCGCTAGGCCACGGCTCGGCGCGTTTTTCGACCTAACCGAGCAAGTCAGTCGGTATCCGTCGATTTTTCCTGGCTGACGTGCGGTCTTTCGGGAGCCTCGCCCCACCAATTGCCTGTAACCGTTGTAGTTGCTACGCGACGGTGTTGGCCGCACCTCGGCTTAGTCCTGTCAGACTAAAGGGAGGACTCGGAATGATGCAACGCCCGGCAATTTGCAAGCGTATCTAATCTAGAATTATACAGCTCACACAGATAACTGTCTCCCTTTGTTAACTTTGTGATTTTATTAAGAAAACTTAATAGATCATATCCGCATCGCTCCGGGCTCTGTCTTTCAATTCGCCGCGGCGGATCTCTACAATTATTGCTCCTGCCTACTTTTTTCTTTCTCGTTGCAACCTCGAACTCCTGCAGTACGTATTAAATATTGAACAAAGGCGGTACATGGATTGTCCCGCCGGAGCTGTATCTGTAACAAATAAAAAAGCATGGATAAGGTTATTGTGTCAGCGATGGTAGCGGTCTTGGCTTCAGCAACGACCGTCTTGGCCGGTGAAACCGAGGTTAGCAACAAAGAACCCGTGCCTCCACCTGCGCCGCCAGTCGAATCGTTTTTCAGGGCGGGCGAATTTGACGTGGGTGCGTTCGCGACCTACGCAAAAGGATTCGGCGAGAATTTCGGGTCCGTAGGCGAACACGGCTGGGGAGGCGGTGTCGACCTTAGTTACTTCCCATGGCTATACGCAGGATTCAGGCTCCAAGGTGCAGTTCTAAATACCATGCCAGGTGATAATAACGCGGGAGACATTAAGGCCGATGTGGTTCTGCGTTATCCGCTCGACCGTGTATTTCCGAACGTGCATCTGGCTCCCTACGCATTTGGCGGTATCGGCGGCGTGTTCACCGAAAGCGGAACATTTGGAAACTTTGTCACAAATAGTTTCCATAGGCCAGGAAACCAAGGGAACCGAGAAAACAACGTGCTTGGTAACGCCGGCGCCGGCTTAGAATACCGGTTCACGCCTCACATCGGCGTATTCGGTGAAACCGACTACAACTTCGTTAACCAGCGCAGGAACAATTTCATGCAAGTGAATTTTGGGCTGCGCTACGCGTTCTAACTCTCGGTAGGGATGAGCTCCCGCTCATCCGGAGGCTCCTGCTTCGACTCAGTTGTTGCGGGCGGTTGCTGATTTACGGCAGCCGCTTCACCGTGTCCGTGAGCAGCGTATAGAAACTGTCGCTATCAACCTGGCTCAACCAAAGCGCGTTGACCGATCTGTTAGTGACTCCATGCCAGTCAACTACGGTCTCACCTACCGTAAACTCACCGCGCGTTTCAACGGTAACATTTACCATTCTTCCCGAAAACAGCGTGGGTTGCAGCAGGTAAGCAATTACCGTTGGATCATGTAACGGACCGCCATCTATCGCCGTTTGTTTATTTTCGATCAGACCGTGAGATCGCAGAATCGCGGCAATCAACGCCCCGGCCCGGTTGCCAAGATTTTCCAAACGGCTAACCCGCGCTTTCGTGCTGAGCACTTGATGGGTCACATCGAGCGGCAGAACCACAATTGGAATTCCACTCCCGAAAACCACGGCGGCTGCCTCCGGATCCGCATAAACATTGAATTCAGCGGTAGGCGTTACATTTCCTCTCACATGATATCCGCCGCCCATCAACACGACTTCCTTGATGCCGTGCCGGATATCTGGCTCCTGAACCAAGGCGGCCGCCAGGTTCGTCATTGGACCAAGGAGACAGAGCGTTATAGGTGCGGGCCAAGGGTTTACCAAAGCTTTGATTAGGAAATCAACCGCATGCCCATTCTCTAGCTCGACCCCGGGCTCCTCCAATGGTACTCCCGCCAACCCAGTCTCACCGTGCACATGTTCGGCGGTGACCGGCTCACGGACGAGCGGTCTCGGGCATCCGGCATAAACCGGAATATCGGTCCGGTTAACCCACCCCAAAACGATCCGTGCATTCTTTGCGGTTAAACTGAGGGGAACATTACCCGCCACTGCCGTGATTGCCCGGAGATCTAGCCGGTCGCTCGCACCCAAGGCGAAAAGGATAGCAATCGCATCATCTTGTCCCGGATCAGTATCAATAATAATCGGTCGTCTGTCTTGGCTCGACATAGCTCTATGAGTCGTGGAACTAGAGCGTTATGACAAGGCCTAGCAGCCATTGCCTCGAAGGGCTCCGTTGTCGTTATTTGATTTCGTGGAGAACGCCTTGCCCTGAAGGGACTCGTCGGGCTTATCCCGCAGGGATGAAAGGACTCGGGTACCTTAGGCTATCGGACTTGTAAGCGAAGCACGCTCTGCGGATTGCGCCCGCTCATTCCGCACTACCCGCGCTAACCACCGCTGACTCAACCAGCCGCAGCAGCGTGCGCAGGTCCTGTAGCTGCTGGGCGCCTATCTCAGATACGAATTCGTTCTGTACCTTTTCCCACAATGGCAGACAGCGCTTCAGTTTCGTTTTCCCGGCTGTAGTTAAGTGCAACCAACGTTGCCGGCGGTCTTCACCGCTGCCTACCACGACCCACTTAGCTTCGATCAGCGGCCGTAGATTGCGAGTCAGGGTCGTCCTGTCCATACCAAGTTTCTCTGCCAATACTGTATGACTGAGGTCCCCTGCTCGACCGATACTCGCCAAAATTGAGTACTGAGTAATGGTAATCCCCACCGGCGCTAACGCCGAGTCATACAGCGAAGTTAACTTCCGGGCGGCTCTTCGAATATCGGTACAGGTACAAGGACCAAGCTTCGATGGTGGCACACGATCCTGAATGACTTCATCCGCCATATTCATATCCGCACCTGAAAGACCAAGTCGCCACGACCAAACAATTCAAAAACTCACGCAAAGACGCAAAGGCGCAAAGGTGAAACCTAAGAAACAGTTCATTCGCAGAAGATCACAAAGGCCACGAAGAGGACGCACCCATTTCTGTCTTCGTGATCTTTGTGGCTTTCTATGATGATGTTTTCGTTTTTGGCCGTTGGGATGGCTCGCAACTATTTAGATTTTAGGTTTTACCTTTGCGCCTTTGCGTCTTTGCGTGAGTTTTTTCCGGCTTACGTTGTTGCCTCGGCAACCGTGGGCAGGATCTGAGGCCGGCGAGCAATGCATAACACTAGCATACTGCCAAGTATACAGAGCGCACCGCTGGTCACGAAAGCAGTGTCATAGGTGCCACTCGCTGTCCGTGACCAACCCGTGGCCAGAGCGGTAGACGCCGCACCTATCTGATGGGCTGTCGCGATCCATCCAAAAACAATGGGCGCGCGTTCCCGGCCAAATGCGGCTGTCGCAATCCGAATCGTTGGTGGAACCGTTGCAATCCAATCGAGCCCATAGAACACCGCAAACAAAGGCAAACCAAACAGCCCCAAGCCGAAGGCGAACGGCAGAAACAATAGGGATAAGCCGCGGAGGCCGTAATACCAGAACAGTAACCAGCGCGAATCGCACCGGTCCGAAAGCCAGCCCGACATGGTTGTCCCGACCAAATCAAAGAGTCCCATCAGCGCCAGCAACCCTGCCGCCCGGGTCTCCGGAATTCCCCGATCGCCGCAGGCTGGAACCAAGTGTGCGCCGATGAGTCCGTTGGTGCTGGCTCCGCAGATAAAAAAGGAACCTGCTAACAACCAGAATGTTCTGGAGTGCGATGCATGTCGCAAAGTAGCGAAAGCTTCGCTTAAGGGGTTCCGCTTGTGCGTGGGAGCCGGCTCGATGGCTTTGCCGCCCCAAGGAGGGATCCCCACATCCACGGGACGTTCACGCATCAGCAAACAGAAAACCAAAATAAGCGTCACCATAAGGCCGGACAGGATATACGCGCAGACGCGCCAGCCTTGGTGCTCGATCAGCGTGCCAAACATAGGCAAAAATACGAGCTGACCAGTGGCATTGCCCGCGGTGAAAATCCCGATCACCGTTCCGCGGTTCTTGACGAACCAGCGATTCGCCACCGTCGCGCCGAGCGTCAGAGCGATTGAACCCGCGCCGATGCCGACGAACGTGGCACAGAGCAGCAATTGCCAGATTGCATTTACGCGAGTTATCAACAAGGACGTACAGGTAAGCAGTGCCAGCGCGCCGGCAATGGTTTTGCGGACCCCGTACCGTTCCATGGCTGCGGCCGCGAACGGCCCGGTCAGGCCAAAAAGCCCAATCTGCAGAGCTTGAGCACCGGAGATCTGACCGGCGGACCATCCGAATTCAGCTTCGAACGGCCGTACGAACATGGTTAGCGACGATAACACGCCGGCAGCAGAAACCAGCGTGACGAAAGTTGTTCCGACCACCAGAAAAGGATAATGGCGGCGATTTGGTAGGTTACCCTGGCCCGTTGTAGTATTGGCTATCATTAGAAGATAGAGGCTGAAACCCTAATCTGAGTGTATATACACCTATCTAGACGCGGTCTTCGCCCGCCGCAAGCCCTAATATCGGTGTATCTGCCAAGTTGGCCATGTTCGCGAAACCGGGGGCTAAGCAGTTAGCCGCCCGTGCACCGCAATTACGTCCTCGTGCTCGTCCTCGTGCGCGAAACAGGCGGGAACAAAGCAGCGGAGTGATGGAGTGATGGAGTGATGGAGTGATGGAGTGATGGAGTGATGGAGTGATGGAGTAGTGGAGTGATGGAGTAGTGGAGTGTCGGGAAAGGTGTCGCAACCTGTGGGACGAGACCGCTGGATCGCCTCTCTGGAATTTGACTCGGCAACCGCCAGGCCGTAGAACATTGGTTAGGCACAACCCTAACGAAAGGAGTTGGGATATGTCGTCTTCGAGTCAGTTCTATCGTCTGATTACTTTGCGTGATCGTGTAGTTCCGGGATTCGCGGGCATCATGCGTGCGTCGATGATCACAGGAGAATCGCTCGCCAATCGGGAGCTAAAAGTCATCATCGCTAGCCAGTCTCAAGTGTCTGAGGGTAAAGCGATTAACTTCGCTAAGAAAGTGACTAAATATATCAGAGTTAACCGGCGATGGAGCTTCGTCAACGCTAGTGTCGAGCCCATGCCACCCTCGCAGTTACCCTCTCTTGGACGCCCTCGTCAAACTAGAGGCCAACTAACCGCCTGGGTGATCGAATAACCAGCACCCTCGTACTTGAAACCGCGCGAACGAAGCAATGGCGTGTTCGAGTGACGGAGTGTCTGGAGGGGAGCCGCTTTTGACTGTACAAAGTTGGACAACCGCTATTAGAACATTGGGTTTGCCAGCTCAGCGGTGCGTTGGCAGGCGGCTCCCGCGAACGTCTCCTGATGCCGCTACGACCTATAGCGTCGTTATTTGATCAGAATAGAACATCGCTCAGGTAATCCGCACGCAGAGACGTTCCCGGGAGCCGCCTGCAGCATCGCGTTGGGTAACGCCAAGATTTTTCGCGCGATCGTGCCATGGGTCCGGCAACAGTCAAAAGCGGCTCCCCTCCAGGCGCTTCATTAACTGTACCACTCCATTCCCTCGCCGTTTGCGGGCGTTCATTTTGGTGCGAGAGTCTCACTATCATCGAAAGGAGTCAGTCGCGGTATGAAACTAAACGCGGTAGAACTCCGGTTGCGTGATGCACGGAGTCAGAATTCGGGCTTCTTGGCGGTTGCACTGGGCGCATTCACATTTGCAGCCATGAATTGTAACGGGTTAGCCGCAACTCAGGAGACAACAACGCCAATCTGGCCAACGAACGGTTGGCAAACGTCTGCCCCTGAGGCACAAGGCATGGCTTCAGCAGATCTAGCTGGACTAGTCGACTTCGGAACGAAACACAGCTTCGACAGCATTTTGGTCATCCGGCACGGAAAAATCGTCACCGAAGCCTACTACGCACCTTATGACGCCGGAATTCCTCACACGGTAAACTCCGTTACTAAGGCAGTGATAAGTACATTGACGGCGATCGCCTGGAAGGACGGATTGCTCGACAGTCCCGAGCACAGGGTGCTGGATTTTTTTGATGCTCACCAGGTGGCTAACCTCGACGACAGGAAAACAGCTGTTACGATTCAGAACCTGTTGAACATGACGTCGGGATTCGACTGGACCGAGCCGCTTGCCGGTTATCCCTTCTCGATGGTGGCAATGGAACGTAGCCCCGACTGGGTAAGATACGTTCTTGATCGACCAATGCCGAATGCCCCAGGAGATGTTTTTAACTATAACAGCGGTAATCCACATGTTTTGTCCGCCATTCTCACCAAGCTCACCGGTACGACAGCGTTGGATTACGCAAAAACCAAGCTGTTTGGCCCACTAGGGATCAAGGACGTTTATTGGCGCCAGGATCCTCAAGGTAATTCATCCGGAGGCTTTGGATTGTATTTGGAGCCTCGCGACATGGCCAAGATCGGTTATTTATACCTACGCGACGGGGTGTGGGAAGACCAGCAGCTGATTCCTCCGGCTTGGATCGAACAAATTGAGCACGCCACGGTGGATATGCATACCAGCTGGGAACCGGGCCTATACTATTCTAACTCTTTCTGGACGCTTCCAGACAAGCATATCTATATGGCGGTGGGTTATCACCGGCAGGTTATTATGGTGCTTCCTGATCTCGACATAGTGGTGGTAACCACGGGTCGAGGGGGCTATTCATTCAGCCAGTTCGTGGACCTAGTCACTGCCGCCGTAAAATCGAACACGAAAGTTGCTAGCAATTCTGCTGGCGCGAAGCTGCTGGCAAACAAACTACTCGAAGTATCAACCCAGAAACGCACAGAAGTCAGTTCGGCTTCGAGCCTATCTGCGGCTATCTCTGGAAAAGTTTACCAATTTCCACCTAATAGCTTACATATTAAATCGTTGTCATTGTATTTAGCCGATGCGTGGCCACACTACGCCCTGGAAACTTACCCCAGCGACACGACCGCGAGCTTGAAGTTTACCGGTCCAATCGGATTCGACGGCTATTATCAGAAAGGGGAACTAGTCTATTATGGTCTTAGTGATCGATTAGAAGGTTCACCTCGAGTCACGGCGGCTAAAGGAACTTGGCAAGGCGAGAATACCCTATTGATTGAACGGCTGGAGCTCGGGCAAGGCGAACCGGCTGAGCGATGGACGCTCATGTTCTTCGGGGACAATCTTAGTCTCCTGGCCCAATTCCCGGCGGGCCAAGATATCTTACTCCAAGGTCAAGCCGGAGGATAGCCCCCATCCGGCGTAAGTCTGCGTCCGTCTGCGGTTCGCTGTGTATTCGCGTCCATTCGTGGTCACCATTAGCGGTCAACCATGCTGGTTCTTTCGCTTATACGACAGGAGCTCCTTATTCACACCAAGATACATCCGGACTTCCGGTGTCTTTTCACCCACATGCAGTGATTCAGCCTGCTCGATAAGCTCACGGTCGGTCTTCGTCATCCGGTCTTGTTGCAACAGATATTGAGTCCAAGAGGGAACCATCACTTCCATACGAAAGGTATTGTTCCGGGTCGGATCTTCGAACAACTGCCAGCTGTAGGCGCCATTCCGTAGATAGACCAACCGCACTTCCCGCATCACTTCGACAAACTTGGCTCCTCCGGCGCGGTTCAGTTCGAACTCTTGCGTTACCAGGACCGGCCCATCTTTCGGGTCCGGCCGATACAACATTTTGTAACCGACGTTCATCACTGTCGCCGGCACCGCATTGAGATCGGCGGTCATCGTGAAGTCGATAGACCAGGGGTTACCCAGTAAAACCATTAGGACGAGCACAAACACGATGGCGACAGCTTGAACCAACAGCGACGTTTGTACTCCCGCCGTCGCTGCGATCGTACCCCAAAGGATCCCGCCTAGGGCCATAGCGCCCTGTGACACCATGATAACGGTCGCATTCATGCGCCCCCTCGCCCATCCAGGCATCGCGCGCTGAGCCGCTACCCAAAGTTCGGCTGCGGACACGGTCCAAGCGATCCCCGCGACAGCGGCCACTAAGAGAAATAGCGGTTCTTCCCGGACGAACGCCATTAGAACCGAAACGGCAGCTCCAACTACCGCGGCCAACCGGGTCAAGGCGTTCGGCGAAAAACGCGCACGCGCCCATGGTAGAATGATCACGGCGGCGATCACTGAGCCGATACCCATACTGGTAAACAGCAGACCGAGGTTCGAAGGACTAAGGTGCAGTTTTTTCAAACCAACCACGGGCAGGAGTGCCGGAATGACAGAAATAAAGAAGGAAAAAATGGCGTTACGGATCAAAACGATGCGGACGTTTCTCGAATAGCGAACATAGCGGATGGCGCTAGTCATCGACTCGAAAAAACTCTCGAGCGGAAGCTTCGAGACCTGCGGCCTCCACGACGAAACCGCGACCACGACCAGCAGAGCACAGAGACCATTCAGCAAAAAAACGGTATTAGGTCCGACGAAGAGCAATAGCATCCCTCCCAAAGCTGGACCTGCAATTGCCGAAATGTTCAGCTGCAGGCCGCTCAAGACGGAAGCGGAGGGAAGCTCTTCGTTAGAAACCATCTCAGGCACCGCGGCCGAGAACGCTGGAGCGTTAAGCGCGAATCCCATCCCAATCAGAAATACCGACCCGAGAATGAGATATGGAGTCAGGAGATGAAGCCAGCCCAAGAGTGCAAGCCCGCCGGCGCACACGGCCAGCCAAATGTAAGCTGTGGACAGGACCTTCTTGCGTTCAACGGTGTCAGCCAGGGCGCCTGCCGGTAGAATAAAAAGGAAAAACGGCAGCGTGGATGCAGTCGAAATCAGGGAAAGAAATAACGTCGACCGGCTGATGCTGTTCATCGTCCAGGTGGCAGCCATGTCGTGCGCAGATACGAAAGTGCCCGAAACAATCGTTGCCAGCCAGAGCCTGCGAAAAGTCGGGCTCCGTAAAGCCCTCCAGCTTGAAGTTGCGGTCATTTGGAACTGAGCAAGTTACCAATATAAAATACACAATCTCGATTCCCCGGCTATCAGCGCAGAAATCCTATTATTCGATCGCAGTATCGGACAGGCTTATAACCAGCTCCGTTAGGAGCGAAATCTTTATAGCTACGGCGACATAAAAAGAACCAGCTCCGTAGGAGCGAAATCTCTATAGCTACGGCGACATAAAAAGAACCAGCTCCGTAGGAGCGAAATCTTTATAGCTACGGCGACGTAAAAAGAACCAGCTCCGTTAGGAGCGGCATCTAAGGTGGTTCTCGATCAGATGTCGCTCCTCTGGAGCTGGTCTCGTTCTTTGGGTCTCGAGCTATAGAGATTTGACTCCTACGGAGCCGGTTGTCGGGAACCGCCCTCAGGGTCTGACTCCGACCTCGTCCAAATGCGCCAACAAATCGGCTGGATCGTGATACACCCGATAAGCACCCGCTCGCTCTAATTCGTCCGAACCATATCCCCCAGACAACAGGCCGACCCCAAGCGCTCTGGCCCGTCTAGCGGCGAGCATATCCCAGACACTATCACCGACCACAATCGAGTTGGTGATGGGGGCGCTAAGTTGAGCTGCCGCTTCCAAAAAAAGATGGGGATCCGGCTTAGCGTAACGAACCACGTCGCGAGTCACCACCGGCGTTCCCGGCGCCAGACCGAGCATTTCCAAATTAGGGCCGGCAGTCTCGAGACGGCCACTGGTGGCGATCGCGTGGGGTACCTTCAAAGCGGCGAGATGACGAAGCAGTTCGCGCGCGCCAGGTAACGGACGAACCGTTTTACTTTGCCGGTTATAAGCTTCCGCGTGCAGCCGGCGCAGTTCATCCGCTTTCTCGGAATCAATCTTTCCACCAGTCTCGCGCAGAAGTGCGTTGATAAACAAACCGCCGCTCATGCCGATACGGCGATGGATCCTCCACACCGATAACTCGATTCCCGCTTTCTCTAGCGCTTCTCGCCACGCGAGAACATGTTGATAGACGCTGTCCACCAACGTGCCGTCCAAATCGAATAGAAAAGCCGGGACCAGTGATTCGTTCGCGTAATCTCCTGGCTTTCCGGCAGCAGCTAACTCCGTTCCACCCGGTTCCATAATAAATTGAAGGATACGTCCTAGACCGTTGGCTGCAAGACGAGAGGAGGCCACAGGTTCAAATGGAGGGGGGCCAGACTTCGCCCAGTCGTCTAGACTCCTAGAGGCTACGTCGGGCAAGCCGCTTTGGGTCGTGCCTTAAAGAGCCCGTGATATTCTTGCCCGAGCGAGGAAGGCCAAACAAGGTGTTAAACAGGCGGCTCCCGGGAATTACCGCAGGCTGTGTTCTGCCCATCGTTACGGTTCGGAGATGATTCATTCGCCTGACGAGCCGGCAACCAATCACGCGTTTGAAACGCTTCCGGGAGCCGCCCGTTTAATACAGTTTGCGGCCATTCACCGGCCCAAACAAATATCGCGTGTCCTTCAGGTAACGGTCTAAAGCGGCCGGCCCCACGTAGCCTCTAGGAGTCTAGACGACTGGGCGAAGTCTGGC
>JAFAZK010000126.1 GCA_019239825.1 Verrucomicrobiota bacterium | reverse complement strand
AACGCTGCAATTGCTCAGACATGATGAAACAGACGGAAATACTCACGCAAAGGCGCAAAGACGCAAAGGTTAAAACCATGCAGAACCAAGCGTTTTAGATTGTCGAAGCGATGGTACAGGGGTTGGCGAGCGAAAATAGAACGAACCATCAGGAAGTGCACTCCGTAAGAACCGTTACCGTCCCCCCGATGTCCTCGTGCTTTGCGCGAGATTTGCATGTGTCTTAACCTTTGCGCCTTTGCGTCTTTGCGTGAGATTTTGCTACGCTTGCGTATTCGAGAACTTATCTGTGGTCTCTCACCGGATCTTGACCGCCTTAAACCTTGTGGGCGGATTGGCGATTTGATCCTGCGCGCCGATGAGTTGAATCTCTCTCGCGTTTTTTTCTGCAGTCAGCGCGAGCACCGCAAAAAGCGAGTTCACTGTTTTCTCTAGGGCAACTGCGAGCGGGATGCCTGTTAGCCAGTGTGCAAAGAAAATCGCGGCGGTGGCGTCCCCGGCTCCGTTGACCGAAAGAGGAAGCCTGGGCGTAGCGATCAGATAAGCGGATTGTTCATCCGCGGCGAATACCTCAATCAGGTCAGGATCGCTGTCGGCCCGAGATAAACTGGTCACCAAAACGACCCTCGGACCGCGATCGCGAAGATGGTTAACCGCGGCCATAGTGGATTCAAGATCGACCACTGGATGACCCGCCAAAAATTCCAACTCGAATTGGTTGGGGGTGATAATGGTTGCTAAAGGAAGCCCCTCGTCTCTCATCAATTCGCTAATCCCTGGGCGCACGTAGAAACCGCGATCGGTATCGCCCATGACTGGATCTAGACAGTAGGCGGCTGACGGGTGCAGGGCTCGAACCCGTTGCACCACATCGAGGATGACTCGCCCAAGTGAAACGTCTCCCATATACCCGCTCAACAAGCCGTCGCATTGCTCTAAAACTCCGCGCTCACTCAAACCGCGAACAATGTCCTCGACTACCGGTGTCGGTAGGACTGCTCCGCCCCAACTTCCGTATCCGGTATGGTTGGAAAAGTGAACCGTGTTAATGGGCCAAACTTCGACCCCCAGGCGTTGCAACGGGAATACCGCTGCACTGTTTCCGACATGCCCGTAAACGACGCTGGATTGGATAGAGAGGATGTTCAAGGAAAGAGGTTCGAATCGTCCTCGTGGTCGTGCTCGTCCTCGTGCTCGAAGTCAAGCGCGAAACGTTCCAGAATCGGACCAGTTGGAGCTCATCCGTACCGCACTTTCCCTACTCGCAAGGATAGCGGCCAGCGAATGGTCCGCTTCGCATCCGGCGGACCCCAGGCTTCGCCTAGATCGTGACTGAATCGCTCACGCGGTTCTGGGCCGATCGCTCGTTCCATGGCGGCCACGGCTGACCACGTATTCACGTATCCGATAAAATCAGGAAACGTCCAAGAGGCGTTCATCGCCATATCCGGCGCTTGGATTTCGGCGAAAGGAAAATCGAGTGAGCGATAACCAGCCTCAACATGCTTCCGTTCAGGCGGCCAGTAGGCGCCGATAGCGTCCCAATAAAACCGTCCAATGATGGAATCCAATTGTTCGTCGACCTTAACAATCCCGTAAGACACCAATGCGATGACCGATCCGGAACGACCCACGCGGCGGACCTCCCGATAAAAAGCAGGCAGATCGAACCAGTGCGCTGCCTGTGCAGCGACGATCAGATCGGCAACCTGATCGTCGACTCCGCTGGCTTCTGCCGGCGCGCAAGCATAACGGACTTGCGGGTGATGGATCGCATTTTCGATCTGTTTAGCGCTGGCGTCAGTTGCGTATACCTGGGCAAACTCTTCCGCAAGCAAGGTCGCCAGTTGCCCGGAACCACAGCCGCAATCCCATGCGAATTCCTTTTGGATAGCAGTATTGGCGAGAAATCTCACCAATTCGATAGGATACGTCGGACGATAAGCAGCGTAGCCAGCTGCAGACTGTGAAAAATGATCTTTAAACATCGGTCGAAAACGGGGGGATGGAGTAGCGGAGTGTTGGAGTAATGGATTGTTGGTCGCGTCGCGCGCGGGGGGGTGCACGTCAGCGTTTCATCAAGTCACTTTACTAACGCGGATAGCCGGTTTTTCCAGCCCTCCATCGCTCCGCTCCCTTCGTTGCTCCCAGCACTTTATACATGATAGTAGTACCAACAAAGCGGTCTTCGTTCGGCTCGCGCGCATAACCCGGGATGTGGCCGGCACGTTCGTATCCAAGTGAAATATAGAGTTTTTCAGCGATATCCGTAGCTGTATCGAGAGTCAAAAGCCGCCGGCCCGCATTGACACCATAAGATTCGATCTGCTCCATAAGAGCACGGCCGATGCCTAGCATCCGATATTTGGGATGGACCAGAAGCTTGGAGACGTCTGCCCGGTGCGGTTGGTTCGGCGGCGTATCGAGATTCAATTGAACTGTGCCCGCCACTTGGTCGTCAATCTTTGCCGCCAATACGACGCGTGTGTTGGCAACTAAGCCGGGCGCGATCTTTTGTACCCAAAAGGCGCTAGCTTGATTGAGATCGAATGGAAGAACAAAACCGACATTGGCGCCGTCGTGCACGCAAGCGTGAAGGATTTCAGCAACAGCTTCTAAGTGCTTTGCCAGCCCATCTCTATCCAGCCTGAAGATCTCGATGCCCTGGAGCGCGCCTCGCTTGCGAGGCCGATGCGGACTCATAGATGACGCGTTCATCGGATGACTAGGTAATACCGGGCCGGACGTCGCGTAAGCACTCTGAATGAGCTTGCCCCGTGCAGCCGGTAACGGAGACAATCGCCCTCAGCTAATCGATGAGTCGATCCGTCGACGCGCAATTCCAAGGCGCCTGACTCTAGATACAAGTGGTGTTCCAAGCCCTGCCGCGGTGGAAGTGGATAGTCAATTTGAGCGCCGGCCGGCAATTCACATTGAAGAAGCTCACACTCAAAATCTGGCGAAGGAGGTGAAACGGATCGTCTGCGAAAACCGGTCTCGGGATCGATCCAGATGGGCTGTGCGTTTCGTGGAACTAGCGCCGGCAGATCGGATTCCACATAGGCCAGTAGCCGGGACATGGTCAGCTCAAATGCTGCGCAGAGTTTGCCGAGCACAGAAGCAGTAGGGCTGACTTCGTTGTTTTCGATCCGGGAAAGCGTTGCGCGACTGACCCGACTTTTTGTCGCCAACTCTTCTAGCGACCAGGAGCGTTGTATTCGGAGTTCGCGCAGGCGCTGCGCCAAACGGGTATCGGTATCGGAATGGTCCACGGTCGTCTGTTCCATATACGGGACATATTCTCATATATGAGAATAAACGGCAAGAAAAACCGGTAGGGATGAGCTCCTGCTCGTCCGCGAATTATCTCGCAGGGATGTAGAGACTGAGCCAAAACAGAAGCAAAGAAGCTAGGCTGAGTCCTCGGCCAATACCTTGCCGGCCGCCGTCAAGACAAACAAAGCGCATAAACCTGCGCCGATGATTTTAATGAGAGACGTCCGTTTCCTCATGGGAACCGCCTATCATAGAGGTACTATGAGGTCAATGACCCAAAACTGTTTACGCTTTGGGCTGCGTTATTTGTCTGGTTAACATTTGGATTCTATGCGCGCGCGACAGCGTCTGATTCCGGTGCTGCCCCGGTTGGGGTTAGGGATACTGCTTCTAAGTTTTATGGCCAACACTTCGTCGGCGGATTCGACTTTAATTCCGGAACGAGTCTCTAAGACTGCGCGGGAGCGGGTCGATGCCGGTACCTATCAGACATTGATATTCGGTGTGGTTGTGGACGGAAAGAGCGAGGTTATCGCCTTTGGTAAACTCAACGAGGGCAAGTCGCCTGACGGTGATACCGTTTACGAGATCGGGTCGATCACGAAAACGTTTACCGCGACATTGCTTGCTGACGCCGTGCTTTCCGGGCGTTTTAACTTGGACACCCCAATAGAAGATCTCTTGCCTGATTTCAAAATCCCGGAACGGAGCGGAAAGAAAATCACACTCGAAGAGATCGGAAGCCAATATTTGGGGCTGCCCCGGCTGCCTTCCAACCTTGCACCCAAAGATCCTGGTAATCCGTATGCAGATTATGACTCTGAAAAACTTAAAGCTTTCTTGGACGGATACCAGTTGCCGCGTGATCCAGGTGCAGCCTTCGAATATTCGAATCTTGGTTTCGGGTTGCTCGGCTACGCACTCGCCCAATCGGCACACACGACCTACGACGCTTTAGTTCGCGAAAAGATTTTTCAACCTCTGGGAATGACCATGAGCGGCACTCAGTTTAGCGAAACGATGCGGGAGCATCTGGCATCTGGACATGACGAAACGGGTGCACCAGTGGAGAACTGGGATCTGGCAGCGTTGGCTGGAGCCGGCGCGATTCGTAGCACGATTAATGATATGTTGCGGTATTTGAGGGCCAATCTTGGCGTTGATCATACTACCTTAGCGGACTCGATGAAATACGCACAACGGCCGCGCCGAGACATGAGCCCGAATATGCGTATCGGTTTAGCTTGGATTACAACCGCTACCGGAGTTACCTGGCATAACGGCGGCACCGGCGGCTATAGAAGTTTCCTAGGGTTCGACGGGGATACCCACAAGGGAGTTGTCATTCTTGCTAACACTGCCACCGACGTGGACGATTTGGGATTCGCTACCCTGCAGGACAGTGCGCCGTTAGTGCCGGCGGAGAAGGCAATTGTCGTACCTAGCTCAGAACTGGAAGAATATCTTGGAACCTATAAATTAGCGGATGAACTCCTCTTGAAGGTGTTCCTGGCCGGCGACCAGCTTTTCTTGCAGGCAACCGGTGAGCAAGCGTTCCCTATCTTTCCGTCAGCAAAGAATGAATTCTTCGCCAATGTAGGCCTGATTCGCGTCACTTTTACACGCGGCGACAAAGAAGCAGTGATCGGTATGGTGGTGCATCAGCATGGTGATCACGCAGCGCCGAAACTAGGTGTCACGGGAACGCCACCGGAACCGAGAGAGACGGCGCTAAGCCCGACGACTTTGCAGGACTACGTGGGTCAGTATCAATTCTCATTCGGCGCCATACTCGACGTCACGCTAAAGGACACCCGGCTGCAGGCGCAGCTCACCGGACAGCCGGCCTTCCCTATCTACGCTAGTGCGGCCGACAAGTTTTTCTATAAAATTGTGGATGCACAATTGGATTTCGAACGCGATGAAACCGGTAAAATAATCGCCGTGACGCTGCATCAAAACGGCCAGAACCTGCGCGCCCCGCGTAAGTCTCAATGACGAGGAAATTCTTTACAGAAGATAACGAAGGAAACGAAGGGGTAGGAGGACAAAGCGGGATAGGGTGGACTATCGGTCTGTCCTTCGTTTGCTTCGTCAGTTTCTGTAAGAAGCTTGAATGATCTCTACGCTAAAACTCTATTCACACTATAAAGCGGTTACGCCTTCGAAGCTCTGTGCGGTGATCGGAATGGACTGAGATCCATGACTTTACTGGTTATTGATTACTGCCCGGCGCCACCACTCACCGATCACTAATCACCGATGCCCCCTCTACCCGATTTCCGTCTGGAGACTTATCTCGCTCGTTGGGAATTTGCGGCTCGATTTCATATGACTGCCTCGGATGCCGAGAGCATGTCGCTTGCGGACTTGCTGAGCCTGGCTGAGCCCAGCGATCGCGAGGCGTTCGAGCGCCTTTGGTTAGGATATGTTCCGACCTTCGGCGGCGAGGCACTCCGCACTTCGGTCGCCTCTACCTACTTAAGCGTGTCTCCGGATAACGTGCTCGCTTTTGCCGGTGGCGGAGAAGCTATCTATGTCGCTTTGCACGCATTACTGGGACCGGATGATCATGCCATTGTGATCACTCCCACTTATCAGTCACTTGAGACGATTGCCCTATCGCTCTGCGCAGTGACGGGTGTCGCCCTGGACGCCGATAACGAATGGAAACTCGATTTAAACGAGGTTCGCGATCGCCTTAGGCCCAACACCAAGCTAATCGCGATTAATTTTCCCAATAATCCCACCGGCAAATTGCTGTCACCCGCCGAATTCGACGAACTCATCCAAATCTGCCGCGAGCATGGCTTATGGCTGCTGTCCGACGAGGTCTATCGGCTGATTGAACGCACGCCGTCGTTGCAGCTGCCGGCAGCGGTTGATCACTATGAGCGTGGCCTCTCGATTAGCGTGGTGTCTAAAGTCTACGGTTTGCCCGGATTACGCATCGGCTGGATCGCTGCGCAGGACCGCGGCCTATTGGAACGAATGGAGAGAATTAAACACTATCTCTCTATCTGTAACTCCGGTCCGGGTGAATCGCTTGCCGTTATTGCGCTCAATGCGAGGGAGCGAATCCTTGATCGAAACCGCTCTTTGATCAACGCAAACCTGAAATGTGTTGGCGAGTTTTTCACGGATTTCCCGGATGTCTTTGAATGGAAAACACCGGATGCCGGTACCGTCGGCTATCCACGTTATCAAGGTGCGGATGGCGTAGAAACGTTTGCGCGTCGGCTAGTTGAGGAAGCGAACGTCCTGCTCTTGCCGGCAAGCATCTTTTGGTCAGAACTTACCCCGCTACCTGAGGATCGGTTCCGAATCGGATATGGAAGATCTTACGTGCCCGCCGGCCTTAAGGCGATGCGGGACTGGCTAGCGAAGCGGTAGGGCTAAGGAGAGGAGTCAGAGTCCAGGAGTCAGGAGGACGCGGGGAGATCAGTGACGCACATGGAGGGGAGCCGCTTTGGATCGTAGCTAGTAGACCTACTATGTTTGTCGTGGCGCGAGTATCACCGCAAATCTCTTTAAACAGGCGGCTCCCGCAAACGTTTCAACGCGCCGCTTGTCTCTTGGCGCGAGAAATTAATTTGTTCGAACCGACCGATGGACAAAACGTCGCGCTGGGTAATCGCGGGAGCCGCCTGTTTAACACGGCCCTCCTCGCGCTGGAAAGAATATCAGAAGGTTTTGAGGCACGTTCCAAAGCGGCTCCCCTCCATTTGAAATCCGTGTCAACCGTGCCCTCCTGACTCCTCTCCTCGGTTCTCCCTTGAAAACCCTGGCAGGTGATCGGAGCTTCGCTGCAACAAGGAGGTAAGTATGATTCGGCTTCTGGTGCTTTTATATGGGTTAGCGGCGACGATCCTGTTCTGCGTGTTAGGAATCGGGTTGGTTGCTCAATTTCGAATCTGATGCAGTCTGAATGGCTTAGGCCTGATTTTCGACTTTAAATAGAGGGGATGATGGGGTGCTCCGGTCTTGTTTCTCAGCAGGCATTCAAACGAAACCTCGAGTAAATCCGCGACCTGTCTATCGCGTCCTAGAAATTTACCGTGCTCGCCCCAACAAGCGATAACGCGGTCGACATTACCAATCTCGGCCAGTAGATGTTCGTTATTATCCGGTCCAATCGGATCGTTTGCACGTTTCAGGTCGCGAGGATCGGTGGCGCGAAACGCGAACAGATTGAGCATCACCACCTCCGAGAAACCCCATCTTCTCGAATAACGGCATACTGACGCCAAGGTTTGATCGAGGGTAACCTCATCCGCAGTACTGGGATTTAAGGCGATCCAGGCGATCCGCTTGCCAATTTCGCAGGTCATATCAGCGCACCGGTGACGTAAGACGTACCGGTAGGCCCGATCTGGACTAAAGATGCACTGGTTGAGTGAGGTTCGGCGAGTGGTCAATGATTTCACTTGCGAAGTCTCATGTCCATCTGCGTTCATTTGCGGTTGTCTCTCCCGGCTTCTGAGCGTTTGGCTCGCACTTAGTGCCCGTACAATCCCAAGCGAATCGCCCGTTCTACTAACGAATAATCTTCGTCACTTCTCGCCAGATTGAAACGGTCCCTTTGGTAAAGCGGAGGTTGAGCCATAAACCGTGGGGTATTTCCGCGGTGGCGCTGAGCCGCGTGCGCGAGGAACGGGTGGCATAGATAGACCGTTCCGATTGGGCCAGTAGCAGTCGATTCCGGCAAGTCGCCGGTTGTCCCTTCCAAGGCATCAGCGACTTGCACGAACGACATACCTTCAGGTCCTTTCGAAGCTAGCAAGCGGGCGACCCGTAGGTGTGATCCGACTCGAATGCGGGTAGGCGCATCCAACTCGGTGACATCTGAAAAAAGAAAAAGCATCAACAATGCCCGGCCCTTTGACTCGATATTGATACGCCAATCGAAATAGGATCCTGCCTGATGCTCGGGTGGAAAACTCGCGTCCACGTGCCATCCGGTGTCGCCCGGATCGTCCGGGTGCGGGAAGCGAATCGGAAACCCACCGAGGCTTTCCCTTGGGATCCAGCGTCCGGCGCCAACCAATTGATCGAAAGCCGCTCGCAAAGCTGGAGTATTTGCCGCCTCACGAAACGGCGGTTGGGCACAGTCCCCAATGCGGACGACCGGATGCGTCCAAGTTACCGGCTTTCCCGGATCATACCCAGACTCCCGCCAAAGAATGGCGCAAGCTTCCTCCGCCACTTTTTTGGGGAATGCTCTTTCCAGTTTGACGAAGCCGTTGCGAAGAAACTGTTCCTCCTGCGCCTCTGTAAAAATCCGGGAAAATTGGCTCTTATTCGGACGACTCATACGTGGTTCTGACCTCAGCTGCAGGATAGACAAGGGCTGGGATGTTTCTGTGACATCAAAAAACAGGAAAAAACCGAAGTGCGATTGCAAGTAACCGCTTGCAATGGGTCGAATAGCGTGCAAGTGCTTGCTTGCAGCCAATACCGTCGATTCGGTTTTCAGGAAATCCAACGAAGGCCGGGTGTAGCGGGTAGGCATGCAAGGAAAGGATGGGATTATGAGTGAATTAGTACGTTGGAAGGAATACCGAGTGCGCCAGGAAATGTATAAAGAGCGCCTCAAGCAACGTGAGACATCGGCCGACCGGGTCGATTCAAGTGAAGCGAGTACGGAAGAGCTGAACCGAATATCGGTCTCTTTCTTTGAGCAAATATTCGGCGAGCAACGGCAACGGATCTCATTGGCTTCGAACAGCTAACAGCAATCGAGTACCCGGCTTGTCCGCGATCAATCTAAAATTCTACCTGATCGGCGCGGCTTCGCAGCAGACGGCCGCGAAGCTGCCGCCGGCAGCCCGTTAACGGGATACATCCCTAAGATTCGCAAAATTCAGTTTGCGAATACGGTCAAAAAAGGAGACCGATTAGTGCGTTCACGACGAACGCATACAACTGTGCCGGTCCATGGAGGGGTCGAACCGGTTTCTTCTCCTTCTCTGGACTAGCGTCCCCCCAGAGAAATGAATCAATTCCGCTGCGCGTACGCAGGAGTTGTCCTCAGCTCAGGTCTAACTCCTGGCGCGGGTGAAAAGGCATTGCTGCCGGTATCGCCGCCCAAGGTAATCCCTTGCTTCAGGCCATGTCATTTCCCTCACTCCGACGCGAAGTGGCGAAAGCCTCCCTCCTATGAAGATGCCAACTGTCATCGCATCCCGTTGCTTCCTGCTCACTTTTGTGATCGGAAGCTGGGCGATCACGCCCACCCTGCTTGGCGACAACGCCGTTCCACCGTCCGCAGTCGTACTCGGTTTAAAAGCGCCACCACCTAATCTGGTGATTTCGGAGCCGACCAAGACTCCATACGTTCCCCCGAAACCGCCCGCCTCTCGGAGCACGGTTAGGCTGACCTTCAGCGATTTCACTCCCTATGTGTCCTCCGGTACGACGCAAGGCTGGCAACAAGGTTCAACGCCGCAGACGATTATGATTCCGCCACAGCCTAATGGCAGTACCGGTTTGGGAGACAAGGCGGTGGCTCTTGCCAACACCTATGATACTGCTTCCTACGAGGCTGACGTCACGGTCGGTTCGTCAGCGCCCGGAGATACGGGTAACGCCGGCTTCATCGTGCATGTAACCAACCCATCGGCAGGCGGTTTTGATACTCTGACCGGTTACTACATCGGGCTCGATGTTAGTGGCAATCAACTTCAGGTCGGGCGCGAAGATTATAGTTGGACTAACTTCATTCAGTATCCGGTCGCCAGTATCACTCCGGGAAGCACCCACCATTTGAAAGTGGCTACCAAGGGAAATGCGCTCTTGGTCTACCTGGATAACGCGCAGGTGCTTAGCATCAACGATGCGACCAACAATTTGAAGCCCGCATTCCTCTCGGGCGCCTTTGGTGTCCGCCGGTTCGGACCTAGCATGAGTGCTAGCAACATTACGATCAAGACTTATCGAAAAGTGACGTCCCCTACTTACGATTTCTCAAATATCGTCGGTGCCGACAACAACCTCTATAGCGTGGATAACGCCATTGATTTTTGGAACAACTACGATCCCGTCGAGGTCGATCGCGAGCTACGATACGCGGAAGCCTATGGGATGAACACCATCACCGTGTATCTCCACTATTTCAGTTGGTTGGCGGATCGAGTCGGGTTGCTAAGCAAGTTTGAGAATCTGCTTGAGATCGCCACCAACCACGGTTTGAAAGTTGCCCCGATCTTTTATGACGACTGCTGGAACTACGATCCGGCTCCCGGCCCACAGCCCCCGCCGATTTGGGGAGTACACAATAGTCAGTGGGTAGAGTCTCCGGGGCACCCAGTCGAAGAAAATTACTTCAGCCCGATCTCCAGCTCAGACAGCACGACCTACAAGACCAGCCTGCAGAATTATATTACCGACTTCGCTTCGGTTTACCGGAATGATCCCAGAATACTCTATTGGGAGATTATGAACGAACCGGGGTGCAGCGGTGATGGTTCCATGCAAGAGAGACGGGCCCAACTGATGAACGATGGGCGTATGGCGATTCTGGCTGCCGGCGCCACCCAGCCGATCAATTCCCCTCAGGTGCAAGAGGATGAAGGAACCTATTTTTCCGATTTCTATGCGTTCCATCCTTATGGGGGCTATGCTGGCCCGATTAATGGCAGCGATGTTAACGCGCTAAACACGGAAACCCTGGAAAGAGGATTCAACGATGCCTGGGGCTACGCCTTCCCCATGACCATGGCAGGGGTGGTAAGTAACTACGGTGGTAAGACCGGGTTTCTCGTATGGGAGTTAATGATTGGGGATACGAATACTCGTTTCCATTGGGGCCAAGTTCCTTCCAATCCGGCTACGGTCGAACCTGCCACTCCTTTTCAAGGGACTATCTATCCGGACGGGCACCCATGGCAGACTTCCGAAGTCCAAGCGCTCACTGGCGACGGCTACAACAGTCTGCCTGTGCTGAATGTGAGTTATTATAATAACACTACTTTTACCGGCACCCCGGTGAAGACGTCGATTACTCCTGCGCTCAGCTTCGATCTGAATACATACAAAGGCACAAACTCACCCGACGCATCCGCCGGCGTTCTATCAACCGGTTACGGCATTCGTTGGACGGGCGAAATTAAGGCGGTTCAGGCCGCACAGATTGCGAGTTCTGGCAGCGAGCCCTTCATCTTCTTTCTGACGTCGGATGACGTGGCTAGTGTCTGGATTGGTTCGACGGAAGTAATCAACAAACAGTCGCCTGGGTTAGCAACCGTCGAGGGCCAATATAAACTGACTCCAGGCCGATCTGTCCCGATCACTGTTGAATATAGCCACAGCTCGACCAACCCGGCGAGCATGCATTTGTACTGGATGAGTCCGGCTCACCAAGGAACAATTCAGATTGTTTCTACCCCGAGCCAGTAGGCACCTTTACTGGGAAGCGGTTACAGAAGATAGCCCAGGGCTTTAGGGCCCTGGGCTGTGATCTATAGCCGTTTCGCGGTAGTTTTCGGCATCATTCGGAACGCAGCACTGCGGTTGGGTCGGCCTGACGAGCCGAATTGAGGAGGTCGGAACCGGGGCCTGAGTGTTTAGGATCGGACGAAGTCAAAACGCAACGCACGCAGCTCGTAGGGCAGGCAATAAAAGTTCTGACAGAAAAAGCCTTCGGGTGATTTCGTTCGAAAACTATTTTGCCCTCCGGAAGCACTCTAAAATTCGTTCGATGACCGTGTTTATTTGGCGCTTGAGTTGCGCCGGGTGGTTAGCATCCGCAAGCAAAAGAGCAGCCTCGCAAATCATCGCCGCGATCATCCGGCCTGCCAGGTCCACGTTGTCGCAATCGAATTGCCCGATCTTTTGGAGCTCGCGCAGGGCGCCGATAAACAATCCCACGGCATGCGCTTCGGCAATCGCTCGGCAACGAGGAGCGCCTAGAACCGCAGGCGCTTCTTGGATAACGAGCCGGCGGTAGGCCGGTTCAACACAAACTTCCAAAAATGCGGCTGCCCCGATTCGAAGCCGATCCCAAGGGGCGGCCTTCGATCGTGCCCGGGCAACAATGGTGGCAGTCGCTGAAACCTGAATGTCGATAACGAGCGCTTCCAGTAGCGCCTTCTTATCGGCGAAGTGATGGTAAAAAGCGCCCCGGGTCACGCGAGCAGCCCGGGAGATCGCTTCGATCCCGGTCGCCTGGTAGCCCTGTTCGATAAAGATTTCGCGGGCAGCAGCTAACAGCGCTTGTCGGGTGGCTTCAGAATATTCGTCGCGGCGGCTGAGCACAGGCTGATTGGGCATTTCGCCAATAACATACTACTTGATTTGTAACATACATAGTGTATGTGAACGACAATATGTATACTAACTCCATCGTCACTGATGAAATACGTACCCAGGTCGCTTCCAAGTGTCCGCCGCCGTCCCCTGATCAGTTGGCTGCAGCCTCAGATTGGGTTTGCCGATTTGCTGTCCGCTGGCAAAAACCTGATGCCGATAGTCTCTCCGACCTCATGCATCCCGATACCCAGAACCTGATCCCGCCCATGACCGCCCCGGCAAATCGCGAAGGCGTGGTCGAACATTTCCGGCAGGTTCTTCGTCAATTTCCAGATCTGCGAATTGAGATCACCCGCTGGGCGATTAGCGGTGATACGGTAATGATTGAGTGGTCAGCGACGGTCACCGTTGGCCGTCGGCAGATCTCCTGGAGCGGAGTAGACCGGATCTCTTTGCGAGGAGAGCGAATGTACGCAGGGCAGGTTTACTGGGACACCAGGCGGGTAGCGGAGCAGGTTGCTGAGGCGAGAAGCGCAGTGGTTGCAGAATAAAAAGCTGAGTCCGCGAGGTTCCTCACTAGGGCAAAAGGTCGCCCGAATACCGAGAATAAACGATCCTGGCTTAGCCCATCCAACCCTTCCGACCGAATTGGTCGCGCGACAAATGTGTCAGCATCGTTGGATTTCTTTCCAGGCTCGCAGTTGCGCTATGGTCACGGACCGACCACAGACATACTATGATCGATCAGCAGAATTTTATTGATCCCGAATCTCGCGAATGGCTTGATCTTGGTTTTCTGCCTGGCGTGAAGCTGATGCCTCTGGCTGAGCCGATAGCTGGTGGCTCGATTCACCGTGTACGACTTAGCGCCGGTACCATCATTCCAGTCCATACCCATCCAGCAGATGAATACGTGCTCGTGTTATCTGGCACGGTCGAGACGGGTGGGAGGCGTTGTGAAGCTGGTACCTTCTGGAAAACACCTGCCGGCATCCGTCAGGGACCACATGTCGCGATTACGGACGCCGAATTGTACACGGTCCGTCTAGGACCTATGGGATCGTTTGGCGAATGACGACTTTCACACTGAAAAAGGAGATAACTGGAGGTGTACCGATCAGAACGGTACCGGCACCACGACGACAATTCGCGCGCTGAAACGTCCCGGGAGCGATTCCTTCTTGTTGTTTCCCGGCCTTTGGCGTCGCTCTGCCGCGATTGTATAAGCTTAGCATTTCCCTGCTAAAGGATTCGGAAAGGTATCGGCGTTTTCTTCGTCGGTACCATCGACGCAAGCAAAGTCTTTTTCGATCAGGATCCGCAGGTTTGCCTGATGAGCGACTGTCTGTTCACCTTCGATTCCGATCTGATCGCTGGACGCCCATCTCGTGAGGGCCTCCGGCGGAACCTGAACAGTAACCGCGCGTGGCGTCAGCACCGCCCTTGTTGTGGAAACCGCGCTGGTTGACTCAAGGATGTAACGAAATATTTCGTCGCCACCGGCTCCCAAGCATATTTTCTCCTCCAATCGACCCGTGCGGGCTAACTGTTCGACCTCGTTTCGCTTCAGACGAAACCGGATTGAGTTGTACTGTAGTCGTAATTTCACTTGGTTAAGAAAAAGGTAATCGCATTTGTGGAAATGCACTATCGTTCAAACCAGTTATCAAATGTCGAAGCGAGATCGGCGACTGCGGATCGCGAACCGTAAACACGTTCCTAGTAGAACCACTCGTAGTCCGGATCGTCGTCACCATTAATATCGTCGGGAAGACCTGAGCTCTGTTCCAGATAGGCTTGAGTGGTTTTTGCCGGCTGGTTTCCTGACGCCGTGCCGCTCAGCGTGGAGCACCCGGTAAGTGCAAGTAGAGCCATCGCCGGTAGCAGCAGCGCCGTCCCCAAGCGATATCTGTTATCTTCGGTTATCCCATGGTTAAGTTTTAAATCCTTCATGGCTAACGGTCCTCTCGTTAGCCATGGTTAGAACAGCCGGATCTATTTCACTTTTCTACAGGTCTTTAACACTTCTATTCAGGACGTTTGCATTTCATGGTCAAGAACCGGCACCGTCCAGGGTTCTCTGGCGAACCTTTCACCCTTGCGCGGTCAAAAATGCGACCTGCTCTGCAGTCAACGCCGCCTTGGTCGCTTCGAACGATTCAATGAGATCTGCGCTTTTCTTTGGCCCTATGATGGGAAAGACAGCGAACGGCTGGCTGAGCAGATAGCTAAGTACGATCGCCCCAGTGCTTCGGCCGGTTTCCGATTGAATGGTTTTGACTCGCTTGTAACGCTCCCGGTTTTCCGGACTGTCAAATAGCCGCCTCACCAAGTCCGGAGCCTGCTCAAGTGTACCGTTTTCCATTCGCCGAAAATAGCCGTTCGCCTGAGTCGTATAAGGAAACGCCGCGATGTTATGTTCTAAGTGCCAATGGGTAAAAGCATCGTCGGTGTAAGCCCAGGTCGGATCCCCCTTGGCCGCGTCTGCTTTAGCCAGGCACCACTGATTTTGAACCCCAATGAAGGACTGGGCACCTAATTTTTCCGCAGCCACTCTAGCTGCTTCCGCACGCGTTTCCGTCCAATTGGAAACCCCACTGTATCGGATCTTTCCCGATTTGCGAAAGTCGTCGAGCATTGAAACAATTTCCTCGGCCGGAGTGCTGGGATCATCGCGGTGCAGCCAGTAAATGTCGACGTAATCGGTACCCAGCCGTTGCAGACTTGAATTGAGATCGAATTCGACGGTCGGCTTCGACATACGGGGCTTGTCCATGCTGGCGAGGCGGGGATGAGCCCCTTTTGTCGAGATGATCAGTCGATTCCGGTTCTTATTTTTTCGCAACCAGTTGCCAAGAAAGGTCTCACTCCGATGCTCGCCATTGGGGAGCCATGCCGCGTAGATCTCGGCGGTATCCAATACGTTTCCACCGGCATCAAGATAGGTCTCAAGGATTTTTTCAGAGGTCGACTCGTCGATAGCGGATCCAAACTCAGCGGTGCCAAGGCAAAGCTCTGATGCCTTAAGATTGGTGCGCGGGATAGGGCGGGTTTTCATCTCTGGTGAAGACTACAGAAAATCCACGATACGGAAAGGACACAGAGGACACAAAGACAGAACCTAAATAACCGGATAAGGAGTTCTGGAGTTGCAGAAGCTCAGGAGGAGCGGTCGAGGAGATGTTCACAATGCGGAAAGACCACAAAGACTGAGGCAATGATCCCGCTAAATGTCGACCGCAGCATGACCAGAGTGAGCAGATTGCTCTTTAGATCACTACTCCAACACTCCATTACTCCGTTCTTTCTCTGTCTTCCGTTGCGTCCCTCCGCGTCCTTTGCGCGAGGCTTCCTTTTTCCTATCGCTCGGCTGCTTTGAAGAACGCATGCAACTCTTGCGCCAATCGGTCGGGTTCCTCTTCGGGGATATAATGACCGCAAGGAAACACTAGCCCGCGAGTGTTCGGTGCGATGGGCCGGAGGTCGTTACCGATATTTGGAGTAGAACCTCGTTCGCCGCCGATGGCCAGAACCGGGAACGAGAGTTTCTTTGCGGACAGCTCTCGATTCTGTTCCATCGATTCAGGGACGGCTTGATAGAATTTGAAACTGGCTGCCATGGCGCCTGGAGCAGAATAGACTCGAGTATATTCCTTGATATCCGCTTCACCGAAGACATCCGGCCGCGCCGCTTTATTTCGGAAAAACCAGGTGATATAGGCTTCTTCGCGCCCGGCGACCAACGATTCCGCTAGCTCCGGGATTTGCTGAAATAGAAAATGCCACCGGTTACGCGCCTCTTCTAATCGGATCTCAGGCCGAAGGCTAATTCCGGGGATGCCGGCATCGATCACCGTAAGTGTCTCAATTTTGGAGCGGAATTTAGCAGCGTAAGTAAAGGCGACCCAGGCGCCGACGTCGTGCCCAACCAGGTGAAAACGGTCGAGACCGAGCTCCGAAAGGAAGAGATCCAGTCGTTTGGCCACAGTCGCGGTGTCATAGCCATCGTTCGGCAAATCGGAATCGCCTTGGCCGGGGAGGTCGGGCGCGATGACGCGGTAGTTGCCGGCTAATTCCGGGATCACTTTGCGCCACGCGTAACAACTCTGAGGGAAGCCGGAGAGCAAAATCACTGGGAACCCGGCGCCCTGAGACAAGTAATGGAAACGGAATCCGGCAGCGACAGTGTCGGCTGGCCCGAAGGTTTCGGAAACGTTGGCAGATATGGGACTGGTGCTCATGGTATTATAACCTCTTATACTGGTTAGTTGACTGGCAATTTGCTGTCAACCGGTTATACTGGTTTCTATGAGTCAGTCCGCAACTAACCCAGGTCGCCCGCGATCCGTGGAGTTCCGGTTAGGGGACCGCAGACCCTGCATCGCGTTATCCGCGACTTTGGGTGATCGAGGAAAGCCCGAGCCGTTGGAGCGGATACCAGATTTGGAAACT
>JAFAZK010000348.1 GCA_019239825.1 Verrucomicrobiota bacterium | reverse complement strand
AAGAGCCGACCCAGCCTTTGAAGCGTTTGGGCGGCCGATACTGGCACAGATAAAGTCACCGATCGAAGCGGCTTCATCAAGGCTGATGCCAGTTTCGAATCCCGCGCCTTGTAACAAATACAAAACATCCTCCGTAGCGACGTTACCGGTAGCACCCGGCGCGTATGGACACCCACCCAGTCCGGCCACAGAACTATGGAATGTTGATAGTCCTGCCTCCAAGCTGGCTAGAATATTCGCTAAAGCTTGGCCATAGGTATCGTGGTAGTGCCCTGCCAGTTTTTCGATCGGGAACTCGCTTCCGGCGGCCGGCACCAGCTCTTTCACGCGTCCAACCGTGCCAACCCCGATCGTGTCTGCGAGATCGATTTCGTCACAACCAAGTGCTTGCAACCGCTTCACTACTTTGATGACCGAGCTTATCGGCACCTCTCCTTCATAAGGACAACCGAAGCAGCAAGAGATACTGCCACGGAGACGGACACCATTTGCTTTGACTGCGCCTGCCACCGCGACGTACCGATCGAACGACTGATCAATCGTGCAATTAATATTCTTCTGACAAAAGGTTTCGCTGGCTGCAGTAAGAATGACGACTTCATCTGCCTTGGCTGCCAACGCCTTTTGTGCTCCCTGCAGATTTGGGACGAGAACGGAATAAGTAAAGCCAGGCCTGCGCGTAATCCGCTCCATGACCTCGGTAGCATCCGCCATTTGAGGGACCCACTTCGGAGAGACAAACGAGGTAGCCTCTATGTTAGTAAAACCCACCGCACTCAGACGGTTGATCAAGTCGATTTTAACTTCGGTCGGGACCGCAGCTTTTTCGTTCTGTAAGCCGTCCCTGGGACCAACTTCGACGATTTTGACGGCACTCATAAGACCAAGAAATTAAAGGCCTCGCGCAAAGGTCGCAACGGACGCAGAGGTAAGGCAGAGACTGATGGTTCGCATTGTTGACTAACTTTTGAATTCGTGGTGAGGCGATCAGGTTAAACGAAACCGCTGTGCGAATAACGATGTTTTTTCTACTCGTGCGGTTCGGCACTGGCTTTGAAATCTGCGCACTGTGCAGTCGAAGCATCCAGGAACTTGCTTTTTTGCGAATATTCTCTCTTCTTTGCTCTGCGTCCGTTGCGACCGTTGCGCGAGGCCTTTAATGCGGTTTGTGCGGCGTAAAGTGAAGTAATTGGGCGCCCTCGGAGACTTGGTCGGCGACGTTAACAAATACTTGATCAACTTGGCCATCAGACAAAGCAACGATAGTGTGTTCCATCTTCATGGCTTCCATCACAATCAAAGGGGTCCCTTTAGCAACCGTCTGTCCGGGCTGAACCAGTACCGCCACAATCCGGCCAGGCATGGGAGCAGTTAGTTGGGTCTCGGCTTCCTCTGCCAGCAGGTTATAGGCGAGGGGATCGATCAGACTAAGAGTGGTGTGTTCACCATCGGCGGATAAATCGTACGTATCGTTTCTTCGATAGACTCGCCCAGTAATTCGGCGGTTACCGGCTAGAACAACCAAGTTAGCTCCGTCATGTTCTAAAATTTCGAAGTCGATGGACTCTCCGTCTGCTTCTAAGTGATATTGCGCCGCACTCGTTAGCGTAGCCGCGTAGGTCAGGGCCACGTCGACGGTTTGATTGCCGTCCGACCAAGATATACGCCGAGTATAGCTAGAGTTTAGCCGCCAACCTGAGGTCGTAGCCCAAGGCGAGTAACGATCATGGTCATCGACCGTACGGTTTAGTTCTTCGCCTTTAACCAAAGCTGCTGTCGCCATCACAACGAACGGAAACTGGATCACTCCCGGTGAAGCTAACAAAAACTTTTCATTCCGTGCAATCAGGCCGGTGTCGAGATTGGCGGTTCCAAAATCCGGTAATCCGCTTAGCCGGCGCAAGAACGGGAGGTTCGTTTCTAGGCCGAGCGCGACGAACTGATCGAGTGCATCGCGCAAGCGGGTGAGCGCCTCGGTTCGGTCCTTGCCCCAAACGACAAGTTTGGCCAACAGCGGATCGTAGTGCGGGGTAATGGTGTCGCCGGCGCGTACCCCGGCGTCGAGACGGACTGCAGCCCTCTCCGGAGACGCGGGTACCGCGAAATGGATGGCTTCAGGCGTTTTGAAGACATCCAAGGTTCCAATCGACGGCAGAAATCCGGCGTTGGGTTTCTCGGCATAGATACGGGCCTCGATCGCGTGACCGCGAAAGCGAAGCTGACCTTGCGAAAGAGGCAATGGAGCGCCGGCTGCAACAAATAGTTGCCATTCGACCAAGTCTTGCCCGGTGACCATCTCTGTTACCGGATGTTCCACTTGTAACCGGGTATTCATCTCCAGGAAATAAAAACTAACATCCTGATCGACCAGGAATTCTATCGTTCCCGCGCCGGTATAGCTGACGGCCAGGGCTGCTGCCACGGCGGTTTCGCCGATCGAGCGCCGTTGGGATTCCGTGAGACCCGGGGCGGGCGATTCTTCGATGATCTTTTGATGGCGCCGTTGGACAGAACAATCTCTTTCGAAGAGATAGACACAGTTGCCATGCGTATCGCCAAAGACCTGCACCTCGATGTGTCGAGGCTGGCGCAAGTATTTCTCGATCAGGATACTATCGTCCCCAAAGCTGTTCTTGGCCTCGCGCCGGCAAGCCGCTAACAGATCGTCGAACTGGCTGGTCTCGTTAACCACCCGCATGCCTTTTCCACCGCCGCCCGCACGCGGCTTCAACATAACCGGATACCCAATTGCATCGGCTTGAGACCGCAGAAACGCTGGTTCCTGGTTTTCTCCGTGATAGCCGGGAAGAACTGGAACTCCAGCCTTAGTCATGACGGACTTGGCGGTACTTTTATCACCCATAGCTCGGACGGCAGCCGCCGACGGTCCGACAAAGACTAACCCAGCAGCGATGCAGGCCTCTGCAAACTCCGCGTTTTCCGCCAGGAAGCCGTAGCCCGGATGAACGGCTTCTGCTCCGCTCTCGCGCGCCGCTCTTATTATAGACGGAATCGAAAGATAACTTTCGCTAGCCGCTGCCCCACCGATGGCAAACGCTTCATCGCAGAAGCTGACATGCTTGGCATTCTTGTCGACATCGGAGTAGACAGCCACCGTCCGGATGCCCAGCCTGGCAGCAGTCGCTGCAATGCGGCAAGCGATCTCTCCTCGATTAGCGATCAGGAGTTTGCGGAACATTGTCGGGTCGATCAGGAGGCGTCCGTCATTTCCTAGACCAACGAGTGGACCGGGTTGACGGAGCGGACTTAGTGGACCATCTCGGCGGAGTGGACAGATGGGAGCCGCGATTTGTCATCTGCCGCTTGTCATTCGTCATTCTGCTCAGGCTTAGCCCAACTGGGCCGGCGTTTCTCTAGAAATGCTTGAACGCCTTCGAGGGCTTCTTCGGAGCAACGGAGTCGCGCGATTCGCTCGGCGGTGTCGACGGAAAGCTTTTCCGATATGAGGTCGATGTCCTGGATCAATCGCTTCGATTGGATCAGGGCTTGTGGACCGTTTTGTGTAATCTGGGCCACGATCAAGCTGAGCTTCGCATCGAGTACATCGGGAGTAACAACTTCGTGTACCAAGCCGATCCGGTACGCTTCTGCAGCCGTGAATCTTTCGCCGGTCAGAAAATAGCGGCGGGCAACCCGGCTACCCACCGCTTGAATTATGAACGGGCTAATCACGGCAGGCATCAAGCCGAGCTTCACTTCTGAGAACGCAAAACCAGCAGTGCTGCTGACGATCGCGATATCGGCGGCCGCAATCAGACCAAGTCCGCCTCCGTAGGCATCCCCTTGGACCCGAGCAATAACCGGCTTCGGACAATGGTAGATGGTTCGTAACATGGTGGCGAGGCGATAGGCGTCCGCGAAGTTCTCCTCATAAGAAATCTCCGCCATTCGCTTCATCCAGCCCAGGTCTGCACCGGCACAGAAAGTCGTGCCGGAACCGGTCAATACGATTGCCCGGACTTCTCCACGGTCGCCAAACATCCGAAAGCTGTGCTCTAACTCTTTGATGGCGGTCTCGTTAAAGGCGTTGTGTACTCTTGGCCGATTCAGAGTGACGGTGGCAACTGCACCGGAGATCGTGACATCTAAAGTATGCCAATTCATGAAAGCTCCTAGGAAGGTTGGCCTGGGCTGGAATGCTTTTGCACCCACAGGCCGATTCTAATAAACCGCGAATGGACGCGAATTGACACGAATAATCGTCTCCTATTCGCGTTCATTCGTGTCCATTCGCGGTGGCTTTATGCCGGAATTCTTTGAGCTACATCCGGAAAAGACCGAAGCGAGGTTCTGGAATCGTAGCATTTAAGGCAGCGGATATACCGAGCCCGAGAACCAGCCGCGTATCCAGGGGATCGATAATCCCATCGTCCCAAAGTCGGGCACTAGCATAGTAGGGATGCCCTTGCCGCTCGTACTGAGCCCGGATCGGCTCCTTGAAGTCGGTCTCTTCTTCTGCAGTCCATTGTCCTCCCTTGGCTTCGATGGCGTCGCGTTTCACCCTGGCCAAAACCGTGGCTGCCTGTTCCCCGCCCATCACCGAGATCCGCGCGTTTGGCCACATCCAGAGGAAACGAGGCGAATAGGCGCGCCCGCACATCCCATAGTTTCCGGCTCCGAACGAGCCGCCAACGATCACGGTAAATTTCGGCACCTGAGCAGTCGCGACTGCGGTAACCATCTTGGCGCCGTGCCGGGCAATGCCTTCGTTCTCATATTTTTTACCCACCATGAAGCCGGCGATGTTTTGGAGGAAGATTAGCGGAATACGTCTCTGGCAACACAGCTCAATGAAATGAGTTCCCTTTTGGGCAGATTCAGAAAAGAGAATTCCGTTATTTGCCAGCACACCAACCGGATAACCCCAGATGTGCGCAAACCCGCAGACCAAGGTGACACCAAATAAGGCTTTAAATTCGCTAAACTCAGATCCATCAACGATCCGGAGAATCAATTCGCGGACGTCATATGGCTTCCGGGCATCTGCCGGAATGACGCCGTAAAGCTCTGTCGGATCCGTTGCGGGTTCCAGGGGAGGGCGGCATTCGAGCTGAACCGGTTTCTGGTGGTTAAGATTGCTGACGATTTTGCGAGCTAAAGCGAGCGCATGGGAATCATCTTGAGCTAGATGATCGGCCACTCCGGACAATCGGGTATGAACGTCCCCGCCGCCGAGTTCCTCCGCCGTGACCTCTTCGCCGATGGCGGCTTTTACCAGTGGTGGTCCCCCTAGAAAGATGGTGCCCTGGTTCCTAACGATGATCGCCTCATCGCTCATTGCCGGCACATAAGCGCCGCCCGCAGTGCACGAGCCCATGACTACCGCAATTTGCGGAATCCCTTGAGCCGAAAGGTTCGCTTGGTTGAAAAAGATCCGCCCGAAATGGTCCCGATCAGGAAACACCTCGTCTTGGTTCGGTAGGTTGGCACCGCCAGAATCGACCAGATAAATGCAGGGAAGCCGATTCTGCTCCGCGATTTCCTGGGCACGTAGATGCTTTTTAACGGAGATCGGATAATAAGTGCCGCCTTTGACCGTGGCATCATTACAGACGATGACGCATTCCTTTCCCGAGATGCGGCCGATCCCCGTGATCACGCCGGCACCGGGCGCTGCATCATTGTACATGTCATAAGCAGCCAATTGGGAAAGCTCGAGAAATGGGGTACCGGGGTCGAGCAACCGCTGAACGCGTTCTCTTGGAAGCAGCTTGCCGCGAGCCAGGTGCTTTCGGCGTGCCTCGTCCCCGCCGCCTTGAGCCACCTTATCTACGGCCGCCCGAAGATCGTCGACCGCCGACCGCATCGCTTCCGTATTTGCCCGGAATTCGTCGGAGGTGATGTTGAGTTTGGACTTCAGGGTAGCCATCAGGACGGCTTTGACGGGATCGGAAAAAGTCGGTTCAGGGGAGGTGGCAAGCCGTTTGCGTTACATAGATAACCGCTTCCGGCCAAAACTTCACGCCTGGATTTTTTTGCCGATTGAGACAGGAGGCGTCCCTGAGAACTGCAGCGAAGATTAGCTCCTGCTCATCCTCGCTGTTTTGGGTCTTCGTGCGATCTGCGGACGAGCAGGAGCTCGTCCCTACCGTACAGAGTAACCAAATCACGCGCCATTGTGTTTATATGTCATTATTCCTTCTAGGACATACTTATCACTGTAAGAGACTTATTAAAAGCCTATTACAATAATTACATCCCCTTTATAAGCGGCAAATCGCCCAGTTCTACCTCTTCGTCTTCAACCGAGATTCGCCTCTGGCGCTCAATCTGTATCCGACAAATAATGCAGGCAGTCTCATGATTGATCGACGCGAAATTGAGGTCCTCCGATCCCTTCTCAACGCTGGCTCGGAAATGTCATTGAGCGCCCTAGTTCGACAATTCGAAGGTGATACTGCGGCGTTGAACGCCGTGGTCGACTCCCTGCAGCGGGATGGATACCGCTTTGAAAGGAGCATTACCGACGTGCGACTTCAATCCGAACCGGAAGCCGTCCGGCCACAAAGCATCAGAGCGCGTCTGACCAGCCACACGATCGGTCGTGAGGTCTATGTCTTTCGGGAGACCACGTCCACCAATGACCTGGTACGTCGAGCCGGGATCGGCAATGCGGCGGAAGGAGTGGTCTTTTTCGCGGAACAACAAACCGCAGGGCGCGGAACACAGGGACGCAATTGGGTGTCGCAGCCGAATCAGGGGCTATGGTTCTCAATTCTGCTGCGATCGAGATTCTCCGTTAACCAATGGCCTGTGCTGGTGCGCATGGCAGCCTTGGCTGCAGCCGAGTCGGCCGAGCAATGGATTGACAGCCGGATTCACATCAAGCCGCCTAATGATTTGATTCTCGGTGGCGGCAAACTGGCCGGGTTCCTATTGGAGACATCCAACGCCTGGAGTTTTCAAGTACTCGGCATCGGAATGAATGTTCGATCGTCGCCACAAATAGAAGGGTATCCAACATCTGCCCTGGAGAAATTTTCCAAACGACCGGTTTTCCTGGCTGAGTTAGGGGCCCAGATCCTGAACCGGTTTGAAGACTGGTACCTGAGGAAGCCGATCGAGTCGGTGGATAGTGCGTTCGAGGCGAGGGTGGAAGGGCTAGGGGCCGAGGCAGGGGCTAGGAGCCAGGAGGAGGGCCCGAAGCAGCGAAACCGGGGCGGAGAATAGCCTACGGCCTGTGGGATTTAGCCACTGTGTGGGGAAATCCGTCAGTCGCCTGGGCATTAGCCAGGCGGCGGTCGCGGTTTACGCGGCCGCCCAACGATTGGGCCGCTCTTCTAGCTCCTAGCTCCTCGCTCCTTTGCCTTACTGCCGCTCCACTCGTCGCGCCAGATCTTCCTTCGCGGCGGCCAATTGTTCGAGCAGCTTTTTGCCGTGACCGGACGCGCGAAAGAGCGAAAGCCGATGTCGGGCGATGTCGCGCAGCTTGTTTGTGACGTAACGCAACATCTGCTGGTGCCGTGGCTCCCAATCCGTGGGCAACTTAGCGGCTTCTTCTAAGCCTTCTACAAAGCCGCGGATTAGAGCTGCTCCAATGTTTACTTTGTAGACATTCAATTCGGTTGCGACCTTGATATCGTCTGGGTGAATCCCACTGCCACCGTGCAAAACCAGCGGGATCCGCGTAGCCTCTGCGATATTGCTCAATAGATCGAGATCCAGCCGGCTCTTTTGTCCGTGCATCGATCCGACCGAAACCGCCAGCGTATCGGCTCCGCCTTTTTGCACCATCTCGGCGGTATCATGGGCGGCGGCGGTAACGGCATGGCCGCCTTGATATTCACCCCCGAACTGGCCAATCTCGGTTTCCAGAATCGCCCCAACGGCGTGAGCAGCTTCGGCAAAACGGGCGGTACCGGCGATATTCTCAGCCAAGGGAAGATGGCCGCCATCATACATCACCGAGTAATATCCGCGACGCAGCGTGCGGAAAATGTTGTCGTCTTTCCCGGGATGATCCTGGTGCATCAACACTGGAGCAGCAGCTTTCTCGGCCAGAGTACGGATAATGGCCGATAGCTCATCGATTCCGGCGTAGTCGAAGTTAATAAAGTCCGTCTGCACCATCGCGGGAGCATTCTCGAGCTCGGCTGCTTCGATTACGGCGCGGGCCATTTCGAGATTGCTTACATTAAAAGATGGAACCGCGAACCGATTCTCAAACACGTAGGCGAGAAACAAGCGAGGTTTAGTAACGAACATAGAATAATCTTTATTAGTGCGAGGCTGGTCTCCGCCGCTCATTAATCCATGGGGGAGGGGATCGAGAGGCTTATCCCATTAAGCCGCGGTGGAGATTCAATGCTCCCATCGCGTTTGCAAGCAGTTTTGCGTGTGGGAACCCGTAGCGACCGTATTGGCCTCGCAAAGGAGGTACAGTTCGCGAATCCGGAGTTTGAGAAGCGCAAAAGAACTTTTCCATTGTACCACTCGGTACATGGTGTACCATATGGTACAAACGGCCTGCTATGACGGTCTTCTACTAATCACCAATCACGTCTTTACTTCTTCACTTCTTACTATGGAAACGAAACCACCTCTCCCGCCGTTCACTCTTGAGACCGCTATCCAAAAAGCCCGTTTAGCTGAGGATGCCTGGAATTCTCGAGACCCTCAGCGGGTTGCGCTTGCTTACACCATGGATAGCTGGTGGCGCAACCGCGCCGAATTCTTTAGCGGGCGCCCTGCGATTATCGAGTTTTTAAAGCGCAAATGGGCTAAGGAACTCGACTACCGCCTGATAAAAGAACTCTGGGCATTCCACGAAAACCGGATCTCGGTCCGATTCCAATATGAATGGCATGACGATTCTGGAAACTGGTTTCGTGCCCATGGCAACGAACAATGGGAATTCGATGACAACGGTCTCATGCGGCGCAGAGAAGCCAGTATTAATGATGTTGTGATTCGGGAAAGCGATCGGAAGTTCTTTTGGTCGCTTGGTCCTCGTCCGGCAGATCACCCGGGGCTCAGTGATCTTGGGCTCTAAAATACAATGGCGAAGATGGTATCCGAGCGGGCCGATCTCCTGCCCGCGATGGCCGAAGTATTTCGCGAACACGGATTCGAAGGGGCTAGTATCGCGCTGATCTCCGAAAAAACCGGTCTCGGTAAAGGGAGCCTCTATCATTTTTTCCCTGGTGGAAAAGAAGAGATGGCGGGAGCCGTTCTCGGCGAAATCGGGGCTTGGTTTACGACCCACGTCTTTGCCCCGTTGCAATGGGATACGGACGCGGCCGCGGCAATCGACCGGATGTTTCGGGCCGTAATCGAATACTTCGATTCCGGCCGCAGAGTCTGTCTCGTAGGGGCATTTGCGTTAGCCACGAGCCGCGACCGATTTGCTAAACAGGTGCGTTCGTATTTCAGGATGTGGAAAGAGGCCTTGGCGACTGCTCTGGTTCGGCTCGGGCGGGATAAACCGGCGGCTGAGCTGATGGCGGAAGAAGTACTTGCGGTAATCCAAGGTTCTCTGGTGCTCGCACGAGCACTCGATGACCGGACGGTGTTTGCGCGGTCGATGAGCAGGGTGAAGAGGGTACTGCTGGGACATCAGCGGTAAGTGGCGATGAGGCTTCTTGGAACATCCGTCAGATCAGTCTCTTCCGGGTATCATCCTAGCGATTCGTGTCGGATTGACCGCGTAGCGGCTTAAGAGTACAGCCAGGGCTTTAACCCCATAGGCGTTAACTTAAGCGTTTGGTTTAGAAGTTTGGTGGGGCGAGGCTCCCGATCGTCCTGTCAGTGGCTGCGGAGAATTGAGCCCTGTAGAGTTAAGTGGTCCCGTAAGGCCGCTAGACGCGCCGAGCCGCGGGGCAGCGTTTTGCAGTTACATTGGGTCGGGACTCCAGAAATGGTGACGTAGATTGATCCAACGGTGCCTTGTCCACGGCCGCACTGCATACCCCGGCTCGGCGAGGGTTACGGCCGAGAAACATCTTGGGAATAGGCACATCAGCGGCTTCGTTGACATCATTGGGCCGGGGAGCCTCGCCCCACCAAAGCCTAACCCCGGGCTAAAACCCGTGGCCTATACTTTTAAGCCACTTCGTGGCGAGTCCGACCGGCGGGTAGGGGGGCACTATCTTCTCACGGCACCTCTTGAAAAAGGTTGCTGACCGCTAGACTATCCAGCCGAAAACGGGAACTGGAAATGAAACTACTAAAAGCGGTTCTGCTCGGGTTAGTGGTGTCGATCGCTAACCACGCACTGGCGGACTCAATGGCTACCGACAACCTAACGATTGTGCCGGGGTCAAGTATAGCTGGCGTGTCTCTTGGTCCCAACGGTTTACAAGAATTAAAGAAGCTAGGTAAACCCTACCGGATTGATCGAGGGATGTCACAGACGCGGCAGGTTTGGAAGTGGTCTAGGCCGGAGGGGCGATTAGACACGTTCTTCGTCCACACAGTGAACAATGGAGTCATCGACGCGAAGCCCTCCGACGGTCTGAGTATTGATTTGATCCGTTCAACGGTAGCCCGGTTTAAAACCGCGGATGGCATCGGGGTCGGCAAGACACTTGACGACATTCGGAAGGATTTTCCGGACGCTGCGCCGATAGAGGGAACGCCAACAATTTTCGACGACGTGAAACGTGGCATCGCGTTCGAATTTAGCAGTGCACCAATCGGCCACTCCATCTGCATCGCTGTCATGGTACACCCGCAAGGCCAGAGCAAGATCGCGACCCAGGAACAAGTGGCCGAGGTGCTGGAGCATGGCAGCAAGGAGTAGTGTCTCTAATCGGCCGATTCGTCCCTCGCGCCCACGCGAAAGGATTCGACTGAGCTCGCCGAGGGCCTACGCGCGGCGGGCTGTTGTCGGATCCTCGGGCACAAAGTATTAGTAGCTTTTCCGCCGGGCAAAGACTGGGCCCGGGCTCGCCGAATTGCCGGCTCTATCAATCGCTCGACTCGCTACCCAAGCTCAGAAATTAATCTTTCAGTCATTGCGTTTTCGGCCTCACGGTCCGCGGCTTTCGAGTAATCCCGAGCCAAAACCAGGTAGAATGAGGGCACTACGAAAAGAGTGAAAAAGGTTCCGATAAACATGCCACTGACTAACACCCAGCCCACACTATTTCTAGCAGCGGCTCCCGGGCCGGTCACCAGAATTAACGGGAAGTGTCCCGCGATGGTCGCTACCGAGGTCATCAAAATCGGCCGCAATCGAGTCCCCGCGGCTTCCAGCACCGCATCGAATTTATCTAAGCCTTGCTTCTGTAGCCGGTTCGCCCATTCGACGATCAATATTCCATTTTTGGCGACTAACCCCGTCAGGGTAATTAAACCGACCTGGCTGTAGATGTTCACCGAGGTATAGCCCAGGTGGCAAAAAGTCAGCGCACCCACCAGAGCGAGCGGCACCGAGCCGATTAGAACAATGAAGGGATCGCAAAAACTTTCAAACTGCGCCGCTAACACCAGGTAGATGACGATCAGCGAAAGAATCATCGTTCCCAGGAAGGCGTTTCCTTCCCTGCGCAGCTGGCGAGAGCCCCCTTTGTAGTCGACGGTAAAACCACCAGGCAAAATCTGAGCGGCTTTCTCTTCCAATACCTTCAGGGCGGCGTCGACCGTGGCGGGTGAACGGATCACACCGTTAATGGTGACCGAGTTCAGTTGCTGCATGTGGTTGAGCTTTTCCGGCTGCACCTCAGCCTTAAGTGCAGCGAAGGTTCCCAACTGGACCGCAGTACCGTTTGGACCTGTGACATAACGTTTCAACAGGTCTGCCGGGTTTAGCCGCTGGGTTCGTTGAATCTCCGGGATCACCTGGTAGCTGCGACCCGCAATGTCGAAATAATTAACATAGCCGGAGCTTAGGAGGGTACTGATATCCCCGCCCACCTGCTGCAGGTTTAACCCCATGGAAGCCACTTTATCCCGATCGAATAATATTCGGTTCTGCGGCTGGTCAAACTTCAGGTCGGAATCGGCAAAAAGGAACTTTCCGCTCTGATTCGCCGCCTCGACTAACTGATTCGAGAGGTCGTACATTTCCAAGGGGTCAGCTACGCCAGACATAACAAACTCTACATCCCAATCGTCACCACCCGGCAACGCTGCCGGGGTTAGAGTGACCATCTGAACGCCTGGTATATCCGCCAATCGTTTTGCCACCTCTTCCTGGATCTGCTGCATGTTCCGTTTGCGTTGGTGCCACGGTTTTGTGACCAACCCAGCATACCCTCCGCCCGGAACCTCGGTGATCTGAAAGGTGTTTTCCGTCTCAGGTTCGCTCCGATAGACCTCATCAACGTCCTTTGAAAAGAGTTCGATTTGATCGAGCGTCGCTTCCGGCGCGGATTGCATAGCGCCAAACAAGATCCCTTGATCCTCGGTGGGCGCGAGTTCGTGACTCGACGAGGTCCAGAACGGCCAAAGCAATCCCCACAAAATAATGGCCACGCCCAGTCCAACCCACTTTACTCGGAGGAGGATTCGTAAGATGCGCAGGTAAGTCTGCCGGAGCAACTCAAAGCCGTGGCTGATCCAGGCTGGCAGTCCTCGATTCGCCGCACCTCTTTTTAACAATTTCGACGACATCATGGGCGACAAGGTCAGCGCCACAAAACCTGATATCACGACCGCACCGGCTAGGGTAAAGGCGAACTCACGAAAGAATGCACCAGCCAAACCGCCCTGGACCCCGATCGGCGCGTACACTGCAGCTAAGGTCAGAGTCATCGCAATGATGGGACTAGAAAGTTCGCGGGCGCTTTTGATCGCAGCTACCAACGGTGGCAGACCTTCCTCGATATTCCGTTGCACGTTCTCCACTACGACAATCGCGTCGTCGACTACCAACCCGACGGCAAGTACGATCGCCAGTATGGTCAATAGGTTTAGAGTAAAGCCTAGAACGAGCAGAAGGGACATCGCTCCGATCAAAGAAAGCGGAATGACCACCACCGGAATCACCACGGCCCGGACGGACCCCATGAATAAGCAGATCACAATCGTCACGATTAGGATGGTCTCGATGAGCGTTTCCATCACGTCGTTGATAGCGGCAGTGATGTATTCGGTGCTGTCATAAGCAACGTCGGCCTTCAGGCCGGCCGGGAGTTGCTTGGCCAGCTCCGGCAACACGTCCCGAACGCGTTTGATCACATCTAACGTGTTCGCCGTAGGCAATGCGTTGATGCCGATGAATGTCGCGGTTCGGCCCTGGAACCGAACTTCAGAGTCGTAACTCTCGGCCCCGAGCTCCACCCTGGCGATATCTTTGAGGCGGACAATGGCGCCGTTGGCTTGCTTTACGGCCAACTGCTTGAAATCTTCGACACTTTGGAGGTTGGTATTGGCCACCAGGTTTATCGCCGTCATGCTCCCTTTGGTCTGCCCCGCGGCGGACAGATAATTGTTCGCCTGCAGAATATTTTCTACATCCGTGGGATTGACGTTCAAAGCAGCCATCCGCTCGTTGTCCAGCCAGATCCGCATGGCGAAAACCCGCCCACCCACGATCCGAGCTTCCTGGACGCCTACGATGGCAGCGAGCTTCGGCTGCACTATTCGGGTTAGGTAATCGGTGATTTGATTGCGATCGAGTTCGTCGGAGGAGAAACTGAGGTACATTGCAGCGAAATCGGTGTCCGGCGACGTAATTTTAATCACCGGAATCTGGGACGCCGGCGGGAGCTGGTTGCGTACTTGACTCACCTTACTTTGGATGAGGGTAATGGCTGCATCCGGGGCGAAATTCAGCTTCAAATGAACGCTGATTGTGCTTGTCCCCAGGGTGCTCTCCGAATCCATGTAGTCAATGCCCTCCACCCCGGAAATAGCTTGCTCCAGAGGTGTGGTAATGAACCCGCGCACTAACTCGGCGTCAGCGCCGTAGTAGGTAGTTTGAACGGTTATAACAGAAATATCTGTCTTGGGGTATTCCCGAACGCTCAGGCTGCGCACCGCCTGGCCACCCGCTAATAGAATCAGCAGGTTTACTACGGTCGCAATGACCGGCCTTCTAATAAAAAGATCTGTGAATCTCACCCACTTTCTCCGTTTAGCTTTCTTATTAGCTGTTCTCTGGTGTAGGTGAGGTATTGGCGGCGGGCTGAATTCGATTGTTGACCAGGATCGCCGAGCCGCTTTTCAAGCGAAACACACCGGACGTAACCACTTCGTCTCCTGGTTTTATTCCGGAGGTCACTGCGGTTAGGTCACCCCGGGTACCGCCCAGTTTGACGAACTGTTCTTTAACAGTTTTGAACTGCTTATCGCTCCCCGCGTTAGCCCCCGAAACAATGAAAACCGAGTCGCCGTACGGCGCGTAATGCACCGAAGATAGGGGCAGAGCGATTACTTCCTCGCGTTGTGAAACCAGAACGCTGACTTGACCAAACATGCCCGGACGGAGCCTGCCATCAGGATTGTGCAAAATTGCTTGTACCAGGATGTTTCGAGTTGCCGGGTCGACTAATGAATTGACGGCATTGATCTTACCGGTAAAGACATCGTTGCCATAGGCATCGAGCTGAACGCTCGTCTCCTGCCCAACATGTAATTCACTCAAGTTCTGTTGCGGCAGTGAGAAGTTGACGTAGATGGGATCGAACGATTGCAGAGTTACTACCGGATCACCGACGTTGAGGTACTGGCCGAGATTAGCCTGACGAATACCGAGGACTCCATCGAACGGCGCTCGCAGCGTCTTTCGAGCAATCAGCGCTCTAAACTGCTCAACTTGGGCCTTATCCTGGCGGTAGGTTGCCTCGCTCGTGTCATAATCAGATTGAGAGATCGAACGTTTTTCCAGGAGTTCGCGATTCCGGTGCAACATCACCAACGCCAGATCAAGCTGAGCTTCGGCCTGTTCCAGTTGGGCCTGCTCCTGGTCGGTATTCAAATGAGCCAGCAACTGGCCGGCCTTCACCGGGGTGCCGGAGGTAAAAGCAATCTGATCGACTAGCCCGGCTAGATCTGTGCTCACGGTTACCCCGTTGATCGCGGTAACATTGCCGATCGCGTCGAGAGTTGATTGCCACTCGCACGTAGCCGCCACGGCTGTGGTCACCGCAATGGGCCGAAGATCGTGGGTTTCTCCGTTTTCCGTAGGCCCAAAACCAATGAGCTGGCTTATCTGCGGATAAAAGAGGAGACCGGCGACTACTAACAAGAACAGAATGGCGATAAGCGTGGCGCGGATATAGGGCGGTTTTATAGAGGCCTTACTCTTGGCCACGGCAACGTTTGGTGAGATCGTCGGAATCATATTGCATCTATTTGGTGGCCAACGGAGTTATGTCGGGCTCGTTCTGTGATAAGACGAGATGCCCGAGAAAAGAGCATAGGTTTGACCCGGCTCTCCGAGGTTTGTCTGAGCTGCCGCAATCGCTGACCCGTGTGGCGGCGTGCTTTCTAAAGGGACGACCGTGATTTGCTGCTTAGAAAGCTAGCTAGCTCACCAGGCGCTTCGCCAAAGGTTCCGCCAGGGAGAGATGGTGTCCTCATCTCGCGACCGCGAGACCTTCGCCGCAGCCGAGGCCGCGACAAAGGATTCGGGTTGACGGCGATCGGATACCTGTCCACATTTTCGACTCCTCTTTACGCTGCTCCTTCGAGGACGAGGAGTACGAGGACGATCACCTCGGGAAGATGAGTGGAGCTGACTCCAGCCGATTTTTCACTTTCAGGTATCGAAACTTTCGTGCAGCTTTGACCGATGGGCAGGAAGAATCAGCCCGACGATACGGGCCAGGACGGGATTACGGTGGGTTCTGTGATCGTCGCAGCGATCCCTTTCTGCGCATTGGTGTTTGGGCCGCTCTACGCTAATCGGCTAGAGCCTCGGGTCTTTGGTCTCCCGTTCTTACTGGCGAACTGTGTTTTCTGGGTCCTAGTGACGCCATTTTTCTTGTTGGTGGCAGACCGCCTCAGAAAACGCCAATGAATAGTCTCGCCGGGCTCCTCATCGTTTTTTGTGTGATCGTCGCTACCATCGGGTTTGGGTTGTTCGGTGTACGTAAGATCCGGATGAATCCGTCGCAATTCATCCTCGGCGGCCGCTCGTTTGGGGTAGTTTTTTTGTGGTTACTTAGTGCCGGGGAAATCTATACCAGCTTTACTTTTCTCGGGGCCGCCGGCTGGGCTTACGGCAAAGGTGCTCCCGCCTTCTATATCATTTGTTATCTAACGGTCTCTTGCATAACCCTGTTTTTTTATTTCCCGCCGGTGTGGCGCATCGCCCAACGACATGGCCTTCTGACCAACGCCGATTATATCGGATTCAAATACCAGAGCCGCGCATTGGGATTCTTGACCGGCCTCGTCGGCGTCGTGTTCCTGATCCCGTACATCACGCTGCAACTGACCGGCATCCAAATCCTGCTACAGATCGCGGGGTACGGCACGATTAACTCGGTATGGGCCGCCGGCGTCGCTTTCGCATTGATAATAGTTTTTGTATCGATTTCCGGTTTACGCGGTGCGGCTTGGGCCAGTCTCATTAAAGATGCCCTGGTGTTGCTCGGGGTCGCTTTTGCCGGCGTAATTTTGCCGATGCAATTCTTTGGGTCGCCGCAAGGCGTTATCGATGCTGTGCTCAGAGTGCATCCAAATTGGATGACCCTCGTGAATGGAACGGAGAACTTCGGGAGTGTATGGTTTATATCGGCCGTGTTGCTGTCAGGCCTCGGCGGATTCATGTACCCCCACGCATTCGCTGCCAACTTAGCAGCCAACAGCCCGAACACGATCCGACGTAACGCGACGATTCTACCGTTCTATCAATTGATGTTGCTGTTGGTTTTCTTTGCCGGGTTCACTGCCCTGCTAGTGGAGCCCGGACTGAAAGGAACCGACGCGGATCAATCGTTCATGTTAGTCGTACAAAAACATTATCCGGCCTGGGTTCTTGGGATTATCGCGGGAGCAGGTTGTTTGGCCGGGTTGGTGCCGGCCTCGGCCCAGATTTTAGCAGCAGCGAGTTTGCTCTCGCGGAACTTGTTCAGGGTGCGAGAAGAAAGGCTCACATCCTGGACGAGACTTTGGATTGTTGTGATGGCGGCGCTGGCTTTTGGGCTGTGGGCTTTTAACAAAGCCTCATTGGTGGGGCTGCTTTTAATCAGCTACAGCGGAACCAGTCAACTGTTTCCTGGGGTAGTCCTCTCACTACTTAAGCGTCCGCCGCATCCCACCAGCATCGCAATAGGAATTGTGGTGGCGCTGGTCTTGCTCGCGTGGTTCGCATCTCAAGGAGTGAATGTCGTATACGGCGTCCACGTAGGCGCTGCCGCACTGGTCGCGAATATCGTGTGTCTATTTGGCGTCGATTATATTATGGGCGCGCGAAGGGGAGGTAAGAGATGACAGACGAGATCGAGGGTCATACCGGCCCAACGCCTGGAGGGGAGCCGCTTTTGACCGCTGCTAAACCGCCGGCATAACCGCGCGACAAAATACGGTGCTACTCGAGGTGTCGTAGCAGGCGGCTCCCGAGGACGTTTCTTACGCGTGAATTACCCCGGGGGCTCGATCTTGAGATCAAAACGGAGACGGTACAGATCGCGGCGGCATCAGGCGACGTTAGCCGGAGCCGCCTGCTGCACAAAGTTAGATTCCGCCATGATTTTTTGCGCGATCTTGCCAGGGGCTTCGCAATGGTCAAAAGCGGCTCCCCTGCGGCGGGAGGGGGCAACAAACCGGTTTGACAGGCTCAACTGGTGCGGCTTATATGATCGATCACGTGATCCATCATGTCGAATGCGTGATTGCGCCGTTATTTCCTCCCACCACACCACGATCCCCTAAATCATGAAAGCTCGATGGCTACCGCCTGGCCGCCTAATGCTGCTGCCTTCTGCACTCGCGACTTTGATCGCGATACTTGTCGGTTCTCCCCAAGCTCAAGCGAAAGACCATATCGATCTGCAATTCTGGGACATGATCTGGGGACCTCCAGAATACATCGACGCCGGGAAAGCGCTGGTGGAGCAGTTTAACCAAGAGCATCCGGATATTAGCGTTACCTATCGTTCGATCCCTTGGACCAACTGGTATCAAACCTTTGTCACCGCGATTGGCTCGGGCACTGCGCCTGATATCAGTACCGGGGCCGGGTACCAAGCCGTCCAGTTGTACGATCAAGGCGCCATTCTGCCCATTGATGACCTGATCGGCCAATGGAAGAGCAGCGGCAAGCTGGATGATTTTTTACCGACTACCGTCGATATCTTGAAATACGACAACCATTACGTGGCCTTACCCTGGGCGATCGATATTCGGGTTTGGTACTACCGGAAAGATTTGTTGGCCGCCGCGAATATACAGCCACCGACTACTTGGGATGAATTCAAAGCCGCTGCCCAAGCATTAACCAAGACATCCGCCGACCAGTATGGTGTGGTTGCCTGTGGAGATACCCTGGGCTCACACTATTTGTATACCGCGATCTTGAACAATGGTGGCGGGCTGTTCACCGCGGACCGTAAACCCGACCTGGGGTCAGGGCGTAACCTGGAAGCGTTGCAATTCCTGGCGGACCTGGTCCAGAAGCATTGTGTTTATCCGGCCAGCGCCGGTTATCACGATGAAGATGAAGTTAGCGCATTTACTCAAGGTAAAGGTGCTTTCACTCTGCATGCACCAGGGCTTGGTACCCGTCTTCCCAAGTTCAGCGACAAGATCGGTGTCCTGCAGCCATTGGTCGGACCGCACGGCGATCAAGGCACCATCTACTGGGTAAACAATATTATGTTGTATAAACAAGGTAAACATCCGGCTGAAGCCAAGGTTTTCCTTGAGTGGTGGTCGGAGCATGAGAAGGACCTCTGGATCAAGGGGCGTGTCACTCAATTACCGGTGCGGAAGTCTTTCACTGCCGACCCCTATTTTCAGAACAATCCAGAGACCAAATTCATTCTCGATCACTACGTTCCGCTAGGTAAGACGACGGCAACTCACTCAACCCAGATTTTTCCGAAGCTGAATGAGGTCGAGGGCGAAGGAGTCATGCAGGCGTTAATGCAGAACCTGCTTCAGGGGAAGCCCGTTGATGCTTCAGTCAAAGAAGCTGCGAGTCGCGTGAACTCGATCATGGAAGAATGACTCGACAAACTACAACCGCAGACGGACGCGGATCAAAAGAACAGAGGGTAACCGCGAATGGACGCGAACCGAGAATCTGATGGGTTCCTTCTCAGCCGATCGAAAACGTCGTAGCTTTTACGCTGGCGACGGAATTGCCGCCGCTCCACCCCCGTCGCCCAAAGTTAAACTTTGCCCGTGTATTCCTGTCCATGGGCGGTTGTTTTGCCTTTCTGTTTTATCTGCGTCCATCTGTGGTTTGGGTAAATGTCTTAACATTGGACTGCGGCTGGCCTAGGCGGCAGCACTAAATGAGCGTAGCGACTGCACCAAGGAGAGAAAGGCCTGGACACACGGCTGGCTGGATGTCAAAGCCATCCGGCCAGAAGTTGCCCTATCTTCTCCTGTTACCGTCTTTCGCGCTCATCTGCATTATCGAGTTGTACCCCTTTGCTACCGGAGTTTTTTACAGCCTTCACAAAGGAACGTTGCTGGGGACAGGCCCCTTCGTTGGTTGGGAGAACTATCTGCATCTATTCGCTTCCGCCGATTTTTATCACTCGCTCTATTTCAGTTTGGTCTTTGCGTTGTTCAACGTCGTCTTCAGTTACTTGATCGGGCTGGGATTAGCGCTTTTCCTAAACTTAGAGTTTCCCGGACGGGGCTTCTGCCGGGTCGCGTTGCTGATCCCGTGGATTGTGCCTGCTATTGTCTCCATCGTAAGCTGGAAATGGTTGATCGCTGACCGGGGAGGGCTTGCCAATATCATACTCAGCCTGTTCGGGATTGGTCCGATCTATTTTCTGAGCGATAGCCATTGGGCGATGGTGGCGGTGATTGTCATCAAGATCTGGCGCAGCTTTCCTTTTATGATGTTAAGCCTGTTGGCTGCGTTACAGGTTATCGACCGCACACTGTACGAAGCCGGTAAGCTCGACGGAGCAAGTTCGTGGCAGCTATTTTGGCATATTACACTCCCGCATCTGAAGAACATCTCGATCGTGCAAGCGATTCTGATGATTATCTGGAGTATCAACGATTTCGAGACACCGTACCTGTTAACGCAGGGTGGACCTGCCAATGCCACGGAAAACCTGATTCTGTTGGCGTACCGCTACACTTTCGGCCGTAACGATGTGGGTCGGGGTTCGGCAGTGGCTCTTTTAACCCTGGTAATCCTGATGGTGCTCGCCACCATCATGATGCGCCAACAACGAAGAACGGTATAGGGACAGCCACGAATGGCGAACGCGAATGGACACGAATGAACGGAAACATCTTGGCTGGGCGAGGGACGTCGGCGTGGCTGTCTCGGTATTTTTGGTGCCATCACAATAAGCAGCGGATGCGTTTAAGCGTATGAGAAGCCACCTAGCAGATCTTCATTCCCCTAAGTTCGCGTCCATTCGCGGTCCCAAATTCGTGTCCATTCGCGGTTCTAAATGGCTGTTACTCGGGGTGGGGCTGGTGATCGTTTTCGTGGTCAATTTTCCGGTCTTAACGGTGGCGCTCAACTCATTCCGGACGACAGAAAATATTCTTTCCTCACGAAATATTCTGCCGACGGAGCTGACGCTGGCCAACTATTTCTATATTAATAGTCGGACGCATTTCTGGACGTTCTTGTTGAACAGCGGTGCCGTGGCGCTGGGCAGTACCGGGTTGGGGATTGTGCTGGCAGCGTTAGCCGGGTTTGCTTTGTCCCGGTTCCGTGGTGCCATCCTGGTTTCGTACAATCAGGCTTTGCTAATCGTGCAAATGTTTCCGCTGATCCTCGCGATTATTCCGCTGTTTATCTTTTTCCGGCAGTTGAACCTGGTTAACAATTATATTCCGGTCATTCTAGTTTACACCGTAACTCAATTGCCTTTCTCGACCTGGATGTTGCGGTCCTACTTCGACAGTGTTCCTAGGGACTTGGACGACGCGGCAAAAGTGGATGGCTGTTCTGGCTTCCGAGTGTTCGTACAGATCATCTTGCCCTTAGCGGCGCCAGGAATTGCTGCTGTGGCCATCTTTTCGTTCCTGTTCTCTTACAACGAATTCTTCATTTCTAGCATCTTCCTACGAGACGAAAGCCGGATGACAGTCCCGGTCGGTATCCAGTCCTTTATGCAACAATATGGGACGGATTGGGGTAGTCTGATGGCATCGGCGACATTGGCTATGGTACCGACCCTGATCCTTTTTTTATTCGTTCAAAAATTTCTGATCGCCGGCGCGACGGCTGGGGCAGTCAAAGGTTAAAGCAACAGAAATAAGTAATGTCAAATCAGGCACAGGAAACAGATGGCCAGCAAGCGACTGGGAAAAGAAGTGGGGCGAGGATCAAGATAGGAATAGTCGGATGCGGCGAGGTGACTCAAATTATGCATTGGCCAAGCTTGAGCCAGTTGGCCGAACTATATGAAGTCACCGCGTTGTGCGACATTAGTCCCGTAGTTCTGGAAACGCTGGGCAAACGCTGGAACGTCGGCGCACTGGACACCGATCATCGAGAACTGGTAGGCCGGACCGATATCGATGCCGTACTAGTGGCCAGCCCGCATGCGTTTCATGCAGAAGTAACGTTGGCCGCGATTCAGGCCGGCAAGCACGTGCTGGTGGAAAAGCCGATGTGCGTAAACCAACGCGAAGCTAAGGAGATCACCGTTGCGCAGCAAAAAAATCAGGTGGTGGTCCAAGTTGGTTATATGCGGCGTTATGCACCTGCCTTTTTATATGCATGCGACGCGGTCAAGAAAATTGGCCCTATCAGGTTCGCCCGCGTCCGGGACTTTCTTGGCTCTAATTCGTTGATCATAAATCAGACGTCGGCTGTCATTCGGGACCATCATTTGCCAAAATCACTGCAGAAAGAAGCAATCCAGCGGGACGAAGAGTTAGTGACAGAAGCGTTAGGTGGAAATCGGGCAGAGGACATCAAGACAGCCTATCGTTTAATGCTCGGATTAAGCAGTCACGATCTCTCCGCCATGCGGGAGCTCATCGGGATGCCAAGCAAAGTGCTATTCGCCGCCCAGCGAGCCGGCGGACGTTATCTGGCTGCCGCTTTTGACTACGGACCGTTTGTCTGCCAGTTCGAGACCGGCATCGACAATATTCCACGATTCGATGCTCATTTGGAGGTCTTTGGCGAGCACAAGAATGTCCGGGTACAGTATGATACACCGTACGTGCGGAATCTGCCGATCCGAGTGTTTACGACGGAGTCCAACGGCCAGGGGGGCGTGATTACGAGCGATGCGCATCCGGCTTGGGGTGATCCGTTCGTGGCCGAGTGGAAAGCATTCTACGACAACGTAACCCAAAACCGGTTACCAAAGTCCGGGCCGGAAGATTTCTTACTAGACTTGGAACTCTTTACCCAAATGGTGGAATTGATGCGCGAACACTAAGGACGCCAAGAGGGAAACTCGAATTGGATGGAAATTCAAATCGTGGGGTTAAACCAGAAAAAAGAACAGAAAACGGAAATATTAAAAGGATGAAACTCTCACAAGTTGCTGCCCAGATTTATACGGTACGAGACTATCTTTCGGATTCCGCTGCGTTTGCTCGAAGTATGGAGCGCCTAAAGAAGATCGGCTATCCCGCGGTGGAATTGATTCCTTCGAGTACGATAAGTGACAAGGAAGCCGCGGCAATTTGCCGCGATGCCGGCCTGGCGGTTGCTGCTGCGCACGTCCCGGGCAAGACGTTGCTCGAACAACCACAAGCCATTGTCGAGAAACTCCACACCGTCGGGGCCAAGCTCGGCATGTATGCTTTCCCGGGAGGAGTGAACCTGGGCTCGGCGTCTGAAGTCAATAGATTAGCCGACGCGCTGCAGAATGCGGCCACGGTTCTTTCCGGCGGGGGTTTGACCCTGGCCTACCACAATCACGCCATGGAGTTTTCGCGATTAGACGGCGAGTTGGTTTACGACATTCTGGGAAAACGCGCACCGGCGATGTCATTTGAGTTTGATACGTATTGGGCACAATACGGCGGGGTTAGTCCGGAGCGTTGGATTCAGAAGTTGGGGACTAAGTTAGTGAGCTTACACATGAAAGATTATGGCGTGCCGAGCAAGCATGACGACCCACCTTTTATGGCGGAGGTCGGTCACGGTAATCTCGATTTTCCTGTCTTAGTGACGGAGGCGGAGAAGGTCGGCTGCCAGTGGTTCGTGGTGGAGCAGGATTTCACTCCCGGCAATCCGTTTGATTCGCTTGAGCTTAGCTTTCGTTATGTGAAGGAGAAACTGGTAGGTATTGGCGGATAGGATGAACTAACCTCAGGCCGCCCTTCTAGCTCCTGGCTCTCTCCCCAATGCCTCGATCGTCTAAGCTAACGATGGATGATGTTGCTCGTGCGGCCCGGGTGTCCAAACAGACGGTCTCAGCAGTCATTAACAATAAATCGGGCATCTCGGAAAAGACACGAATCCGCGTACGAGAGATTGTTGCTCGACTCGACTACCAACCGAATCTTTTGGCCGGGAGCCTTAGGGCGCAGCGTAGCTTCACCGTCGGCGTGGTGATCCCGAGCATCACCAACCCGTTCTATCCGGAGTTAGTACGCGGAATTGAAGATGAAGCGCAGCGCCAGGGTTATTCGGTGTTCTTGTGTAACGCAGACGAGAATTCCGAAAAAGAGATTCAGTATTTGGATCTGTTAAGGCGGCATCGCATTGCCGGGTTAATCGCTGCTACTATCAGAGTAAATAAGGCCTGGACAGAAGCGCTCAAAAGTCTGGCCGGTCAGGGCGTTCCCGTCGTTTTCGTACCCAGCACTCATAAACTGGGTAATCAGGTGGTATGTATTATGGCGGACGATGAAGAAGGGTTTATCAAAGCAACTGACCATTTGCTGGACCTTGGGCACGAGCGCATAGGGATGATCTCGCCACCGGTGGACACCAAGAAACCAAGCCCGCGGGTAACTGGCTTTTTGAAGGCGCACGCACTAAGAGGGAAGAAAGTCGCGCCGGAGTTGATTGTGCCCGGTGGCTGGCATGTCGCAGAAGGTCAAGAAGGTGCGGCTCAGCTGCTGCAACTTTCTCGACCGCCGACGGCCGTGGTCGCGCCAAACGATATGGCGGCAATCGGTGCAATCATAAAAATAAAAGAACGGGGCCGGCGGGTACCGGCCGACATTGCGGTGGTTGGCTATGATAACATTGCCATCGCCGAATGGTACGACCCAGCACTGACGACCGTCGACCAGCCCCACTACCGCATGGGTCAACGAGCAATGCAGGCTGTGCTGGATCGTCTCAACCACCCAGAGGAACCCGCAGAGATGATTAAATTCGAGACCACGCTAGTCGTTCGGCACTCGTCGGGAGGAAGGGTTCGAAGTTCTAGGTTTTAAGTTTTAGGTTCTATGTTGCCCAAAAGCGCCGGCTCATTTCCAACCGGCGTTAGCGGACTGCCCGTTTGGTTCAAAGGGAGTTGCGGACGGGCGGGAACTCTTACCTAGCGGTTACCCGACGTCTTTCAACACCCGCTCCTGTATGCTTCGATTCACGCTCCCGTAGTCGGCGCTGTTTACCCAGGCTCCTAGCACGACCTTGGCATCGGCCCGGCTTGAACCAGTCACTTGCACCTCCGGTGACGGTTTCTGTAACACCCGCTTATCCGCGGTCACCAGCTGTTGCATCTTATTGCGAATCTCGAATGCGTCTTTGTCAGACGGAACCGGAACTTCCAGCTCGATCCGGCGAGTTCCCAGCGCATTGTGATTCACGATCTTGTCGCCCATGATTTTCGAGTTCGGCAAGATCACGAGCTTGTTGTCTGATGTGGTCAGCTGACTGGTAAAAATTTGGATGTCGCGCACGGTGCCGGTCGCGCCCCCGGCCTCGACGAAGTCACCGATCCGAACGGGTCGGAAAACGATTAGCAAAATACCAGAGGCGAAATTCGAAAGTGAACCTTGCAAAGCGAGGCCAACAGCCAGACCGGCTGCACCCAAAACAGCCACCAACGATGTGGTCTCAACACCGAGTTGGGTGAGTGCAAGGATTAGAACGAGCACGAGAACCGAGGCATAAGTCAAGGTGCCAAGAAATCCTACGAGAGTTGAATCGATCTTACCACGAATCATCAACTGCCGAACTCCGGCTCGGGCGCCCTTTGCGACCATTCGGCCGACGAAAAAGATCACAATCGCGACCAGAATTTTTACGCCGTAAACAACCGCGTTTTCCTGTACAAACGTAAACATATTCATCCTGAAAAAAGCTCCTCCTTCAGGCACCGTTAGCATCGATCGGTCGCATTGAGAAGGGGGAAGGAGAGGGTAGCGTGGCTGTACATGGGGAGTCAGCGTGTCTTCGGTAGGGCGAAAATCTCGGCGGGCCCAACCGGCAGCCATCCGGCCAGAGTCGATTCCGCGCCGGATTTGGGCCGTGCGCGCGGAGCGGCCCTCGATTGACCATTTGATTAACTGGCGTTGGTATCCCGAGGAGCCAAGACCGAGGCATCGCGACACGCCAACGGCTCAAATCCGGCGCGATATCGTTGAAGGTGTTAGCCCGATCACGCGGCGCCGAGATATTCGCCCTATCACTTGTAGATAGCCTACCGGCATGGTAGGCATTCGTTATACTCGATGAATCCGTTGACACAGATTAGTGTAAAGCTCCAGCGATCCATTACTCCAGCGCTCGGTTCTTCTATAGCATTCCGCCTGTTCGGCCCGTTGTTAGCGTTGCTAACCGCCGTGCTGTTTACCCCGATGTCTGCCAGCAGTGCGACTCTCCGGATCGGATATCAAAAAGCAGCTAGCACGTTGGTCCTGCTTAAGGCACACGGTACTTTGGAAAGAAAGCTCGCTCCGTTGCACGTGGATGTGAAGTGGCTTGAGTTTGCTGCGGGCCCACAGCTTCTGGAGGGACTGAATCTGGGCTCAATTGATTTCGGATATGTGGGCGAAGTTCCGCCGATCTTTGCTTTAGCAGCCGGGGCGCCGTTAGTTTACACCGCGTACGAGTTGCCCACCCCTGAGGCCGAAGGCATCTTGGTCCCGAAAGATTCACCCATCCGGACGATTGCCGACCTAAAGGGAAAGAAGGTCGCTTTCAATAAGGGGTCCGATGTTCACTGGCTGGTGGTTAAAGCGCTGGAAGATGCCGGAATCAAGTATGGTGATATTCAGCCCGCTTATCTGGCTCCGGCGGATGCTCGGGCAGCTTTTCAGAACGGCGCTGTTGATGCCTGGGCGATTTGGGATCCCTTTTTCGTTGCCGCACAAAGACAAATTGGTGCTCGCGTGTTAACCACGGCCAAGGGAATCGTTAATCGACATCAATACTTTGTTAGCACCCGCAGCTTTTCCGAGAAGAACGCCGAGGTTGTTAAAATCCTTATGGAAGAGCTGGGCGGGGTTGGGCAATGGGTGCGGGACAATTACGCCGAAGCGGCTAAGGAACTCGCGCCGATTCAAGGGCTCGAACCCGATATTGTCGAGGCGAGCCTGCGGCACTACGAACACATCTACAAACCGATCGACGATGCGGTACTGGCAGACCAACAGAGAATTGCCGATACGTTCTACGATCTGAAGCTGATCCCGCAGAAGCTCACGGTAAAGGATGCGGTGGTGCGGTAGGCCTGCCCGTCCAGAACTGTCCGGCCCATCTTTGCGTCTAGTACCGTGTTGCGAGCGTGCAGTCCTGGAGGGGAGCCGCTTTTGATCGCTGCTAAACCGCAGGCATGATCTGGCGAAAAGCCATCGCCATTACTCAGCGCTTTGTAGTAGGCGGCTCCCGGGAACGTCTCGACGCGTATTTGCGGTGATAATGGGGAACGGAGTCGTGGGTGATGGTTACACCTGGAGACTTTTCCGGGAGCCGCCTGCTAGCCGAACGATAGAGCTGCAGTATTGCAAAGCGGCTTCCCTCCAGAACCGTCGGGCCCATTGTACCATGCGTCCAGTACCCTGTTGCGAGCGTGCAGTCCTGCCGCTTTTGACCGCTGCTAAACCGCAGGCATGATCTCGCGCAAAGCCATCGCGTTACTCAGCGTTTTGTAGCAGGCGGCTCCCGGGAATGTCTCGACGCGTATTTGCGGTGATAATGGGGAACGGAAGTCGTGGGTGATGGTTACACCTCGGGACGTTTCAGGGAGCCGCCTGCTGCCGAACAATAGAGCTGCCACGTTGCAAGCGGCTTCCCTCCAAGGCGTCCCGTGCGAATTCGGCTGCCAGAGGCGCTTGTACGAATCGGGCGAGCTGAAGTCGGACTGGAATTGAGAATTTCTGATGGCGCTAGGCGCTGATTTGTAAAGCTTTGCAAACCAAGGCGTTGATTGGCATGCGCGTTGCTGAAAGAGCAGCCGAACCACGACGAAGATGTAGAAACCGGCCGAAAACGGCCGCTATCGGTGTGTACCAGGCCACCGACCTATGTCTTCCAAGAAATACCTACTGAGATCGCATAATATGATTAAGCAACTGCTGGTTGGTATGGCCGCAGGGTTGACGGTCTTAGGAGCAGCTAGCGCCGACGATTTGAAACTGGGCTTTATCTTCGTCGGCCCCAAGGATGACTACGGATATAATCAAGCCCACGCGCAAGGAGAGACGGGGATTTCCGGGCTGTCAGGGGTTAAGACGGTCGATGAGGCGCAAGTGCCAGAGACAGTCGCAGTCGAGGAGACCATGCGAGACATGATCACTCAAGACAGCGTGTCGGTTCTTTTTCCGACGTCATTTGGTTACTTTGATCCGCACATCATCAAGGTTGCCAAGCAATTTCCCGACATCCAATTTCTCCATTGCGGCGGATTGTACGCGGAAGGGAAGACGCCGAAGAACGTCGGCAGTTATTTCGGTTACATAGACGAAGCCGAATATATTTGCGGCATCGTGGCCGCTTCGACCTCGAAGACTGGCAAGATCGGATTTATCGCGGCAAAGCCGATTCCGCAGGTGCTTCGCAACATCAACTCCTACGCTCTGGGAGCACAGACAGTGAATCCCAAGATATCGGTGCAGGTGATTTTCACCGGTGACTGGTCGCTGCCGGTGAAGGAAGCGGAAGCAGCGAACAGCTTGGTCGATCAGGGAGCGGATGTCCTGACGTGCCACGTAGACAGCCCGAAGGTGGTGGTACAAACGGCGGAGAAACGCGGGGTCTACGTTACCGGTTACCATGCGAACCAGTCGGCCATGGCTCCTAAAGGCTATCTAACCGGCGCGGAATGGGATTGGACGAATGTGTACGGGATGTACATAAAGCTACTGCAGTCAGGTAAAACCCTCGAGAACGGTGGTATACCCCATATGTTCCGCGGTGGGATTAAAGACGGGTTCGTTAAGGTTTCGCCTTACGGCTCTGCGGTCAGCGAGCAAGGAAAGGCCGCAGCTGAAGCGGCAAAGGCGCAGTTCTTGGCCGGTACCATGATAATTTACAAGGGACCGATCTCCGACAATAAAGGGAAAGTGGTCATTCCAGCCGGGACCTCAATGGACCAGAAAGATCCTGGACTTGAGAAAATGGATTATCTTGTGGCCGGAGTTGTCGGCAGCACCCAAGGTTAAGCGAACGCCGCATTTGATTCGTGGGATTCCCATGAGCGATCCCGAAGCCAGTGTGAGTGCGCCGATCGCGCAGCCCAGCGTTGCAGCGGCAGAAGCCGGCACAACGCGGAGAGCGGCTTTTGGCGTCAGGTGGCGCCGCCAGCTGGAGGCAGTCCTGATTCCGGTTGGTGCGATAGCGGTTTCACTAATTCTTTTTGGTGTCTTTTGCTTTTTCGCTGGAGCCAATCCGTTGGCGGTCTACGCCTCAATTGATAAAGCCGCGTTCGGCAGCTGGTACTCATTTCAGAACACGTTGGTGCGGGCTGCCCCACTCATGCTCTGCGCCCTTTGCACCGCGATCCCATTCAGACTCGGTTTGGTGGTCATCGGCAACGAAGGCGCATTCGTAATTGGCGGGCTTTGTGCGACGATCGTCGGGCTGCAAATGCCGACCGGTTCGCCGCTCACGGTCCAGATCGCGATGGCTTTGAGCGGGATGGCTGCGGGCGGATTCTGGATCTTGCTCGTCGGCGCATTGAAGTATTACCGAGGCGTAAACGAAACCATCAGCAGTTTGCTGATGAACTACATCGCGCTGGCATTGTTGAACCAGGCTGTCAATTCCTGGATCAAGGATCCTTCCAGCCTTAACAAACCCTCAAGCTATCCGATTCCGGATGCCCAAATGCTTCAGCCGATCGGCGGCAGTCTGGTCAATTGGGGCCTAGTCTTCGGCATTGTAGCGTGTCTCATCACTTGGTTCCTGATGCAAAAGACCACATTTGGTTTTCAGATCCGGGTTATTGGCGGTAACATCCGGGCTGCCCGGCTTGCGGGTCTGCCAGTTGGTCCGACCATCGTGATTGCTTGTTTTCTCGCAGGTGCGGCTCCGGGTCTTGCTGGGATGGTTGAGGTTGCGGCTGTCCAGGGGAGCGCCAGCGAATCGCTTGCGGCCGGTTACGGCTACGGCGGCGTGCTCGTTGCGTTTCTGGCGCGGCAGAATGCGTTTGGTTGCATCCTGGTCTCCGTCCTACTCGGCGGGCTTTTGGCCAGTGGTGGTATCCTGCAGCGTACTCACCATCTTCCGGATGCCACCACGCTCGTTTTCCAGGGCATCGTGTTCTTAACCATCCTCTACAGCGAAAGCCTCTACGGCCGCTGGAAATTTTTCAGAGAGGGGAACGCATGAGTAATCCCGCGGGCGGATTAGGCTGGCTGGGGGTACCACTCGCTATACTTGCCGGAGCGGTGCGCGGCGGAACACCCTTTCTGTTCGTAAGTCTTGGTGAATGCCTCACTGAAAAGAGCGGCAAGATCAACCTAGGGTTGGAAGGGGTTCTGTTGATGGGGGCGATGAGCGGCTACGCCATCAGCTACAAGACAGGTTCGCCCTGGATCGGTGTTTTGGCGGGCGGCTGCGCCGGTATGCTTCTCGGCCTGATACACGCTTGGCTCGTGTTGAGGCCGAATGTTAACGACGTCGCCGTTGGGATCGCCATGATCATCTTTGGGGGCGGCCTCGCCTTTTTCCTGGGTAAGCCCTTTATTCAGCCGGTCGCGCCCCAGTTGCCATCAATCGATTTGGGTAACTGGAGCGCGGATCCGGCGGTTCGCGCAGCGTTTAAAATATGTCCTCTCTTTTTTGCCGGCGTCGCCTTGGCATTTGGGATGCATTGGTTTTTCCGATCTACGCGATGGGGAATGTTCGTCCGAGCAGTGGGTGACCAACCGGGTGCCGCACGGGCGATGGGAATTTCCGTGTGGAAAGTGCGCACCGTCAGCATCGTCTGCGGCAGTTTTCTCGCAGGAATCGGTGGAGCTTATCTTTCCCTTTTCTATCCGGGAAGCTGGAATGAACGGGTCTCGAGCGGCCAAGGCGTCATGGCGGTTGCGCTAGTGATCTTTGCACGCTGGAACCCGGTCGAGTGTCTATGGGCTTCGCTGCTTTTCGGTGGCGCGCAAGCGCTCGGTCCCGCACTTCAATCGGTCGGGATTGGCGGATATTACTACCTCTTCAATGCGGCACCGTACTTCCTGACGCTTGCAGTTATGATCGCCACCTGCAATCCGCGGCGCAGTTTAACGGGCGCCCCTGGCGCAATTGGTACCGGTTTATGAATACGACCCTCGTTAATGCCGATCCTTATCCTTGGCCCTATAACGGCGATTTACGCCCAGAGAACACTGCCCTGATCATCATCGATATGCAGACCGACTTTTGCGGGAAAGGCGGTTACGTCGATAAGATGGGGTACGACCTGTCGTTGACTCGCGCCCCCATCGAGCCGCTGAGCCGGCTCCTGGCCACGTTCCGAGAGCGAGGTTTCCACGTGATCCACACTCGGGAAGGGCATCGCCCGGACCTTTCCGACCTTCCTGAAAACAAACGCTGGCGCAGCCGCCGTATCGGTGCAGGAATCGGGGATCCGGGTCCGTGTGGAAGAATCTTGACCCGGGGCGAGCCGGGGTGGGAGCTCATTCCCGAGCTTACGCCGAAGGCAGGCGAACCGGTGATTGATAAGCCGGGGAAGGGCTCCTTCTACGCGACTGATCTCGAAATGCTGCTCCAGCGCGCGGGGATTCAAAATCTGATTCTCACTGGGATTACTACCGATGTGTGTGTGCACACCACCATGCGCGAGGCGAACGACCGCGGCTACGAATGCCTCGTTCTTTCCGATTGCACCGGTGCGACTGATTTAGGCAACCATCTGGCTGCGTTGAAAATGGTTACAATGCAGGGAGGCGTTTTCGGCGCGGTGAGCGATTCCGTATCAGTACTTGCTGCTCTCGGGGTGCAATGAAAGCGGCAGAGAACAGTTCGGCCGACAATGAGAAGAAAGGGGCAGCAGAAAACATTAACGCGCCTTACCGCTGCATAGACTTACCCGACCTGTTCCGGGTGGAGGAATGGCAGGACGAAATAGCGTGGCAACCGTTCGTGGACAGCGCGGAAATACACCGTTTGTACGGTGACGGTAAAGAAGGGCCAACGGCGGTATTGCTCCGTTTTCGTGAGGAGAGCCAAGTGCCGGTGCATCTCCATCAGGGGTACGAACACATATTTATTTTGGCCGGCGAACAGCGGGACCAGAACGCGATACGAAGTCGCGGTGCATTCACGGTTAACCCACCCGGGACGGTTCACGGCGTCTCCAGCAAAGCGGGAACGATCGTGCTCGTCATATACGAAAAACCGGTTGTGTTCTTATGATTCATCCAGCCCGCTTTTTTCTAATCAACGTGTATGAATATCGCAGCGGAGCCTTATCCATTTGATTTCATCCCGGAACGTTGCGCGCTGTTGATCATCGATATGCAACGGGACTTTCTCGAGCCGGGTGGATTCGGCGAAATGTTGGGAAACGACGTCTCTCAATTGCGGCGCGCGATTGAGCCGAACGTCAAGCTGCTTGCCGCTTGGCGTGCGGCAAAGCTTCGCGTCATTCACACCCGAGAAGGGCATCTGGCCGATCTGACTGACCTACATGCTTCCAAGAAAAACCGAGGAAGCCCTGCGATGAGAATCGGTGATGAAGGTCCCATGGGCCGAATCCTGGTTCGCGGCGAGCAGGGCCATGACATAATTCCCGAGCTTTATCCCCAGGAAGAGGAACCAGTCGTGGACAAACCAGGGAAAGGAGCTTTCCACGCAACCGACTTGCACGACCTGCTCAAGCACAATGGGATTTGCCAGCTTGTCGTGACTGGCGTGACCACTGAGGTGTGTGTGAGTACGACAGTTCGAGAAGCCAATGACCGTGGTTACGACTGTCTGATCGTAGAAGATTGCGTCGCCTCTTATTTCCCTGAGTTCCACAAATGGAGTTTGGAAATGACGAAAGCCCAAGGAGGCATCTTCGGCTGGGTCTCTGAGTCGGGGCACCTACTGGGAGCGCTGGAAAAATGGTCTGCCAGCACGTCTGGGGCGAACGCCGGAAGCGCCGGGAGCGCCGCGAACATGATGGTGAACCAGAAAAGAGAATCAACGGGAGCGACGAAATGTTGACCACCAAGCTCCATACCCCTCCGGAGGTCGAATTGGTCAACGTAACGAAGCGGTTCGGATCGTTTGTTGCCAACCAGGATGTGTCGCTGCGCCTTGCTCCTGGTACGTACCATGCGCTGCTCGGTGAGAACGGCGCCGGAAAGAGCACCCTGGTTAAATGCATCATGGGCTATCACCGAGCCGATGAAGGCGACATCGTCGTGGACGGCTCCTCGCGTAATATTACTAGCCCGCACGACGCGAACCATCTCGGGATCGGCATGGTGTATCAGCACTTTACCGTGGTCCCGGCGATGACGGTTGCGGAGAACTTTCTGCTGGGACGCTCTGATCTTCCCGGGATTCTCGATTGGCGGGAGGAACATCGTAAGCTATCGGCATTCCTCGAAACGGCTCCTTTTCGAGTCGATCTTAAGGCCCGCATCTCGAATCTAGCGGCCGGCGAAAAACAGAAGGTCGAAATCCTGAAGCAGCTCTATCTCGGCAGCAAAGTCCTTATTCTCGACGAACCGACATCGGTCCTTACCCCGCAGGAAGCGGATGAAGTGCTCGGGATGCTTCGAAAGATGGTTAATAAGAAGGAGCTCAGCATTCTTCTCATCACTCATAAATTTCGAGAGGTCACCGGGTATTGCGACGAGATCACCGTTTTACGGAAGGGACGGGTCGCAGGGGGAGGACAGGTGACCGATCTTTCGGCTTCGGATATGGCAACGCTCATGATGGGCGAACAGCGTTTGGGGAAGACGACCGAAAAAGAGGTTCGTGTTCCCGGCGAGGCTCTGCTTGAAATTAAAGGTCTTCGCGCCGATCGCGACAACGGTGTCGAGGCGGTTTGTGGAGTTGATCTTACCGTGCGCTCCGGCGAAATCGTCGGCATAGCAGGCATCTCGGGAAACGGCCAGCGGGAGCTCGTTGAGGTGCTAGGCGGCCAGAGGGTTGCTAAGGCCGGAGAGATCCTATTGCAGGGTGAACGATTTGCTGGCACCCGGCGCGAAATGTTTCGGCATAAGATCAACGTCCTTCCGGAAGAGCCTTTGCACAACGCATGCGCTGCCAAGATGACGGTGGCTGAGAACATCGCTTTGCGTTCGTTCGAACGGCGCCCACTCTCGCTGGGAGGCTGGCTTCTCAGCTACCGAGAGATCCGCACCCGCGCGGCTGACGCGGTCGCCCAATACAAGGTAAAGACGCCCAGTCTCGACTCGGCCATGGGAACACTCTCGGGAGGTAACGTTCAGCGGGCTGTACTCGCGCGCGAATTGGGCGCGGGTACCACCCGAATCCTGGTGGCGGCGAATCCGTGTTTCGGTCTCGATTTCGCGGCGGTTGATTTCATCCATTCCCAGATAATCGACGCGCGCAATCATGGCGTGGCGGTTCTCCTGATATGCGAGGATATTGACGAGCTACTCTCGCTTTCGGATCGAGTGTTAGTTATGACTGCAGGACGGCTTGTCTACGAGGCGCCGGTTTCCCAGGTCAGCGTCAAAGAGCTCGGAGAGAAGATGGCCGGTCACTAACTCCGTCGGCGAACGAATCGTTTCATGGATTTTTCAAACATACCTTTCACCGTCGCTGGGCTCCGCGAACTTTATCGTGAGCATCGTTTGCAGCCGGCAGAAGTTGTTGCCGAGGCGCAGCGCCGTGCTCGGGACCCGGCTCATCCTTCAGTATGGATCACCCTGCTAACTTCGGAACAAGTCCGGGTATACATCGACGCACTCGATCCCGAGCGGTTCGATGAGCTCCGGCTTTTCGGTATTCCTTTCGCGATCAAAGACAATATTGATCTGATTGGCGTTCCCACGACCTGTGCCTGTCCTGCTTTTGCTTACGTCCCAAAAGCCTCGGCTTATGTGGTGGAAAGGTTAATCACGGCCGGCGCAGTGCCGATCGGTAAGGCCAACCTTGACCAGTTTGCTACCGGACTGGTTGGCACACGCTCGCCTCATGGCGCTTGCCATTCAGTATTTGATGCAAGCTATGTCTCCGGTGGATCGAGCTCCGGTTCTGCCGTCGCCGTAGCATCGGGCATGGTAGCTTTCGCGCTCGGGACTGATACCGCTGGATCAGGCCGGGTTCCCGCAGCATTCAATAACCTCGTTGGATTGAAGCCAACCCGCGGACGTCTTAGTAGTAGCGGCGTTGTCCCAGCGTGCCGATCGCTCGATTGTGTCTCGATCTTAGCCTCGACCTGCTACGATGCGGCGGCCGTACTTGCTGTTGCCGAGGCGAGGGATCCGGAGGACCCGTTTTCGCGTGCCCCGTTGGAACGGCCTCTGCCAGAGGGCCCGATCCGTTTTGGCAAGCCGCGGAACGATCAGCTTGAGTTTTTCGGGAACAAGGAAGCGGAGCGACTCTACGATGAGGCGTGTCGGCGCATGACCGAGCTGGGTGGGGAACAGATCGAGTTCGACTATGAACCTTTTTTGAAGGCGGCCTCTTTGCTCTATGCCGGCCCGTGGGTGGCGGAACGCTATGCGGCAGTCGGGGAATTCCTGGAAAGCGGGGAAAACGAGTCCGCGGATCCGACGGTGCGCGCCATTATCTTAGAGGGTAAACGATTCAGCGCCGTCGATGCCTTTAGAGGCTTGTATGAACTCGAAGCGTATGCTGCTCAAAGTCGAAAGATTTGGGAGGAAGTCGATCTTCTGCTATTACCTACGGCCGGTACGATCTATAGGATCGAGGATGTAAACAAGGAGCCGGTACGCCTTAATTCTAATCTTGGCCGCTACACCAACTTCGTTAATCTACTGGACCTCGCCGCCGTCGCCGTTCCAGCAGGCTTCGGCGAAGCCCAGTCTCTTCCCGGTCTGCCGTTTGGGGTCACATTGATTGGTCCAGCCTTTTCTGATCGGGCTCTCCTCAGTTGGGGAGACCGTCTTCATCGGTCCGTCGGTGGCCACCTTGGCGGGACTGGTTTTAATGTTTCGCTGCAACCACCGTTTGAACTCTCGACTGAAAATAACTCCAGCCGGGTCGAACTCGCGGTGGTGGGCGCCCATTTGCGAGGCCAACCGTTGAACTACCAACTTTCGAATCGAGGCGCTCAGTTTGTCACCGCCACAGAAACTGCACGGTTCTACCGGCTCTACCACTTGACCAACACCACGCCGCCGAAGCCGGGACTTGTGCGGGTAGAGGAACAACTGGGACACGGTATCGATATAGAGGTTTGGTCGCTGGACCGGGATGCGTTTGGTGATTTTGTTTCCGAGGTACCGCCACCGCTAGCCATTGGAACTCTGGAACTAGCCTCAGGAAAAAAGGTGAAAGGCTTCGTTTGCGAACCCTGCTCCCTCGAAGGTGCGAAGGACATTACCCGCCACCGTGGCTGGCGGTCTTATTTAGCCTCTATTGAAGCGACGCCATAGTGCCGCTGCTGCTCGGGTTAAGATGGCGCCTTCGTCCGGCTTTGCCTGAGTTTTTTCTTAGCCTGTGCCTTTCGCCCAGTCCGGAGAATCGCTTAGGCGGAATAACATCTCACCGGCTTTCGGCACTAACAGGACTCCTTCGTCTTCACGGTTGGCAAAATCCTCTGGTCGGATCTCGTCCGGATTGCGATAGCCGAAATTAATTTTCCGGCAGAGATCGGGTGAAAGTTGCGTCGCCAGCGTGACCCGGGCTCGCGCTTTTTCTACTCCGTTCTCGTAGGTGCCGATACCGTGGACATGGGTGGAATGAGCAAGGACACCCCAAGGATAATCTTTGAATCGATCCCACTGTTTCAAAAAATAATCCCGGCAATGATAACCGATTTCTTCGATGAGCTTGCCATGGGTAACGGAGATCTCTTTAAGGTGCGGCGCATAAATAATGAGCTCGCCGCCATCAGCCAACACTGGCTCTAATTTGTACATGCATTTGCCTGCAACCCAGAGCTCATCATACATGTGCGGCGCACACGATAGGATGGCGCGAAACGGTTTATCTTTGTAGGTGATATGATACTGCCGCGATAGTTCGCTGGCCTCAGACCAAGCCGCCTCCGGCGAACCCACAAAGAGACCAGCAAGCTCCCCATGATCGACTATCAAGCAAAAACAAAGCTTACTGATCGGGACCATGCCGGCAGCGCGATCAACGACTCGGCGCACCGGAGTCCATTTGTGCCCAATGATCATTGGATTGGTGATCACCGCACCGAGCCAGTGAAAAAAGTTCAGAACCTCGGGACCGGATACACCAGGGAACAGATATTTGTTGCCGCCAGAAAAGCCGACGACTTCGTGCGGGAAGACCGGGCCTACAATGATTACCTGATCATATTCGAATAACCGCCGGTTTATTTTGACCTGGATCGGCATCGAAAAGAGCCCATGCGAAAGCTCAGAGATTTCCTCCTCCGCAATGACCCCGATTTCCTTAAGCGCATCCGCATTGTCCCATTGATGATTGAAGACGTTCACATTCGCGTATTGTGCCGACCGGTCGTCGCTGGAGATTTCCAAGCGCTCGCAAATGGCTTGCTCACTCATCGGAGGATGCGTTCCCAGCGCGATCAACACGTCGAACGCCCTTGTCACTGAGCCGATCTCTGCATGTAACGTCTTAAATAAGAGACCAATAGGAGCGGTGCGAGTTCCGTCGGGAACAATCAGCAACACGCGTTTTCCTCGATAATCTCTGGCCGGGCAAACTTGCTCGACCACAGCCTGAACGTCCCTGGCGCCGAGAGTGCTTCCCGGCTGAGCCGTTTTTGAAATAACCGCCGCGCTCATACCGCTAATATTCACCAGAGAGACACTGAGAACACGGAGAAAACGCAACCGCTGATTGTGGTGACCGGACCGAGTCTGGTGACCGGGTTTGACTATTACCCGCAATGAATCAAAGGCCGACGGCAATACCAAAACAGCTATCTCTGCTGGCTCAGCTTTCAAAAACCAGCGGCCAAGAGATCCGTATCTGGACTTTGGTGATGATCGAGCCCTGAAAGGTGATTCTGGCAGCGAGATTGGTTTCTGCCGGCTGATCCATTCCAGGAGTTTGTAATCGCACTCTGCCAAACGAAAAAACGAGGTGATGATGTGGGATGCACCCAGTAAGGTCGCCCGAAATCACCTTCAAACTGTCGCGGAAATAGAGCGCTAATTCTCGCAAGCCCGCCTTGCGTGAGAACTTGATGGAATTCGGAGGAACTTCATCACCTAAAGTCTGAGGATTTGCGGCTGAGAGAATCCACTCGACCCTCGGCGCAAGGAACGGAAACAGCTGCTCGACATGGTTAGGATTCATTAAAACGAAATAAAATAGCTCGGCGATTTCTGGTCGCTCTATTTCTCTGTGCGGAAGCTCCATTCGATAGTTAGTTACTTGGGTTCGTTTTGGGTTCGTTCGTGAGCCGTGGCTTTTTACCTGAATAAGAGTGTTAGTGGGCCCTTAAAGGGTCAAACTCGAAAGGCTGCCGCTAAAGAGGAATCTGGTGGTGACCGATCGCAGGGGCAGCCGGCATGGTATTTATGAATCTTACTTAGGCTTCTCATAGAGCCGCTCTGGAAAGTTAAATAAAGGCGGTCGAAGCGAGGAAAAAGTAGAAGTCTAGTCTTTATCAAAAAGTTAGTTCTTCCGAGTAATGCCATGTGATGTTTGCTGGATGAGCTAACTGCATTGTTCGATTCTGTGTAGTAAACGGATTTGCCAAAAAGTCGGCTGGACTCTGGCCACCAAGAAGTGAGAATATCTTGAGCGATGACCTCCCTTCCCGCAAAAGTGATCGCGATCGAAAGACGGGATGATCGGTACTTTCAAGCGATTATCCAAATCGCCCCGAAGTATAAAGGCTCGTTTAATACCCTCGCTTTTGGAGACATTAAGCCTTACACCGGTGGTTTGAAGGATGGCCGATTGGATTTAGTCTATTATCGAGATCCCGGCTTGAACGTCGGAGATCAATTCCCACTTTGGACTCTTCACTGAAGCGTCTCTTCTTGCATTAACGGAGGGCACCTGGACGCCTCCGAGAGCATAGGTCGCCTAGGCCCAGCCCCGACGGAGCACGAAGTAAGCCTGCACCGTGGTGAAATTTTCTTTTTTGTGATAAGTGGGTCCGGCCATGGGATCCCAGGACATCACGCACAACCCCAGCTTTTACTTTAGCATCGGTGCACAGGTCTTAGTCACGTTCGTGTTGCTGGGGCTAGTGATCGTCGGAATTGTAATTGCAATCCGAGCGAAGACCGGGACGGGTAAGGGCTGCGGCATTGTCATGGCAGTTGCCTTTGCCTTGCAGACTTGTATGGCCGCATTCTTCTTTCTGATCTCTTTCTTCGCCGGCCTGGAATCAGGCTCGTCGACCGAGCCACGGACTATTCGCGCTAAAGACGGTTCATGCGAAATCTCTGTGCCTAGGTCTTGGGTTGAGAGTCCGGATCTGAGTAGCGAAGGTGCGCTCGCCGCCAAAGACGTGACTGGAAGCGAGTATGTCGTCGTCTATGTCCATTCGAAGCAAGACTACGTAGAAAATCTGAATGACTTCGCCCAGGATCATACCGATTCGGTGCGGGAGAAGCTCAAGACCCCCCAAGTAGATGCGCCGGCCACAATCTCTATCAACGGAAAACCCGCCGTGCGCCAGGTGGTGCGAGGCGAAATCGATCACCTGCGAATTACCTATCGCATCACCTATTTCGAGGGCCAAAACAATTTCTACCGGGTGTTCTGCTGGAGCCTGGAATCAAAAGCCGCGGGGTTTACCGGTGACTTTGACAAGATCGCCGGATCGTTCCGGGAACGGGAAAGTAAGCAGTAAGCACGGCAGGGGGGAAAATCTCGGCGCGCCCACGACGGCACTCCAAGTAATCAGTAATCAGTAGGTCAGTAATCAGTGATGAACGTCCTCTGGAACACTGATTACTGATTACTGATTACTGGTTACTTGGAGCACCGCCGCTTTCCATCTCTAGGCGCTTATCCGGCCCACTGAGGCGCTACCCCGGCAAAACCTCCACGATCACTTCGATCTCGACTGCGATTCCTTGGGGAAGGTTGCTCACTCCGATCGAGGTGCGAGCATGGCGACCGGCATCCCCGAAGACCTCAACGAAAAGGTCTGAACAACCGTTGATCACAGCCGGCTGATCACCAAATCCCGGGGCAGAATTTACAAATCCGTTAACCTTAACGATCCGCTTAACGCTATTTAACGAACCGAGCGCGCCGTTAATTACAGCTAAGAGCTGAATTCCTGTTAATCTGGCGGCTTCACGGCCTTGTTCTACCGTCAGATCCTTACCGACTTGTCCACAAACCCAACTGCCTTCTCTGATCTTTGGTCCTTGGCCGGAAATATAGAGAAGATTACCGGTCAAAGTGAACGGCACGTAGTTGGCCATCGGTTGGGGCAAAGAAGGAAGCGTAATACCAAGCTGAGCTAAACGGTTTTCGATGGTTTCCATGAGGTGAGAGGGTGAAGAAATGGATGGGTGGAGTAGTGGAGTTTTGTTGTGAGAACTTAAGATGCTAGCCGCGAATCCGGGTCCCGGACAGGTACAGATTGGTAGAAATCTTGGTGACAGTTGAAAGCCGTGTGGTCTGCGCGCTAATAGGTCGGGGAGCCACATCGCGATCTCTGGCCGCCAGACGGTAATCCGGGCTATCCGCTAGAGCCGGCCCAAACCATATTCGGCCGTGGTTCGCAGGCGCGTTGAACCACCCAGGATATCATGCACGCGCGGGACGTTGAACGCGCGCCGCGATCTAGGGCATCGCCGCTAACCGAGCGTGCAGGTGCAAACGATCCTACAGCGTCGAGATATCGGCACGTTCGACAACACAGAATGCGACGCCCCTCCGACCGTGCCGTCGAGTTACGTTGTCAGATCCGCTTCTCAAAACAGACCGCAGTATGATCATTTTCGAACGGCGGGAAGTTCGGGACTCGGTAGAAACCTGACTTACCGTAAAGAGCGATCGATTCAGGCTGTTTCGTACCGGTCTCAAGACGGATCCGATCGTAGTCGAACTCCTGGGCAAGGCTTTGTAATCGATCCAAGATTTTCTTGGCGATGCCATGTCCTCGTTCCTGGGGAAGAACGAACATCCGCTTAATTTCAACGACGTCGTCTTCCAACGGCACAAGGGCGCCGCAGCCAACGGCTCGACCCTCAATTCGCGCCACCAAGAAAGCGCTTCTCGGAACCGAAACCACTGATGGATCGAAATAACCGACATCCGCTGGCGGCGCATCGTACCGATGCCGAATCTCGTCGACAAAAGCAGTGAGCAACGCTTGGGCCTCGGGAGCACGGGGATCTTCGGGGGAAACAGTAATCGTCATACCAACGAAGGCATAAAAACCTCCGAACGTCGCCTGGAGCGGCCCTGGTTGCAAGGGCGAGCCGCCAATGTAAAGGCAGAAAAATCTCACCCAGGGCACAAAGCCGCGCCGGAGAGGAACGGAGTGATGGAGTGGTGGGGTGATGGAGTGGTGGAGTATTGGAGTGTTGGAGTAATGGAGGAATGGAGTTTGCTGGGATGCTCTTGGGTAGTCCAGATAGGTGCAAAGAGATTGGTCTTATCAGCTAGGGAGTTCTTACTCATCTTTAGCGCTTCACGCCTTTAATCCCCATCACCCCAATACTCCATCACTCCATCACTCCATCACTCCATTACTCCATGGTTTACCACGCTCGACCTAGAAAGTTGGTGCACTTCAACCGGCAATCGAGCATAGAATGCGCTTCATGAAGCGTTCTCTAGGGCTGCTTTTCATGTTTTCAGCTGTTTTGGCATTGGCGACGCCGGCATCGGCAGCCGAGCCGAATGTTTACCAGCTTCAGCAGGGTTTCGTGGATGCGCACGGGGTAATGATCTATTACGTCGAGATGGGCCATGGTTCACCGCTTCTGGTTGTGCATGGCGGTCCCGGCGCCTCACACGAGTATTTTCTTCCTTGGCTATTACCGCTAGCTCGAACGAACCGCCTCATCTTCATTGATGAACGTGGATGTGGCCATTCCGAACGCGTTGAAGATGCCCATCAATACACCGTTGAAAATATGGTGGAAGATGTCGAAGCGGTGCGAACCGCGCTTGGCCTCGGTAAGATCAGTTTACTCGGGCATAGCTATGGTGGGGTATTAGCCCAGGCTTATGCCCTCAAATATCAAAAGAATCTTAGCCACCTCATCCTGGCATCGACTTTTCCGTCGACCAAAGAGATGAACGAGGTCCTGGCGCGTGAGAAGTCGCAAATGCCGCTGGAAAAATTGGCTCGACTCGAAGAGCTGGAAAAAGCGGGACTTTATGGGAAAGGCGCGATTTGGGAGCATGGCCGTTATTCCGAAGAATACGAGAAGCTGGCTTGGGGAGACGGCTATTTCCCTTTCCTTTTTGGAGCGCATCCTGATTCGAACTACGATCCGACCACAGATAACGCCGGCATGAACTGGGAGCTCTATCGCGAGATGTGGGGCTCGGATGGTGAGTTCGTGATCGATGGCAACCTGAAATCGGCCGAGTACGTGGATCGATTACCGACCATCAAAGTACCGACTCTGGTTATCTGCGGCGATCATGACGAATGCGATCCATCTCTTTCCAAGGAGATGCATGAAAAGATCGCCGGCTCGAAGCTGGTCATTTTGCCGAATTCAGGTCACGTGGCTTTTGAAGATCAACCCGGCTTGTGGATCGGCAGTGTGCGCGATTTCATCAATGCGGGGTCGAAAGGCACCGCGCTTAGCAACAGATAATTGAGGGGCAAGGACACGATCGGAGGGGAGCCGCATTGGAGATATTTGGCCTCCAGATTGGGAAGGGGTCTATCGCGCGCATCGTTAAAAATCGTGTACGGCCGCGGCTCCGTGTAGGCGTGGCACGTTGTAGGACTTCTTTTGCCTCAACGCGTTGAACATGCGTAAGACCCAGGGCGTCGCGTCTTTCCACCCGTCATATCTGCAACATTCATCAGCGACGACGGGCGTGTTATCTGCAAGGCCGAATGCGACGCCCCCTCCGTTCTGGAGGTGGTCAAGGTCAAGGCACGAGACGATCGTCCTCCCTGCTGACCACGGCCTCGCAAGCGAGGCAGCGCTCCAGGGATGCGGCCCCCCCTCCTTGAACTCCTGCGACTCCTTAAACTCCTCGAACTCCTTTATGTGCTAAGATCCCACCGTGACCACGACCCCAACGTTATCCGGTACTACCGCCACAAAGCTCGGGTTCTCACCTCAGCGGCTTGAACGGCTTCATCGACAAATTGAATCGTTCGTGCACGAAGGGAAACATGCGGGTGTCAGCCTTCTCTTGCTCCGCCAAGGCCAGGTAGCAGATTTTTTTGCAGTTGGATATCGGGACCGGCAGACCAGTGCTCCGATGCAAGGCGATACGATAGTCCGGATTTATTCGCTGACCAAAATCGTCACCAGTGTGGCAGCACTAACTCTGATCGAAGAAGGAAAACTCGGTTTAACACATCCCATCAAAGATTACCTTCCTGAGTTCAACGACATGCGGATTTTTGTGGGTGGGAGCGCGCAAAACCGCGAACTGATTCCGGCGAAGATTCCGATAAACGTCCATCATGTATTTACCCATATGTCCGGTGTCACCTATGGGGATAACGACGAACCAATTGACGAAATCTATCAGGCTTCCGGTTTAGAGAAGGCCGATTCACTAGCTGGTCTTGTCCGGGAATTGGCGACACTACCGTTAAATAGAGAGCCTGGCACCGCATACCAATACGGTTTCTCCACCGACATCTTGGCGCGAGTTGTCGAGGTCGTTAGCGGGCAGCCGTTCGATCGCTTTCTCCAAGAACGCATCTTTGGTCCTCTCGGGATGACGGATACCGGTTTTCGGGTCGACGCTGCCAAACTCAACCGCCTAGCCAAGGTCTATGAACATGGCACAAGCGGGGAACTCCAACCCGTACAACATTTCGAGTTTGAAGTGATCGAGGGACAAAAGAAGTTTCCCATGGGCGGGTCCGGCCTGTTTTCAACCATCGAAGATTACAGCCGCTTCGCCCAGATGTTGTGTAATGGAGGCGAATTAAACGGAGTCAGAGTTCTTAGTCGAAAGGCCTTTGAGCAAATGACGGTGGATCATCTTGCAGGTAAACCGGTGGCGAATCGGACGTACAGCGAAGGGTATGGTTTTGGACTGGGGGTCGCCGTTCGGATCAATGACGGTTTGGCAGGCACATTGGGAACACTTGGCGCTTTTGGCTGGAGCGGCAAAGCGACAACCTATTGTGTCATCGATCCAGCAGAAGAACTAGTATTGCTTGTCTTCACCCAACACCTCCCGTACGACGAACACGGTTTGTTCGAACGGTTTACGAACCTCGTCTATCAAGCGCTGGAGTAAGAAAGAAAAAACCTCACGCAAAGGCGCAGACAATTTTGGTGTGGCAGCGAACAGGAACCTCGCCCCATTAAACTTGTCTTAGCCTTTGCATGAGATTTTTTCTTTTCGATGTGCGGTAAATTACGTATTCCCACGGGATTCATGCGTGGCATAGGCTTGGTCAGTAGACTTCGCACGTATGCTACATTGGCTTGGGTTGGTCACTATTGTCGCGGTTGTAATTCTTATCGCCTTAGGAGGCTATCTCCTCCTACGCACCGGATTTAGTCCAAATGGAAAGCCAATGCGATTTGATCCGGGGGGCGCAGAGCCACCCGGCAACAGCAAAGGCTGGTACATCGAAGGTGTTTCTGCGGCTGGCGTGCCGATTTCCTGTTCGTTTGTGGAGTTCGATGAACGGGGGGATTTTCTCGATTTTAGTCAGCACAAGGACTGTCAGGCGCGACTGAAGCATTTTGCCAAAACAAGCAATTTGCTGCTGGTCATCTATTGCCACGGATGGAAGAACAATTCCCAATCGGATAACGTCCCGGCGTTTAACTGTTTTCTTAGCAAGCTCGCTACAGCAACACAGTCAGATGGCCTCCGTGTGCATGGCATCTATCTTGGATGGCGCGGGAATGTTTATCGTCCTTATGTGGAAAAAACGGTAGCGGACAGCACCTACCTGCAAACCGTGCAGGAATTCAGAGGAGCCATTATCGACGCTATCTATCAGCGAACGAAATCGCCTCTTTGGTCCATTGCCGAGAATCTGAGTTATTGGAGCAGAAAGGGAACCGGTGAATTTAAGGTGTCGGGGCTGCCTGTTGCCCGGTCGATTTTTACCTATGCAGGGGCTGCCAAGGACTATGGCGGCCAGCCCGGGAATCGGGTCTGTGTTATCGGCCATTCGTTTGGCGCGTTGTTGCTTGAACGGTCGCTTGGGCAAGCGATGACCGGAGCTATCACGATGGAGTGGTGGGACAAAGAGAGAGAGAACCCGGCTCACAGAGCGGTTCCACCGAAACCAAAGGCGAAACTGCCGTTCGATTTGGTGCTCTTGGTTAATTCCGCTGCTCCCGCCATCTATGCGAAAGAGTTACGCGACTTTCTGGAGGCGGACCGGGCAGCGCTGGAGACGGCTGGTGATCTGGATGCAGATGTGCCCGTGATAGTCTCGGTAACATCGGAAGCGGATTGGGCCACCGGTCTCTTGCATCCGCTAGGCAACCTTCTGGCCCCGGTGTCACCGAGTCTCCAACGCCTTTATACGTCGGGTATATTTGGCGAGAAACAGTCGGACAGAACATTTCCTACGCATGCGGGAATCCGGCAATGGAAGTTTTACACCACTACACCTGGGCACAATCGATACCTGATCAATCATTGGCTGGTGAAGGCGGATGCACCCTTCCCGCCAGATGTCAGCTCCGATGCCGTATTTCGCGCCAATTTGGCTTCGAGAGTCGACGATCCAAATTTGTTTTACACCTCAAAAACGCCGAAATATCCGGCAACCGTTTGGCGACTGGTTAACCGAGATCCCGGAACTCCGATGACTCTTGATGGTTTACCGTTAGCGATGCAGAGATCCAACTATTGGATCGTAACTTGCGGAAAGGAATTGATTCAGGACCATAACGATATCTGGTCTCAAACCGCGATGGAGATGTATGCGGGTCTCTATCGAGCTGTACAAAGTCGCCGGCATAGCGCCACCCCAAAGGGCGAAACGGAAAACGAGGATGCCGCCAAGACCGTGGCGATGGGCACGGATTTTGGGAAAAGCTAAACACCCGAACCGCGGATAAAGGACCGCGAATGGACACAAATGGACGCGAAGATAAAGCTAAAGAGATCTGGCTTACGTTGGACGGTCGATAGAAAAGGATTATCCGCAGATTACGCAGATTTCGGCGGTAGGGTTGGCCGAACCTCAAATCCAAAATAGGTTGTCCAGAGGCGGGCGTTTCTTTGCACCGGCGTTTCCCAGGGAATAATCTGCGTACATCTGCGTCAATCTGCGGTTGGTTTCTTAGTCTCTTGTTGGATCAGCACTGCCCGAGTGGGAGCGGCGTCGCCACCGCGGATTAGTAGTGGGAAAGCGGCTAATAGGTAGATCCCTGGCGTTACATTCTTCAGAAACAAGGATTCTAGAATAGTAATGCCGGCTCGATAAAGAGCGTGATGAATGGGTAAATCGTGGCTATCTAGTTCGTCTACTGACGGGACGTCGAGTCCGACGAGTGTTACGCTTTGGGCCGCTAACTTGTGGACGGCTCCAAGGGAAAGAGCAGGGATCGAAATCGGAAACTCACCAGATGAAAGCCAAGCGTCCGTTTTTAGGAGAACTCGTTTCGGCAACACGTCAGGCAACAATTCCGGCCCGATCAGACTTTGACCGCAAGCGTCGACTATCAACGCCTCCCCGTAACAAACCGCTAGATCGAGCTGATCGATTGTTCGGGTTGAATCGGTAAAGTGGAAGGGCGCATCCAGGTGCGTTCCAAAATGCGTGCTGGCCTTAAAGGCTCCAACGTTAATTCCGTTCCCCGACTCGCGGCGCGTTGGTAAACTGAAATCAAAGGGAGTATCGCCGGGCCAGTGGGCAGTGGAGTCGGATAGCGGCCGGCTGATATCGATCAAAACGGGCATAGAATAGATGCGTGATTGGTGACCGACAGTAATGTTCTCGGCAATCCCGGCGATCGCGGCGTTGTTCAAGTAACTGATTCTTTGGTGCCGCTGATTTCCAGGTATTCGCTTAGGTCTAAGGTCTTCCGTAATGCCGCAATCGCCCGATCGACTTCGTCGGGTGAGTTGTAAAGTGCGACCGGAGCAAATCGGAGTAAATCTGGCGCCCGAAAATCTCCAATAATCCGATGCCTTCGGCGAAGGACGGTCGAGATTCGGCGGGCCTCTGCATGGCGCAAGGTAACCTGGCCGCCACGCTGATCGGGTTCAGATGGAGTGACGACCTCGATTTCGGGTAACGCTTCCTGGGCGCGTCGAATAAATAAATCAGTGAGCATTAAGGAAACGGACCTGACCTTAGAGATAGTAGCTCGCTGGAAAATCTCGAGGCTAGGGCCAAGCGGGACCATGCTGAGAAGATTTGGAGTACTGATTTGAAAGCCGCTAGCGGTTCCGGCCGGTTGCATCTCAAAAGGCATATCGAAACGCGTGCTGGAATGGTTACCCCACCAACCAGCTAAACCAGGGGCGGACCCGAAACGTTCTCGCTGGCAAAATAGTCCACCAACGGCTCCCGGACCTGCATTCAGATATTTGTAAGAGCACCAAAAGGCGAGGGGAACACGATTATGGTGAAAGTCGTGCGGGACGCATCCGATGGAATGCGAGCAGTCCAAGATTAAGAGGATCTCCTTCTGTTCAGCTGCTTCGACTAGTTCCGCTATTGGCAACAATTGGCCAGTTGTGAAGATCACGCTTGGAACTACTGCCACCGCTACGTCGGTCGAAAGCTTTTCAGCAAGTTCACCTGGCGAAAAAGTTTGACCGTCACGCGGCCAAACCACCATTAGATCCGAACCTGGATCTCCGCCTCGGAGCCGGAGATGCGAAGCCACGGCGTAGCGATCGGATGGAAAGGCATGATACTCGATCAAGATTTTCCGTTTGTTAGCGCGTGGACGATAAAAGCTCGCAAGCAGTTGGTGCAGATTCACCGTTGTCGTGCCGGTTACAATCAATTCATCAGGGTCGGCACCGACTAACGGAGCTACTGCAAGGGAAAGACGTTCAGCGAGATCGAGCCAATGGCAATCCATCCAGGCTTCGACGCCGTAATGTTTCCATTCCTCGATCAGGCCCTTCACTGCTGATTCGGCTGCTCGAGGCATCAAGCCAAGCGAGTTCCCGGCAAAGTAAACCCCTTCCGGTTTCGCGAATTCGTCATGAAACCCCGCCAGTTCTTGAATTGGATCAGTGTATAAATTCACTGGTAACGGGCTGGGTTGGTAAATGCCAAGTAGTGGCGAGCACCGTCGTTCAAAAGTAATCAGTGACCAGTAAGCCAGTAATCAGTGTTTTTTTTGCAGAGACCACTGACTATTGACACACTGATTGCTGATTACTTTGGCACTTCCCGACCGGCGCGCTTCTCTCTAGTGCGCCTAACTTCTCTAAACGAAGATGGGGCGCATCTTGAGACGGGTCAGTTGTTCTTCCATGACGGCATCTGACGGTTTCGCGGAGAACCGGGCGGCGGCTTCGAGCACTTTGGGGATAAGCTGCATATCACCGGCAGTTGCGAAATGGATGCCGGGACGTGCTAATACCCAGTGAACGGCTTTGTCGATATCGCTCTGTTCACTGAAAGGTTCGTACCAAGTTGAACGGGTCCGTTCCCGACCCCACCACGGACTGCGAGCAATGGATTTGATCGTCAACATGGCGACGTTCCGTTCCTGGCAAAGCGCGGCAACGCGCTCGAAGGCATCCGCGTAATACGGATTCTGCATCATGATGTAGCTGTATGGGAGGAGGACGGAGTCGAAGTCGAACCGTGCAAGGCTCCGCAGGTGGGTGGCGGCAATCTGAGCGCCATGCCCGGTGACACCGATGAATCGGACTAGGCCTTGATCGCGAGCTTCGATGCAAGCTTCCAGCGCGCCTTTCGGACTTAGGGCGATGTCCCACTCGATCGGGTCAGCTAAACTGTGGAGTTGGATGAGATCGAATCGTTCCACTTCCAGCCGTTTCAGCGACTCATGGATCTGGCGCTTAGCGTCGTCATAAGTACGGAGGCCTGTCTTGGTTGCGAGAAAAAACCGGCCCGGATGTTTGCGAAGCCAAGGGGCAACCCGTAGCTCCGCATCGCCATAACCAGCGGCGACATCGAGATGATTGATGCCGTAACGAAGCAAGACCTCTAAAACCTGGTCTGCCTCTTCCTGTGTCGCTTTGGACAGAGCGGCGCCACCGAATACCGCTCTGGTACTTTCATGTCCCGTGCGTCCGAACAATGTTTTTTCGATCATAGCGCTTCGCGAATAGCCAATAGCAAATAGCCGATAGCCAAAAAGAAAAGGGCCAAATTTTGGAAGGTATGGGGAGAGGGAAGGTGAAAGGTGAAAAGGCGAGCTCTGCCTGGTGAGAAATGACCGTCCCGCGCCGAATCGTGTTCAACCACACAGACCGGAGGGGAGCCGCATTAAGGGCATCCGGTCGCAAGATTAGGAACTGGTCTACCACGTATATAGGCGAAAAGACTCGTGCGGCCGCGGCTCCCTGTTGGCGTGGCACGATTGGTGGTTCGTTCAAACCCAGCGTGTTGAATGCATCGTGTCTCAGGGCGTCGCGTTTATCCAAGCGCCATATCTGCAACGAGTCATCGGCGTCGACACACGTGGAACCTAAAACACGGAATGCGACGCCCCTCCGCTTGGGTCCATTCCACATCTAGTCACTAATTGAGGACGAGTAGGAGGACGATGGAAATCCTTCGATCCCGCGCCGTTGGCTATAGGCTATTGGCTATTGACCGTTCGCGCCGCGCTCTCCTGACATAGGGCTGTCAGGCCGCATAGCTAGCCTGTCGACGGCCTATTACTCATAAAACCATGAAAAGTTATCACGTTACTTATGGCGGCGGTATCGACAGCTTAGTTCAACGCGAACACGAAATACCAAAGCCCGGACCGGGCGAAGTATTAGTTAGAGTCCGAGCAACTTCGTTGAATGCTCGGGAATTGATGATTCTGCGCGGGGATTACCCGCTTCCAGTTAAGCCAGATGTCGTCGCCGTTTCTGACGGCGCCGGTGAGGTAGCGGGTATCGGGGAAGGGGTCACTCGAGTGAAGGTGGGAGACCGCGTGGCAGCTTCACTGTTTCCGCTTTGGCTCGGCGGTCCATTTTCCTTTGACGTGGCGCCTCAGATCGGCGGTTCGCTGGATGGCATGCTCACGGAATTTGCCATCTTAAGTGAGCAAGGTTTGGTCTTGATCCCGGACCGCCTTTCATTCGAAGAAGCCGCGACGCTGCCATGTGCCGGAGTAACGGCTTGGCATGCGCTGACCGGAGGCCGGCCACCGGTCCCTGGCGACACTGTACTCACTCTTGGATCGGGAGGCGTATCACTCTTTGCCCTTCAATTCGCTAAACTCTACGGCGCCCGAGTAATTGCTACGACGTCGAGTGATGAAAAAGCGAAACAGTTAACAGCTCTGGGAGCAGATGAGGTGGTGAATTATCGCGCAATTCCAGACTGGCATACCGCAGTACGGAAACTCACTGGTGGGCGTGGAGTTGATTTTGTCATTGAAGTCGGCGGGGCAGGCACCTTGCAAAACTCGCTCAAGTCGGTCGCCGTCCAAGGTCAGATCAGCTGGGTAGGGGTATTGGCGAAGGGTGAGCCCGCGATCAGCTTGGCCGCCTTACGAAGCGCTTTTGCCACTCTGCAATTCGTAGCGGTAGGGAGTCGAGCCCAGTTCATTGCCATGAACCGAGCAATCGAGGTCAACCGCTTAAAGCCCGTTATCGACCGGGTGTTCCCTTTTGAGGAAGCCGTGGAGGCGTTTCGATATTATCAAGCCGGGCAGTTCTTCGGAAAGATTGTGATCAAGCACGAGTAAGGATTGAGGAGTTGCAGGAGTTCAGGAGTCCCTCGGAGGGGCGTCGCATTTCGTGTTGCAGGTGTATCAGATGTCGGCGCTGACAAATCGTATCCGCGGTCTGAATTTGAAAAGACTCGACGCCCGGGACACAGGACGCGTTCAACACATTGAGGAGGGAGTGACCAAGAAAACCGTCTGACGATCATAACCTGCAGCAGGACATGACGACGTTCGACTTTCCAATGTGTCGAACACGTCCCAGGTCCAGGGCGTCGCGTCTTTCCGAATGCCATAGCCGAAAACGTGTTTCAGGCGTCGACACCGTTTAGACCTGCACTTGCGGAATGCGACGCCCCTCCGTGCCCTACAACGATACAGTTCAAACTATTCACATTGACCGGAATCGAGGTGTAAACTAGCCTCTCCGCCATCGCTCGAAGCATTCTTCCTGGTCCGGGTGAGCGTAAACGGCGACAGTAACGGGGACCAGCTGCGCCACCCCCTGTTCATTCGCTTTAGAACCCACAAAAATTCATTTCATGAAGAGAAGCACCTGCATTCCGGCTTTGCTGGCGGTTGTTGCCAGCGTCGCCCTAATCGGGACGGTCCATGCCGATACCAAGACCATGCGTATCGCGTTTTCTAACAACTATGCGGGCAATTCCTGGCGGCAAGCCATGCTAAAAAGCTATGACATTGTCACCAAGAAAGCGGTCGCAGACGGTATTGTGGCGGCAGCAGATGTGTTCACAACGGCCGATAAAGAGGTTCCCACCCAGGCCGCCCAGATCCAGAACCTGATTCTGCAGGGCTATAACGCTATAGTGATAAACGCCTCGTCGCCGGACGCATTGAACGGCGCGATCAAACAAGCATCGGATGCCGGCATCGTAGTCGTCTCCTTCGACGGCATCGTCACTGAACCGAGCGCTTGGCGGGTTGTCGTCGATTTCAAGGATTACGGTAAGCAGGAGGTCGTGCAGCTGGCCAAATGGGTTAAGGGAGGCAACCTGCTAGAGATCCGTGGCCTGGCCGGTACTTCGATCGATGACGCGATTCATTCCGGTATTGCGGAGGGCGTCAAAGAGCATCCAGAATTCAAAATCGTGAATAGCGTTGAAGGTGATTGGGATCAGACAACGGCACAGAAAGCGATTGCCACCGTCCTATCGTCGCTTCCTGACATCGCGGGCGTGGTAGATCAGGGCGGCGATGGTTATGGCGCCGCTCAAGCCTTTGCTGCTGCTGGCCGCAAGGAACCGATCATTATAATGGGCAACCGCCAGGATGAATTGGAGTGGTGGAAAGAGCAAAAAGCCAAGAACGGATACACGACTTGGTCTGCCTCCATTGCTCCCGGTGTTTCCACCCTCGCTTTCTGGGTGGCTCAGCAGATTCTCGATGGCCACAAAGACATTCCCCATGACCTGCTCGTGCCTTATTTAGCGTTCGATCAAAATAATTTCGAGGCGGCTCTGTCGACGATCCCGAAGGGCGGTGTGGCCAGCCACGAATACACGCTAGACGAAGCCAAGGCGGCCATTGCCTCGAACGAGAAAAAGTAAGCAGTGTGCAGTGTGCAGCCGCGGAGTAATGGAGTGTTGGAAGATCGGGTTGGTCATCCTCCGTGGTCTCTGTGTCTCTGTGGTGAAATTTCAGTATTAGGGCATGTCTGAAACACCTCCAAATATTGTATATTTGAACGGCGTCGAAAAAAGTTTCGGCGCCGTTCGAGCATTGGCCGGAGTCGATTTCGCGGTCGGGATCGGAGAATGCGTCGGTCTGGTCGGTCACAACGGGGCCGGCAAATCAACCTTGATGCATATCCTGGCCGGAACTCTCACACCTGACACCGGCGAAATCACGGTCGGAACTGAGAGCCCCAAGAACTACGCCGTGCACCTTGCCCACAGGCTCGGGATCCGTTGCGTCTTTCAAGAATTATCGCTCTGTCCGAATCTGACCGTCGCGGAGAATGCGCGTGTCTTGCATTCGGCTATTGCCGGGTGGGGCTGGCGGAGTAAGGCTGCGAGGCTGATTCGAGCTAAATTAGACGAGATTTTCCCGGGTCACGGAATCGGCCCCGATGCCGTCGCAGGTGACTTACCTATCGGCAAACGCCAGATGATCGAAGTGGCTCGGGCGTTCACCGTCACGGAAGAACCGCTGCGGCTGGTGATCTTGGATGAACCCACTTCTTCATTGGATAGTCATCGGGCAAGCCAGCTTCTCGCGCATGTGCGTCGGGTTGTTGCCACCGGCGCTGGCTGTGTGCTCATCTCGCATCTTTTGGGTGAAGTGTTGGAATATTCGGATCGCATCGTGGTCATGAGAGATGGCAAAGTCGTTACGACCGATCGGGCGGCCAGTTTTGATCGAGAAAAACTGGTATTGGCCATGGGTGCGGCCAAGGTCGGTAGGGACGAGCTCCCGCTCGTCCGAGATTCGATTGCGTCAAATGGGGGAACGTCGGACGAGCGGGAGGTCGTCCCTACGGGTCGCCGCGGCACGACCCCAGTCCGAGTGCGGGCCCGTCCGGCGAATCAGACCGATGGCGTTGAATTGCTCGCTCACGAAGGGGAGATCGTTGGACTGGCCGGTCTTTCGGGTCATGGACAGACCGCGCTTTTATTAGAGATATTCAGGGCAGCCGAGCGGTCCCGATTTGCGTTGCTCACCAGACGGAATGCAGGCGTCAAGGTAACGGATCCGGTTGCGCTCATCGCCGGCGACCGGCAAAACGACGGCATTTTTCCGCTATGGTCGATCTCGGAGAATATCGGTGTCCGGTCGCTGGCGGCGTTGCGTAACCGCCTCTTAATCTCCTACGATCGCGAAAAGAGTTTCGCCGAAAGATGGCAGGGGCGGATCAAAATCAGAACCCCGGATCTGGGCAACAACATCCTCTCCCTTTCCGGCGGAAATCAGCAAAAGGCTTTGTTCGCTCGCGCGCTTGGCTCTGAAGCCAAGATTCTCTTGATGGATGACCCGATGCGAGGGGTTGATGTCGCCACTAAACTCGAGGTCTACGAGCTGATCCGAGCAGAAGCAGCAGCGGGCCGGACTTTCCTTTGGTACACGACTGAGATGGAAGAGTTGAACAACTGTGATCACGTCTATGTATTCCGAAATGGCCGAATTGTGGCCGATCTACATCGAGGTGAGTTAAGCGAGGAGCGCGTGATCCAATCCTCTTTTGAGGAGGCGACACAGGTATGACGCCGGCCGGAAGCGCCAGCGCGATCCGAGCTGAAGTGACCGGCATCAGTGCGCCTCGCCGGTTCCTTCGCGCAATTTTGCCCGCCCTATCTCTGGCGTTGGTCCTGGCCGGGGTCGCCTGGATGAATCCGCGCGCCATGAGCTATTTTGGCATCAACCTGATGCTGAACCTTGGGATTCCGGTCGCGCTTGCGACCATGGCCCAAATGTTTGTGATCACCGTTAACGAACTTGATCTCTCCATCGGGACTTTCGTCAGCTTTGTAGCTTCAGTCGGTGCCACCTGGCTTCATGATACGCCCTGGCTGGGAACTCTCGTTCTCCTCGGGGCAGTCGGTGTTTACGCGCTTTTGGGGGCCATCATCTATCTTCGCAATGTTCCTTCGATCGTTGTAACCCTCGGCATGTTGTTCGTGTGGCAGGGGCTGGCCATCCTGGTCCTGCCCAGGCCCGGCGGCAAAGCGCCTGCTTGGGTACACGACATCATGAATTTTCGTACGCCTTATGTCCCGTTTCCTATCGTGGCCGCGATTCTTATCGGCGTGCTGGTTCATCTCGGCCTGATGCGAACCTCATATGGCGCTATTCTTCGCGGTTCCGGTGGCAACCCGCTCGCGATAGGTCGGGCCGGCTGGTCATTGCTGAAGACCAAAGTCGTGATGTTCGGTCTAGCCGGTGTCTTTGGTGTGTTTGCCGGCCTGGCGTTAATTGGTTTGACCACTTCCGCGGATGCCAACATCGGCAAAGGGTACACGCTGCTTTCGATCGCCGGGGTGATTCTTGGAGGTGGCGAATTTGTCGGCGGCCGGGTTTCGCCGATCGGCGCGGTGATTGGTGCGCTTACCCTCACTCTCGCCGGTACGCTCCTCAATTTTATGCGGATTTCACCGGATTGGCAGGTCGGAGCCGAAGGCGCCATCCTCATTGTCGTGCTCGCTGCTCGCGCAGTAATTAACAGGACGGGGAGATGACAGAAGGAGTTCCGGAGTCCAGAAGTTCAGCAGTTCAGAATTTCGGAGCTCGTGGGACGTGCGATCCTGAACTGCCGCAACTCCTGAACTCTCGAACTCCTTTTTCGACGCCATGAGGCTAAATACGCAGACCATTCTTAAACAACCCTGGATCTGGTCTTATCTAGGCGCACTGCTGGTCTGGCTTGCCGCCATTGCTTTTACTCATGGTTATGGCGCCGGAGGGATGTTAACCGCCGGATTAGCCTTAGCAGTCTTTTCCGTGATCACCGGAGTTGCCCAAATGTTCGTGATCACGCTCGGACCAGGCAACGTTGATTTGTCCCTTCCAGCAAACATTGGATTAGCCAGTGCGGTGGCCATGAAAGTGATGGACGGCTCGGATTCGATGACCGCTCTCGGCCTTTTGGCGGCACTGCTCTCCGGTTTAGGAGTCGGTTTCGGCAATTACCTGCTGATTTGGTTGCTCCGGATTCCGCCCATTATCGCAACTCTTTCAGCGAGCTTCATTATTCAATCAGTCGGTATCAGTTATGGACGCGGCCTTCAGATTAAGCCGCCCCCTGGATTTGCCGATTTCACAACCAGCCAGATTGTGGGGATTCCGTGGTTGGCGATTGGAACGTTCATTTTAACCATCCTATTCGGGATCCTTTTGCATCGCACGATCTTCGGCCGTTCGGTCCTGGCTATCGGCCAGAACCCGCGTGCAGCTTGGTTGGCTGGAATCAAGGTGGAACGAACACGCTGTTTTACTTATGTGCTTAGCGGAGCGCTGGGCGGCATTTGCGGAGCGCTATTAGCCGGTTATTTCAGGGGCTCATCACTGGAAATCGGTGACGAATATCTGCTTGCCTCCATCGCCCTGGTGGTCATCGGGGGTACATCCGTCATGGGGGGCAAAGCCAACCTGGCCGGTCTCTGGGGAGCAGGCCTTTTCCTGGTACTCTTGCTCACCATGCTGAACACCTTCGGTGTCAGTGCCGGTATCCGCTACATTGTCACCGGCCTGGTGATTATCGGGGTGATCGTCGCCGCCGGAGGAGAGAACCAGGCGAGGTGAGGCGGGGGGAAGGTGAAAAGTGAAAGGCGAAAGCTAAAAGCGTTACCAACACTTAGGTCGGAGGGGCGTCACATTCCGATCTGGGAGATAATCCATGCGTTTGCCTTTCGTTTCTGACTTAACGCCCCGGCAATCCCGGCTGCGCTGCTTCGCGCCTAAAAAGCCGCACGAAACACTTGCTACCCAATTTAATCTCTATTAAATCAGTATGGTTTATCCGCTTCTGACCCATGCCGGCCTCGTCTCACCACGATATTCCCAGCTTGCAGCTCGTCGATATCTGCAAGGCGTATGGGCCGGTCCGGGTGTTGAATCAGGCCAGAATCTTGGTCCGGCAAGGGGAAGTCGTCGCGTTAATGGGCGCGAATGGCGCCGGCAAATCGACTCTGGCAAAGATCGCTGCAGGAGTAGTCGAACCAGACAATGGACAGATCTTGGTGGCGGGCAAGGAAGTCCGGTTAGCCTCTCCGCGGATCGCACGGCAGCACGGGATCGTTATTGTTCATCAATCGACCAATGAACTCGGTGCTCCCGGGCTCTCCGTGGCCGAGAACCTGGTGCTCGATGATCTCTGTGCTGGAACGTTCGGGACGCTGGCCGGAAAACGAAAAGTAAAGCAACGCGCAAAAGCGGTTGCCGCTGGCATTGGTCTCGAATTGGACATCGAACAGGATTTTGAAGAGCTCGGTCCAGCGCATCGTCAACTCGTCGCCATTGCCCGAGCCGTCGCTACGAAAGCTGCGGTTCTAATCCTGGATGAACCGACAGCCAGTCTGTCCGCAGGCGAGGCGGCTCGTCTGTTTGCGGTCGTCGATCGACTTCGAGGGTTGGGCGTTGGCATCCTCTACATTTCTCACCGGCTGGAAGATATCCGGCGATTGGCAGACCGCATTGTGGTCTTGCGTAACGGCCGCATCGTAGCGAATCAGGTTTGTCCTCTCGATCTGCCTGCGGCGATCAAGGCCATGATTGGTCGTGATCTGGATGCAATCGGGCGGGAACACAAGGGTCCTTCCTCGGGAAAAGCGGTGCTAACTTTGCGCCAGGTTCGATTGCTCCCCGGCGCACCGAAGTTCGATCTTACGGTCGCTACCGGCCAGGTTCTCGCTCTCACGGGTGCGCTAGGATCCGGCAAGAGCCGATTGCTCGGGGCCATCTTTGGGCTAACGCGAATCGTCGAGGGTGAGATTGTTTTATCAGAACGTATTTGGCAACCCCGAGGGCCACAGGAAGCGATTGCCGCCGGTGTCTTCATGGCCGGTGAAGATCGTTGGCGTTCTTCTTTGCTGCCGCCGGCGACACCGGGCGGCGATATCGCCGGTACCATTGCCTTTCCGCATCGCCGCCGCTGGTTCCCGACCGGCCTAGTCGATGAGAGCCGGGAACAACTTGCTGCCCAACAATCAATCCGCGCGCTTGGAATCCGCTGCCGCAGCAGCCGCGACACTCTCGATTTGTTATCTGGAGGTAACCAGCAAAAGGTTGTCATCGCCCGGTGGCAAGCAGCGTCTTACCGCCTGCTGCTTTTAGATGAGCCGTTCCAGGGTGTCGACGTAGGGGCTCGCCGCGACCTGATTACTGCCATTCGCACGGGACCACCCGATTCGGCCACTTTGGTTGCGACGAGCGACGTTGAGGAAGCACTCGAAGTTGCCGACTTGGTTGCCGTGATGCGCAACCATACAGTCGCTGGTCTATATGACCTCCGGAATGGTGATTCCGCTTCCTTCCTAGCCGCAATTAGTGTGGTCGAACACGATGAAACCTCGGATTTGGAAAGGGCTGTCCTGTGAACGGAGAGATCGAGGCAGGGATGGCGTCCTCGTCCCGCGGCCGCGGGACGCTTTCCGAAACCGCCGATGTTTCTCTGTCGGGGGATTCGAATACGTCTATGGACCCACACCGAGTCACGGTTCCGACCGCATCGGAGTCGCACTTGTCCTCCGAAGTCCGGCTCAGCGGTACGACGGAGGAAGTTAGACGCGCTCCAGGAATCGGCTACTTCCTCGGCCGATACGCCATCTTCTTCGTCCTCGCTGTGCTGATCTTCTTTTTCCAGTCACGTGAGCCCGCATTTTTCCGGATCAATAATTTACTTAGCGTATTGCAATCGGTGGCCGTGGTTGCGCTGCTGGGGATTGGAGTGACCGTGACTTTGGCGGTGGACGGTTTCGACTTGTCGGTCGGCAGCATTGCCGCGTTTACCTTGATGCTGACCAGCTATGCGATGGTTGTGCTCCAGTTCAACGCAGCGCAGACGGTGGTTCTGGCTCTCTTGACCGGCGCGATGATCGGCCTGCTCAATGGTCTGCTCATCGTTTGGTTACGGATCCCGGACCTACTGGCCACGCTGGGAACTATGTTTCTGTTGGCCGGACTCCAACTGATTCCCAGCGCGGGCCGCTCGATTACCGTCGGTTTGAATTTACCCGATGGCTCCGTCGCCACTGGCTCCTTCGATCCCGCATTTCTCGCACTCGGCCGCTCCAAACTCTGGGGCAGCGTACCGCTGCCGGTCGTTATCGTCGCGTTGTTGGCCTGCCTGTTTTGGTTCCTAATGGAGAAAACTCGTTGGGGACGTGTTTTCTACGCGGTCGGTGGTAATGAAACTGCAGCCTATCTCGCGGGTGCTGCGGTAAAACGGTATCGCATTCTGGCCTATGTTATCTCCGCTACGTTAGCCGCGCTCGGCGGAATCTTTGTTGCCGCTCGAGTCGGGCGAGGGGACGTCTTCGCCGGTTCGTCCTTGCTTCTCGATAGTGTCGCCGCCGCGTTAATCGGGTTTGCTGTCCTGAATCAACGCCGAGCCAACGTAGTTGGTACGGCAGTGGGAGCGGTTTTCGTGGGCATCGTCTTGAACGGGCTGACGATGCTCAACGTTCCCTATTATACCCAAGATTTTGTCAAAGGTCTCGTCCTGGTCGGGGCGTTGGCGTTGACATTCGGAATCGGTCGTGGCCGCCGCTGATGGTCATCGCTCACTAAAACCCACAATTAACTATGAAGTTCCTTCTGCGCTCAGACGTCAACCATCATCCTTCTCTAGCAGGAGAAAACAAAGGTAACCGAGGATTCTCTCTATTGCCTTCCTTAGCTCCTATTCAAATCGGTTTTTCGGCTCCAATTGTCCTTACCGCGTTCCTAGCAGGAATATTGCTTAACTCCGCTCTGGCTGGAGGAATTGTTGGAGCGCCAGCACCGTTTGACAAAGGCGGAGTTAAAATTGCCTTGGTTAGTTACCTTTCCCAAGGCGACTATTTTGAAGCCTATGAAGCGGGGGTTGCTCGCCAAGCAAAAGCTCTAGGCGTCGACCTCCACATCTTTCAGGGTAAGCAGGATGCGGCCCTACAGCGCGAACAAATCGAACAAGCCATCAGTTTGGGTGTGCAAGGTCTGATTGTCAGCCATGGACAACCGGAATCTTTGAAAGATGTCGTCCAAAAAGCTGTCGATGCCGGGATCAAAGTTGTGGCTAAAGATGTCGTCCTAGGGAATCCCAAAGTACCTTTGATTTCTCAGAACGATCATGAAATTGCCCGGCAAGTCCTCAACCAAGCGCTGACAGACAATGGCAACAATTTTGCTGCCGGTTATGTCTTTGTGGCCGGATTTCGCCCGCTGGAGCTTCGAGGTGAGATTTGGGCTGAGATCAAGAAAGCGAATCCAGGCATTGCGGAGAAGGCAGTATGGGGAGCCGTTGACAGCAACACTGCGACCACAGTTGCGTCCCAAACCGCAGCGGTTCTGCGGGCGCATCCTGAGATTAAAGTTGTGTTTGCTCCGTATGACGAATTTGCCCGCGGTGTGAAACTCGGCGCAGTTGAGGCCGGTTTAGCGGACAAGATCAAGGTGTACAGCGCCGACGTGTCCACGTCCGATATTCAAGACATGCGCGAAGAAGGAAGCCCGTGGGTAGCAACTTCGGCTACCAATCCCACCGTTGTCGGTGAAGTCTCATTGCGTGCGGTAGCGTTGATGATCGCCGGTCAGGATCCGGGAAAGGTGATCGAAGTCAGTCCGGTCCTCATTACTCAGGAACAGTTGGACAAGAACAATATCAAAACGATTGCCGACTTGGACGCCAAGTTGCCGGGGTTCGGTCATAGCGATCAGGCGACCGCGTCGTGGATGAGTGCTGCGCGAATAGCCAATAGCAAATAGGCGGCCAAAATGACAGATACAAATTGGCAATGCTGCGACGCCCCAATCTGTCATTTGTCATGCGTTGCGCCTTGAAACAACGCCGCTAGTTCATCTTGCGGCACGGTCGTAATCCCGTCCTGATTCAGGATTTTGATGATTGGAAAAATCTTACCGAGACGGTCAACACCACCAGTGGCGGTGTCGGCTTCGGCGGCTGTATCCAGCGCGCGCAACGCTATCGTGATGGCGCCTTTCTGATCCAGCTGTCGCAGTGGCGTGGGACCCCACGCGTTTTCATAATAAAGCGTGCTACGCACTGCCGGCCCCCCTGATCCGCTGGCCGCGAAATCAGTGGCGTCAAAGTGCGCTCCCATGGCGTCATAGAAAAAGACTTTGGCCGGATCGGGTGAAGCAATGTCGTAAGTAGCGAACAACGGCACCACCACGCCGACTCCTTGAAGGACCATGCCGAGATTGTCGCGCAGAAGTTTAGCCAGTGCGCGGACCTTGCCTTCCAGACTCATCTCCTGCAATTGGCTGCGCCGGTAAAACTGGAACGAATGTTGAAGCGTGCGCGCCGTTTCCCAGGCGGCTCCAAATGAACCGGCGATCGCCATGACTGAATGCCGGTCGACCTCAAAGACTTTCTCGGTCCGATCGTACATCACGATGTTGCCCATAGTCGCTCGCCGGTCGCCGGCCACGAGAACACCATCGGCGAACTTGAACGCCAGGATCGTCGTCCCCTGGGTTTCCGGAACCGGACCTTGTACGGCTCGATGCTCGGGTTCGCGAACAATACCGCGGCGACGAAGCACGTTAACAAAATCGTTCGCATCCGCCGACGTCGAGCCACCCCAGGTCATCTCTCTTTCATTCTGTTGAGCCATAGCTGACGAAATAGATCAGAAGAAATATGCCTAGCCGAAAGTAGCCGGAAAGCAAAAGGATTGAACACGAGGAAAGGGGGGAACAATGGACCGGTTGACGGAGTTTCTCGGACACCATAGGAAAAGAGGACATGTTTTGTGTTTTAAGTGCGTTTCCGTTAACCCCGATGAACGAGGGAGGCTCCGACGAAGGAGCTTTCGCGCGTCTGGTCGAACGACTGGCGGCCGCCAAAGTAGATCCCATTGCCGTTGAGAGGACTGGGAGGGACAGACCAAGAAGAGCTTGAATCTGCTTGCGAAACTGGAGCTGACCGAGTGAGCCAAACCGCGCTAGCTATTCGCCATGTCGCCTTTGAAGACCTGGGGGTTCTCGGACCGCTATTGACCGAAAGAGGGTACTCTATTCGTTATTTAGATGTCGGGATAGATCCCATCGATACCATGGCGCTTTCTTCGCCAGATTTGGTAGTCGTTCTTGGTGGCCCGATCGGGGTCTACGAAACGGACCCTTACCCGTTCCTTGTTCACGAACGGACGGCGATTGCAGCGCGGCTGGCACTCGGTAAATCAACCTTGGGCATCTGTCTCGGTGCACAGCTGATCGCGCAAGCCCTCGGCGCCGAAGTTAGGTCCACCGGTCGTGTCGAGATTGGTTATGGCTTGCTGGAGCTCACGGATCTAGGCCGCAAATCCATCCTGGCGGGTCTGGAATCCATGCCGGTTCTGCATTGGCATGGTGACCAATTCGAGATTCCGGAAGGAGCCGCACGTCTTGCGCAGACGCCAGGATTTCCCAACCAAGCATTTGGCATCGGCAAACAAATACTCGGTCTCCAATTCCACTTGGAAACTGACCATACTCAGATCGAACGATGGCTGATCGGTCATGCACACGAACTAGCCACGCACCGACTCGATCCGGGAAAACTCCGGCACGAGGCGGCTAAGTTTGGTCCGCACCTGGCGCAGGTTGCACGCCAGGTGTTCAGCGCGTGGCTGGATCAGCTGTGATCGGAGTTTCAGTGCGTATCGGGAATTTCCGGTTCCACCAACTGTGCAAGCAGCGTCAATGATTCTTGCCAACCGAGATAGCAGGCCTCGGGCGGAATGGCAGCCGGCACGCCTTCCTGGGTGATATTTAATTCCGTGCCGCACAGCACCTCTTTTAAGGCGATTGTCGTCTCCATCTCTCCGACCAGCCCGGTGTCAAACTTGTCCGTGTGCCGAATCCGTTCGTTCGGTTGCAACTCGACGTAGGTACCACCGAAGGAATGGCTCGTACCGGTGGTAAAATTGGTGAACGACATCTTGTAGGTACCGCCCACTTTTGCGTCCAGATGATGAACCTTGGCGGTAAACCCATGTGGCGGCATCCATTTTACCAAGGCATCGCCATCCAGAAACGCGCGATAGATTTTCTCCGGAGAAGCTTTGAGTACTCGATGAAGTCGGATCGTGTTTGAGGTGTTGGTTGTCATCGTAAGTAGTGTTTGATGTTCGCCGATACGACGAATGAGAGAGCTGTATCAGGACAACGGCAATGGAGGAGCGCAGACGACCTGGAGGGGAGCCGCTTTGGCGCGTGAAGGTCTGCCCCCCCGTTATTCGTGTTGCCGCGTCTGCCGCCGAAAACGGGATGCAGCAGGCGGCTCCCGCGAATTGCCCATCGTTCTGCAGCTCTATCGGTTGAACCAGAATCATTGGAAACGCAAAGCGCGCATCGATCACCGTGGGTCGTTCCCGGGAGCCGCTTGCTGCCTCACTCTACGGACTTACCCAGTGCTGGAATAAAAGTCGACGAGTCGTATGTTCCGGGCCAAAGCGGCTCCCCTCCAGAACTCTTTCTCCTATGCCGACCGAAAACGAAACAAACACTCCCCGCGTCGCAGTTGTTACGGGAGCCGCTCAAGGGATTGGCCGAGCGGTCGCACTGGCGTTGGCCCAGCGTGGATTTGCACTTGCCTTGAGCGACCTACGTTCGCCGGTCGAAACATTGGCCGATGTCCGTCCGTTCGCCGAAGCGATAGAACACGTCGGAGATATCTCGAACGAGAACTTGGTGGTGAATTTCGGTGAAGCCGTGAAGTCCAAATGGGGGAGAGTGGACGTCCTCGTTAACAATGCGGGGATTAGCTCGATTTCGCCGGCGGAACGGGTTTCGGGCACCCAATTTCGGCGTGTGTTGGAAGTGAATCTGCTTGCTCCTTTCATCCTCTGTCGCGTTTTCGGTTTGCTTATGCTAGCTCAGGGCGCTGGGAGTATCGTCAACATCGCATCAATCGCGGGTCTAATGGGCATTTCGGATCGGGTTGCCTACAACGCATCGAAACATGGCGTGATCGGTCTGACTCGAACGCTGGCTGCGGAATGGGGCGGGCGAGGAGTTCGATGTAATGCAGTGTGCCCAGCCTGGGTGAAAACTCCTATGGATGTAGCGGATCAAGCCAGCAGCGGTTATACCGATGAAGATATTACTGATCGGGTACCGATGGGCCGCTTCGCTTCACCCCAGGATATCGCGGCCGCGGTTGTGTTTCTGGCGGATTCTGAGCAGAGCAGTTTCATCAACGGTCAATCGATCGCCGTAGACGGCGGTTGGACCGTGGATGGCTCATGGCAGAGTCTGAGGCTTAAGAGGCGTAGCTGAGAGAGCGGCGGTGCCTGGGCCAATCGTGGGTGGGCATAGCCTCAGAACGGAAGTAATCAGTAATCAGTAGGTCAGTAATCAGTGGTCCAATCGACCCAGCAAGCAAAGCGTTTGGCTTTGTTTCTGTAACTGATCACTGACCTACTGATTACTGATTACTGATCACTGATTACTTCCCCTTGCCCGTCATCCATTCAGCTGCGCCTCGTTTACCAGCAAAAGATGCTCCCGCTCGGTCTCCTCGTCCGCGGGAAACATGGCCTC
>JAFAZK010000081.1 GCA_019239825.1 Verrucomicrobiota bacterium | reverse complement strand
AAGCTCAGAGTCCTCTTCGCTCATCATGAGACCACAGATTACCAGTTATGTAACCCTCAAAGCAATATTATAACGGTGTCTATTTGGGCAACAGCCCCTTTAAGACGTGACCCTATGTGATTCACCATTTAAGACGTGACCCTGTGTGATTTCGCTAGCTCGCTTTCGACTACCCCCGAAGTGGATATCATCTTTAGGCTAATCCGAGGATTTCTCTTCGGAACGTCTCCACTTTTCCTTCAATCCAGCACCGCCCATCTCTCGGTCGCTGGCAGCTTCTCCGGGAACAAACGGTTTCGATTTCTTTTTCTGTACGGACCCACTCAACTTTTCATGAGAACGGCGAACTGGGTGGTAAGCGTATCGACTTACTGGTAGTGGGCGAACGAGAGTCCCGTCGTCGAGCACTGCGGCATAAAGAGTCTGAGCGGTCCCGGCAACGTTCCCTCTCATTTTCACGAGGTAGTAAGCAACCGGACCATTTATTCGTTGAACCGAAATAGGTCGGACATAGGCGGCATCATAAAAACCTCCCGGAGTCTCCGCTCCTAAAGTCGTCAACGAATTGGGATAAGAGTCGGATTTGTCCTTGGCTTTCAGTCCACCGGCCCAGCCAACCGCAACGACTTCGGCCGACGAAGCTTTCACGGGAGAACTGGCGGAATAGCTGACTTCTCTATCCGGGTCTATTGAAGTTCCCACTGGAGTGCCACGCGGTACCTCCAGGCGGTAAGTAATCGGCCCAGAGGTCGTCCGTACCGTGTAGACAATCGCTTCCGCAGATGAAACCAACAGGCGGGCACTAAGCACAAACGCAAAAAACACCTTCGCATTCATACGAGCCTTTAAGGCTTTTCGCATTTCGTTAGGACACCGAATGTATATCAAGTTTTAATCGCAACTTGGTGGGCATGCACCCGTGGCGGTCATCCTGCCGGAAAATGCAAGAGCCCACTCTTCGGGAGCAGCGGGTGCACGACCACAGCCGAACAACGTGATCGGGTCGGCGTACGATCAAGTTTCAGGAAGTCTCCATACAGCAACTGCGGACTTCAGTCCGCTTTGAAAACTCTCTAGGAACTGCCCTAGCGCCCGCTCCCCGTTCGAGTCAGTGGGTGAGCCGGGCTGCTCAACGTGAAGAAGAACAGGTACTTGTTAAAGAAGACTGCCACTTAGATTGACCCCCTCCCCATGTAGTCTCGACTTCAACCTCCGTGTCCATCGGAACCTCTTCCGTCGAATCGAAAGAGAACTTCCGTGCTCCATTAGGTTTCCTCCCACCCGCTTTTCCGGAAAGCGCGGCGCTAGAGGCAAATCTTGGCGCGGCGATAGGCACTTTGGGGTACCGGCTCAGATTGGCCTTGGGAGTTTCCACCTGCAGATGGTAATGATTCCCATCAGCACATATCCGTGGATCCACTTCCGAATGAAGCCTGCCTTTTTTCTGTTATTTCTTGCTACGGCGTTCCTGGCCGAGGGCCACGACTTCCGGCAATCGGATTGGCTCGCCTGCCCATGGCCTCCTTACCCTCCGGTCGCCTTACAAAAGCACATTGAAGGTGCTGTACAGGTGACCATCACCGTCGATAAAGGGCGCATCACAAGCGTAACAACAAAGAGCGGTCCGGCGATCTTGGGTTCAGCAGTGGAGCGATGGATAACGAAATATTGGAAACCGAAGCCCGACAGCTCAAGCGTGACCGAGATACAGATGCAGTTTCGTTCCAATGGCGTTAAGACTCACCCTGGATGACGAGGGTTATCCTGATGGCATCCTGGGAACCATAGAACTCCGGAATCCAAAGCGGCGGCAGCTTGTTCGGCGCTTCAAGCAGTGTGCATCGTATCGGCAGACGGCTTAAGCTTCCCATTCCGCGCTCTAAGCGTCTCATCGCGACTGTCCCGCCGCGGAAGAATCCCACGCCAGTTCTTGTGATCGCGGTATTCGTAGCCGGTCCACAATTACTAAAGCATTTTGCACGAGAATTGTGAACTTTTTGTCAGTATCAGAGGACCAATTCCGCATCTCTTTATGGAATACTGTTTAAGTCGGGAAATCTTTGTCTCCTAGTCCGATCCATTGGTTTCCTAGACCCCGACAGCGCTTGGGCCGGCGAGTTCTGGCGAAGTTCTCGCCGGCTTCTTCAATAAAATGGTAGGCCCCGAAACAGATAGCGTATTCCCGGACGGAAACGAGCTTGAGCAGATCTTCGAGCGAATGAGGCTAAACTGCGAACTCGCTCTGGAAATCATCCGAAGGTTTGATCTGGACCGTTTAACCCATGCGAGTCGCGAGCGGCTATACAGTCAAATTCATACGCTGCGGGAAATTGTGAGGATTCTGAGTCCCGAATTTGAAAAGAAACTGATCCTGGCAACGGCGGTGGCAGGTCGTGATTTATCCCCGGAAGAGGTGCTAACGCTGCTCTATGGACTAGACGAGCTTTAGGCTTTTGGAGAAGCAAAAGGCGTCAGTCAAACAATTCTCGTCGTCCCCTGCTTTGTGCGGGTATCGCGTGCAGCGAGGAGCCACAATTCTTGTTCCGCTCTGGAAAAAAAGATGGCCCGACTATCTAGGAAGTCGCGGTGAGCCCGATTTCTGACGCTCAAAGCCGACAAAGCTTCACAAATTCAAAAAATATCATAAAAACAGGATTGAGCATAACTTATGAACCTGATTATTCGCAGTAACCAAGGCGATCTGCTCTACGGTCATCAACTCTTGAAACGGATGGTTGACGCAGGAACGCGCAATGAGGTGGAGGTCTGCGAAGGGATAGAACCGGAGATCTTTTTTGCCTACGTTGGAACGAAATTTCCGGAAAATCGGGCCGTGATGGCGCTTCTTGGGAGCGAGACTCTTGAAAGCGACCTACTTGAGGCAGTCTCCCACACGATTGAGCTTACACCCGAGGACGTGGACAATATGAGAGAGCTTCAAGATTGGCCTCGAGATGATGATGCAATTAAAACCTGAGGAGCTAGCGGAATCGGACGATCCGGAGTTGCCTCCAAGCGATAGCTATCCTGAGCCAGGCCCAAAAGACTCGGGTCCAAGATACTCTGAAAGTGTTTCCCGCCACCAGTCGCTCCGAATAGCGTCGAGCAGCGCGAGGTTGATTTGCGTTCTTAGTTCACTGTTCTGTGGCAACGCGATGGCGTAGGTCTGCGGATCGAAGGTTGCTTCCAACACCCGCAGCGAACCGCGGAAGCGCTCGTTGACCAAATACAAAAGCAGTGGCCGGTCATATACCAAGGCATCGATCTGATTCTTGTGCAGGGCCAACAGCCCCTCCTCTGCGTTGGCAAATGCCTGATAAGTGATGTGCTCGCGGCCGAGATATTCTATCGTCTCGGTGCCGGCGATCGCACCCACGCGTGCGTACTGCAGATCAGCCTTCCCGTTAACCGGCCCGCGCAGATGCTTCAAGGTGTACTGCGACGTGAGCGCCGCGGTTAAACTGGCGAACACGATTACTGAGGTGATCATCCATGCCATGGCGATCAAACGACCGGGCAATGTCCTCGGCGCCTTCCCACCCGCCGCTGCGCCGCCGATTTGGGTCATTGCCGACGCCGCCCACCAGACCGTTGCGCCGAAGCCGTGACGGTGCGCACCAAAATGCTCGTTGTGACGGTGCTCGACGATCCAGAGAACGACGCCAACAGAAAGCGCGGCGACGAATAGAACGAGAGCAGCGCGAAGGAAACTGAGGGAAAACACGTTCCGTATGATTGGCCACCAGCTCATGCGGACATCGGCTCCCACCGTGATGCCGAGGCCAGTGCTGTAGAAAGGCTCAGTGAAATCGACAACTCGCTGCCGGGAGCCGGTCACAGTCACAGCGGCTACGGCTGCATCTAAGGAGTGATCGGCCACTCCGTCGATTAAGCCGTTCAATGTGGTCTCCTGGAACCGGTAGCGGAGGTGGATCTGGTCCGCAATGTGCCGCCAGAGATCGATGCTGATGCCATGCCAGGTGCCGTCCTTCGCCTTCATCGCAAAGGGCGGCGCGACCTTTGTACCGATGACTAGCTCGCGCGCCTGCCCTGGGTTCTGTGCGCTGGCCTGTGGCGCCTGGATCAGCACCGCAAGCGCGACAGCTACGAGAATGGCGCAAATTCTCTCGAATCCGCATCTGCCAAACGAGAAGTTGTCAAGTCCACTCATTGGCCTGTAAATTTCACATCTTATTTAGGAAGATTTGGGGGGCGATAAGTAACGTTAGCCAGGCCCTAGATAGGCGGACAGCGTCTCCTGCCACCAGTCGCTCTGAATGGCATCAAGCAGGGCAAGGTTGATTGGCATCCTGAGCTCGCTCCCTGGAGGCAAGGCGACGGCATAGGCCTGGGGATCGAAGGTCGTATCCAGCACCCGTAGCGAGCCGGAGAAGCGCTGGTTGACCAGCCACAGAAGCAGGGGCCGATCATACACCAGTGCATCGATTCGACCCTTTTGCAGCGCAGACAGGCCAGTCTCCGCGTCAGCGAAGACCTGAAAAGCGATTTGCTCATGGCCGAGATATTCGGTCGTCTCCGTCCCGCTGATTGCGCCGACGCGCACGTATCGTAGATCGGGCTCTCCGTTTACCGTGCCGCGCAGATGCCTCAGGGTGAGCTGCGAGGTAAGCGCTGCAGTGAAACTGGCGAATATGATCACCGACGTGACCATCCAGGTCATGGCGAGCAAACGGCCCGCCAGTGTGACTGGTACCTTCTCTCCGGCTGCCGCACCGGCCTGAGTCATAGCCGAGGCCGTCCACCAGACGCTCGCGCCGAAGCCGCGACGATGAGCACCGAAATGCTCGTTATGACGGCGCTCGATAAGCCAGAGGACGACGCCCACTAAAAGCGCCGCAGCGAATAGTGCGACAGCAGCCCGAAAAAAACCAACGGAAAACACGTTACGAATAATGGGCCACCAGGCGAAGCCGACATCCGATACCACCGCGATACCGAGGCCGGTGTTGTAGAAGGGCTGAGTAAAGTCGACAACCCGTTCCCGCGGACCGGTGATGGTCACAGCGGACACCGCTGCATCTAGCGAGTGGTCGGCCACACCATCGATCAAGCCGTTTAACGTAGTCTCCTGAAACCGGTAGCGGAGGTGGATCTGGTCCGCAATGTGCCGCCATAGATCGATGCTGATGCCGTGCCAGGTACCGTCCTTCGCCTTTATCGCAAAGGGTGGGGCGACCTTGGTTCCGATGACTAACTCCCGCGTCTCGGACGACCGCGAATCTTGGGCTTGAGCCTGCGGCACTTGAGCCGGCATCGCCGTAAGGGCTGCAGCCACGATTGCGGTACAAAGTCTCGCCAATCCGCATCCACGAAGCGGGCTGTTCTGGGGTCCAATCATCGGCCAATAGTTCCGCTTTTATGCAGTGTCCGATCCGTAGCTATTTATTTGAATCGGCAAAGTCATTTTCCGGGTGTATGACCTTTCAGCAACTCCTCTTTTCAATTTGTTCTTTCTCCGGACAAACGGAAAGAAGGAAGCGACGTTGCCCCTTCCGCCTCCGCCGAGACTGCGGAAAGACACAGCGCTAGGCCGACTCCGCTGAAACCAGGCAGTTTCTCAATTTCGGTCGCTGACCCTGCCAGAAAAGGAATTAGGAGAGATCGCTGTCTGGCTGACTTTGCCATTGCGTGTCACGACCTTTCTAGGCACGCAGACGAGTTCAAAATCGAGCAGCGATTTAGGTAATGTCCAAATGGTTCCTCCACCGCCACGCCGTGATCGCCGCGCAGAGGCTACAGAACAATACCAGACACACCGTCTCAGAGAATTCTCCGGTACGATACCATTTGAGCGATAGCCGGCGTGTATACCAATGACAGCGGCAGTGGCCCAACTGGCTGCAGTGACACGGGAATAGAACAGAGCACCCTTGACGACTGCCAGTGTCGGCCAACAGATGGCACAACACTCCGGCCAAGTAGATCCAGATGAGCATTTTGACACCGGCATCGAAGACTATGGGCAGGCCACTAATTGTGAAACGTGCGGCCGGCAGCCAAAAGATGGTCAATCCCAACGCGATCCAAACTGAATAGGTGTGAAACAATCCTCGGTGAGATCGAAACCGTGACTGCCTTCGTGTGGGTGGCTCCAGTCGGTCAGGCAGAGATGCAGCCAAGAGAAAGAGCAGCCAGACCCACCAGTGGAAGCTCAAAGCGATCGCTGCGCTCAGATTGAAAATTCGGTGAGAAGTGGCGGTCATGATCTAAAGGTCAAACCAATCTTGACCAAAATTCTCCCTGGATAGAAGCAAAACGCTCGCTGGCCTTTTTTTCGGCGCGGCTCACGACTATTTTCTGAAACGATCGGACCGGTTTGGAGTAGTACGCGAGTGGTATGGTCCTACTTTTTGGCCTTGGCTTCCTACTGCTCCTTATCTCGGCGCCCATCATTGTGCTGCGATTCGGAATACGCTCCGGCGGCAAACGAGAACTCGGACGGTCCAAGCCGGAGCTCGAACGGTCTGAACGGAACCCATAGGTCAGTTATGGGCGTTCTCGTCGTAAGGCGCAATCCCCTTGCCCAATTCTCTGTCTTACGTCTTTCGCCTTTGCGGCTTTGCGGCTTTGCGTGAGATTTTCTCTGTCTTTGTCTCCTTTGCGATCTTTCCGCATGGAAGACATGCGATTGGCTCTTGAGACGTGACCTCGTCCTACTATCCGGCAATCAGCTAAGGAGCAGCGGATCTCGAAACGTCTACCGGTGAAAGGAACCAGACCGCTTTCGCAAGGGTCGGGATGACCGCTAAAACGGTGAATAGCTCCGAATTCACAAAACTAGCCAATTGTGGAAACAGAAAAGAGCCGAGAGCGATGAGGACGAGAACGACTTGCGCGCCCAGCATAAAGCCAAGCCACCGACGAAGACGCGGGCTGGTCGCGATTAACCAGCCATAGATGGCCAACCCAACCGGCACGGTCAAGGTCACAAGTAGTTCGAGCAGGGCATCGAAACCGCTCGCCGTAGAGTAATCCAGCTGAACTAGATTTAGGTTGGCCGACTCTTCTACGACAGATTCGCAGATGACGAATAAGGTCCCTAAGATCAGGAGATAAAAGCCAAACTCGGCTAGTTTTGGCCTGGTGTGGCGAAGACGCTGGTACATCACCCAGTAGCCGAGAATGCAGGCAATCGGGTCGATAAGTAACATGATGAAAAGCCGAGCTCCCGACCCCGGACTCCTGAGTACCAGTTGAAAAATCAGAAAGGCGATCGCATCGATCAATGAAGCGACGGAGGCACTGAGCTCGGCCCAGGTGCGTTCACCACTAGTTTGAAGACTGGCTATCTCGTCCAAGGCGCGGTTGTGTGCCGGTTGGTCAACGCTATTTCTCTCTCTCCCACGCCGCCCTGGGCCTTATCAAGTCCATATCGAATAATCGCAATCGGCCTCTATCACGGACTTTTTGGGGATGCCACGAAAATTCGTTACTTACGATATAAGTTCGTCTGAACATTTCGCGACAGGCCGTCTCTTTTAAACAGACTCCGATTGCCTGCGGTTGTTGTGTTTTTGCGCCTCTTGCCCCATTCCGCGGCTAGAGATCGCGGACCATATGGAAGTAGTCTTCTCCGGCGAGTTCCCTTTTTTTCTTCACCCGGAATTGAAGCCGTTCGTAGAGGCGTTTGGCGTCTGGATTGGTTACATCCACAAGGAGGCCGACGCGATCGCGGCTCGCTCGACGTCCCTGCTCGCACACGGCTTCGATCAATTGGCGCCCAAATCCGCGGCCTTGGCAGTTGCGATTCACGCTCACCGTATCCAAATAATACTCGTCGGGTTCAGCTTCTGTCGGAATCCGGTATTCTGGAGAACCAGACTGCAGCTTGGCTGTTTCCTCCAGCGGTTCATCCAGTTTCCTGGCTGCTAAGCCATCGTAGCTGATGGCGACACCGAGAATCCGTCGGTCTCCAACACTCGCGTCTTCTTCCAGGACCAGCGTGTTCTCGTAACTGATACGATTGCCTTTTTGTTCGAAGAAATTCTCCAGAATCGACATCGCTTCAGCTAGAACCTTGTTTCCAGTCAAAACGAAGGCGATCGATCCGATCGCTTCTAGAATCAGAGGTACCGCCTCCAACGCATCGTCGGAGACCGCTGGCCGAATCATTCAAGAATCGTAGTTCAGCCGTGGTTCCTGTCCAGCCTTCGTGAGCAAGAGAGCGATCCTTCTGGTTTTTCTGCTGGCCCCCATATCAGGATCGACACCGTAACTCGCTTGACTTGGCACCGTTATGCGAGTCTTAATTTCCTATCGAACCTACCCCTGAGAGTTTGCAGCAGTTGTGCACGGTTTTGAACCACTTTGCTTTGCCGAGAGCAGTTGTGAACCTTGAAAACCATGCGTTCATCGGTTGGAATCCGAAATTTCTGGAGTGTACAGGTTGTTCGGACGACGAACTGGGATCGATAAAACTCGAGAATGTTCTAACTCTTGGTGAGTCTTGGTCTCCTGTTTCTGGAGACAAGGAAAGTACAGGGGTCGAGTACATCCCTTGCACGACGAAGCAGGGTTCCGCCGAGAATTTCTCGCGAGGATTTGTGGTAAAGAACCGCGGCCGCATCGGATATGTGATGCTCGACACCTTGGGTTCCTCCGCAGAATTCGAGCAAGGCAAAACGTTTGGCCGGGAAGAAGAACGCAATCGCATCGCGAAGGCTTTTCACGACGAGGTGTCCTCTTCGATATTGGCGGCCCTTTTTCTGGTCGAAGCTGCTAAGACCGAACTGGAGGATGCAGGATTGCCCCAAGCGAAGCTCGTCGCCAAGGCGTCCGATATCTTGGCTGAAACGACCGAGAAAATCGTCACGGTGGTCACAGACGAAGCCGGCGCATAAGAAAATTCGTCGATCACGACGCCGGGGCGATTGCTCTTGGTAAACGATTGGTTAAATTCGATATTGTTTCTAACAGCCGCCTCGGAGAAAACGGCTTTCGCAGACAGGCGCTGAATCCCGCTTTTTGCATCTCGACTACTTCCTGCTTACTGATCATCGGGGTCATCGCGATGATCGGCGTGTCAATCCCGTTTTTGGATTTCAGATGAATCGCGTGAAGCAATTGGAGGTCATCTTCTTTGGGCCCCCGAACATCCGCGACGACCACGTCAGGAATCGATTTTTGCACAGCTCGTAACCCCTCGGTCTTATCCGCCGTCAAGATCGGAGTAGCCCCCTGACGTCTCAAGAATCCGCCTAGAGAAAACCGGACCCTCTCGTGATTCTCGATCACCAGAATCGTTTGGCCAAACAGATACTTGGGGGACATACCAATCTCCTTTAGCATCCCGCTTCTTTATACTGTTCGCAACCTGGCCAACGGGTGGTTCCTCTGACTCATTTTCTTTCACCGCCTTGACCGGCGCCCCCCACCACTATTCACCAGGAAAGTCTAGCGGAAATGCCGGCTAAGTGGCTCTGCGCAGGCCAGCAAAGATCAGGATTGCGCCTCCGCCGACGGCGACCCAGGACACAATAGGCGGGATCGGGATGGTCTCTTGCTCTTGCTTTGTCGCTTGGATCGGGCCGATATCGAGGACTTTCTTTTGGTGAGTCACAGTGAACCCTTCATAAACCAAGCCGATAACTCCCAATATCACCAGCACGACACCGATTGTTAGCGTTACTCTCACTCATTACTATTTCGCAGAACGAACCTGTGACGGATTTGCCCAATCGCTCACGTTTTGTCGTTTGCTACACAACAAAGCCGCGAAGGCCACAAAGGAGGAATTTCTAGTAGAGTAGAGAGGGTCAAGTGAGGAGCCCTCTCCCTCGTCAAACCGTACGTGCGGATTTCCCGCATACGGCTTTCGCGTGAGCCTATTGCACGAAGCATTCACAAGTAAAGCAGTCCTAGTCGGGCGAAGTATTGGTTAG
>JAFAZK010000076.1 GCA_019239825.1 Verrucomicrobiota bacterium | reverse complement strand
GAAGAGAAACTGAAATCAGCCCAGACGAACTCTGGTGATGCGGCTAGCCAGCTAAGCAATTTGCAAGCGCAGCTGAAGGAGTCACAAGACAAAGCGCAAAAAGCCCAAACAAGCGCCGATTCTTTGGCTAGCGAACGGAATGCCCTGCAGAGTCAACTCCAGGCAAGCGAAGAGAAACTGAAATCAGCCCAGACGAACTCTGGTGATGCGGCTAGCCAGCTAAGCAATTTGCAAGCGCAGCTGAAGGAGTCACAAGACAAAGCGCAAAAAGCCCAAACAACCGCCGATTCTTTGGCTAGCGAACGGAATGCCCTGCAGAGTCAGCTCAAGGCAAGCGAAGAGAAACTGAAATCAGCCCAGACGAACTCTAGTGATGCGGCTAGCCAGCTAAGCAATTTGCAAGCGCAGCTGAAGGAGTCACAAGACAAAGCGCAAAAAGCCCAGACAAATCTCGATTCGTCGGCTACGGAGAGGAACGCTCTGCAAAGCCAGCTAAAGCAAGCAGAGGCCAAAGCGCTGTCAGCACAGCAGAACGCTGACCTCGCTAGCATTCAGCGCAGCGCGCTGGAAACCCAGCTCAAGCAAGCAGAAGAGAAGCTCAATCAAACCCAGACGAACTCTGGTCATGCAGCTGGTCAGCTTAGCGCTTTGCAGGCGCAACTGAAACAAGAGCAAGAGAAAGAGCAAAGTGTGCAGGCAAACGCTGACTCTTTGAGTGGCGAACGCAAAGCCCTGCAGGATCAACTTAAGGCAACCGAAGAAAAGCTGACGCAATTGCAGGCGAATTCGGGTGAAGCAACGAGCCAGGTCGAGACTTTGCAGAGGCAACTAAAGCAAGAGCAGGAGAAAGAGCAAAGTGCGCAGGCGAATCTCGATTCGTTGACTAACGAGCAGCGGGCCTTGCAAAGCCAACTCAAGCAATCGGAAGCCAAAGCATTGTTGGCGCAGCGGAACGCTGACCTTTTTAGCAGCCAGCGCGATGCGCTGGCGGCCCAGCTCAAGGAGGCTGCAGAGAAGTTGAAGCAAACAAAGCCGAGTTCAGGCGAGACAAGCGGCCAGCTCCCTTCTGTTCAAGCGCGGCTCTACTTGCCGCAACCAGCCTCCCCGGCGTCATCACCGTCGAATAGCGCATCCGCGTCGGACAATCCTCCAGAGATTCAATCCAACAGAGATGGTGAAGGCGCCGGAAATGCAGAGTCATCCGGAAAAGCGGAGTCGTTAAAGGAGTTTGTGCTCGGTTACCTGCGAACCGTGGCGAGCAACGATGCATCAGTTCAGCGCCGATATTTTGCGGATCGGGTCCGGTTTTACGGAAGAGGCGTGCTTGATCCATCGAATGTCGAGGCTTCGACGGTGGAGTACCATCGGGAATGGCCCATTCGAGAATGGACTCCGAGCGGAGAAGCTAGAATCGCCCGGCGGCGACATGGAGACCGATTTGTCGTATACCAGCCATTCGAGTGGACAGTCTCAGACGGATCCCGGCACGCCCAGGGAAATGCGACCCTTTACCTTCTAATCCACCGAGATTCTCAGGGCGATTTGAAGATTGTGAGTGTCCACCAAATCGACCGTTGATCGGTTAGGCGCTTCTGGCTCCCAGCAAAAAAAGGCGGCCCTAAAGGCCGCCTTAATCTGGAGTTAAGTTAATTACTGAGAGGGAGTGGGAGTGGGTTTTGCGCCGCCCCATTGTTTCTTTTCCGCGCCGCCCCATTGTTTCTTTTCCGCGCCGCCCCATTGTTTCTTTTCCGCACCGCCCCATTGTTTCTTTTCCGCACCGCCCCATTGTTTTGTCCCTGCGCCGCCCCATTTGCCATGGTGGTGCCCCTCGCGGTGATACGTTTCCACGCACGGTACAGACTCGGGTCGAACCAGCATACCGTCGTCGAGCACATAAGCATAGAGCTTCTGATGCTCTCCCGCGATAACTCCGGTCATCTCAACGAGCCAGTAGGATGTCGGTCCTTCAACACGCTCTACGTGCGATGGATGCACAAAAGCCGCGTTGTAGAAACCGCCAGGTGTTTTCGTACCGATATTGGTTAGCGAATTGGGATAATTGGAAACGCCAATACCAGCCGACTTGTCAATCTCATCATGACCGCCAGCCCAGGCAACCGCAGCCACTTCAGCCATGCCCGCATTGATCGGGAAAAGTATCCCGGTATTTGGCGTGTTGCCCGACGGGTTAGAATACAAAAAGCCGTTGGGATCGTATAGATGCGACCTGTTGGGGGTATAACCGGCAGGAGCTTCCAGCCGATAGCATTGGGTACCACTGTCGCTCCGGACCGGGAATGTTACAGCAAAGGCCTTGGAGGTGAACAGGGAAGCAGCAACCAAAATTGTAGAGAAACAGAATGTGGATGCCTTCATTGATCGTGCCACTCTAGCATTACTGATTCCAGATTGGAAGCCTGTTGCCCTGGGAAATGACCAAGTTATGATGATAATTACAGGGATAATAAGGGTGTACGCTGACATTTAAGCAACCTTGCACCTGAACGACCAACCCTTTGGCTATGCGTCTTGCTATCGAGGAACTCATTCAGAAATGGCTTGCTGAAAATCCAAATGAGCGTTTGCCCGGTGCCGGGGAGCCGCTCGATCTAGATGAGTACTTTCGTTGGCCCGAAGATTTGCGCTTGGCGTATTCGCTACTGAAAAACTCAGGGCACGTTCCGGAAGAGGTCGAGCTTTTGCGCGAGATCGGTCAGCTAAAGCAACGTCTGGCGGAGTCAACCGACGAGCCCAGTAAAAGAGAATTGCAGCGCCGAGTTCAGGAGCAGGAGGTAGCACTCAATATCAAGCTCGAACGGCATCGAAGGCGGTAGATCGAGCAGGCGCGCGGCTTTGCCGCTCGCCCTTGCGCATCGCGTCAAGCGATGCGATTGCGATTGCTCATGCCATGATGGCTCTTTCCCAAGAAGGACCACGTTTACCACTTAAAGTTCTTGTTCCACTGATCGTCGCTTGCGCTCTCTTTATGGAGAACCTGGATGCGACGGTCTTATCGACGGCATTACCTGCTATTGCCGGCGATCTGCATCAGAGCCCAATCCAGCTAAAGTTAGCACTCACTTCCTACTTGTTAACGCTCGGTGTCTTTATTCCCGCGTCGGGATGGGTTGCGGATCGGTGGGGAGCGCGTCTCATCTTTCGTTGGGCCATCCTCATCTTCGCTTTGGGTTCAGCGCTTTGCGGGCTCGCTAATTCGATGCAGTTCTTGATTGCGGCGCGCGCCCTGCAAGGGATCGGCGGCGCGATGATGGTGCCCGTCGGACGTTTAGTGATTCTTCGAAGCGTATCGCGATCGGAAATGGTGGGGGCACTAGCCTGGCTGACCATCCCGGCGCTGGTCGGCCCGGTTCTTGGACCGCCGTTGGGAGGTTTCATTACCACCTACTACACCTGGCGATGGATCTTCTGGATCAACCTCCCGATTGCCGGTTTAGGGCTGATTCTCGCCACGCTGTTTATTCCGGATATTCAGGCAGAAAATTCGCAACGATTTGATTTCGTGGGGTTTGTATTGTCCGGCGCGGCGTTATCCACCTTAGTGGCCGGTTCCAGTGCCGCCGATACCCCATCGATTCCGCTCCATATCACTGTCGTTCTTTTTGCGGTCGGGATCATCTGTTCCGTGCTCTATTATTTCCACGCAAAGCGTTCGCCAAATCCGATCCTGGATCTAAGCCTGCTGAGATTACCGACCTTCCGCGCAGGTGTCTCCGGCGGTTCGCTCTTTCGTATTGGGATCGGTTCGATGCCGTTATTGTTGCCTTTGCTCTATCAGCTCGGATTCGGTTTTAGTCCTCTTAACTCCGGTCTGATGACCTTTGTGGCGGCAATTGGCGCTATGGGGATGAAGACGGCTGCGGGCTGGATCCTGAGAAGGTTTGGATTCCGGACCACGTTGGCCTTCAACGCGGTTCTCTGCGCATTCACTCTGATTGCACCTGCGTTCTTCAACCAAGCAACTCCGATTCTTTTGATGTCCTTGATTCTTTTCGTCGGTGGTTTCTTTCGATCGCTGCAATTTACCTGTATCAACGCGATTACTTTCGCCGAAGTAGAACAGGCGGAGATGAGCCAGGCGACCAGCTTCTCCAGTGTGGCTCAACAGCTGTCGCTTAGTTTAGGGATCACCGTTGGTGCGGCCATCTTGCAATTATCGCTCAACGCCCACGGCGAAAAGGACCTTACCATCCCAGACTTTTGGCCGGCCTTCGTCGTCGTAGGCATTATTGCCGTGCTGTCTCTATTTAGCTTTCTCCGACTCTCGAGCGACGCCGGCGAAGAAGTCGCGGGAAGAAAACGCGTAGCCTCCGTTCAGGTGAACATTAGCACCGTACGAAGTGAAAGGTGACTTGCGTGAAAGAACAGCCTTTCACGGTGAGAAGTAAGACGTGAGAGGTGATTCGGGGAAGGCCATCTCCGTCGCATAAGTCCTATGTGTCCCATCGGTCCTATCCGTTGCTCCCGGATTACGGTTTTTTCGCTCATGACTCACCGGTCACCTCTCACTGCTCACAGTTTCCAGCCCCTAAAGCTGGAAACTCTGAGCCAGCAGTTCATACGATCGTATCCGCGCGGCGTGGCTATGCGCCATCGTCATGATCATGATTTCGTCCGCGTTACAGAGGTCGGCCAGGGCCAATAATCGCGCTTTGACTTCCTCGGGAGTTCCGGCCGTGAAATGAGCTCGCGCCGCTCGTGCCAGCTGTCGTTCCCAATCGTTGTATTGATAATTGAGCGCTTCTTTGGGGCTCGGAAACGGACTCGGTTTTCCGCTCCGCAAACGTACCCAGGCAAGCTCCAGTGACGACGCTAGTTCCGCTGCGGCTTCGGATGAGTCGGCGCAAATCGCAGATAGAGCCAAGATCACTCGAGGCTGGTCAAGCCTGGGGCTCGCCTTAAACATGCTCCGGTAAACTTGAGTCGCGTGCTCAGCCGAATCCGGGTTGATATGGTGCGCAAAAGCGAACCCCACGCCAAGACCGGCCGCGATTTGGGCTCCGTCTTCGGTAGAGCCAAGCATCCAGATCGGAGGAGTCGATACATCCCGAGGAATAGCCTGGATCGATTCATCCGTATCCGGTGGCCGAAAATAATGGAGCAACTCGCCGATCAGCTCGGGGAACTCGTCGCTAAAAACGCGTTCTTTGGAACGCCGCAACGCTAATGCGGTTGCCTGGCTGGAACCGGGAGCCCGGCCGATACCGAGATCAATCCGTCCGGGATGTAACGCTTCCAAAACCCTGAACTCTTCGGCAATCCGCAAAGGAGAATGATTTGGGAGCATGATCCCTCCCGAGCCCACGCGTAGTCGCTCCGTTACGGAGGCGACGTGACCGATCATGATCTCAGGCGCAGTGCTGGCCACACTCGGAATACTGTGATGTTCTGCGAGCCAATATCGAGTGTATCCCAACCGGTCTATGGTTCTTGCCAAATCCAAGGTGTTGGTGAGCGCTTCAGAGTCTTTAGACCCGGCAGCAATTGGAGAAAGATCAAGAACTGAAAGCGGAATCAACATCCATTAGCCGTCCGGCGGGAAGGGGGGCGCGTCAAGGAGGAGGGTGAAAGGTGAGTAGTGAAGGTGAAAGGTATGGTGCGTCCCATCAAGTCCCTCTGGCGGCCGACCTTTCACTTTACACCTTACACATCTTCCGCTCTCTAACTCCTTATTTTGCTATTTGCTATTCGCGCGGCGCTTCCTTCATTAAGAAGCACTATGCGCAAAGTGCTCCGATCTGCTCAGGGCCCGCTAGAGGTCCCCCCGCAAGAAAAGTCAGTCTGGATCTGTATGTGCGGCCTATCGAAAAATCAGCCGTTCTGTGATGGTTCTCATAAACAGACCAAAGAAGAAGCTGAAGGTAAGGTTTACGAATACGATGCTGAAGGTCATCGCTCAGAGGCCTAGCCGCTAAATCATTTCAAGGAATGCAGATAACCGAACGGCCGGCAGGCCGGTTGGCGCAGCCAGGAACCGAGCGCCAACCAAGGGTTAAACGGTTCCCGATCTCGCTGGCCTTATCTGTGTTCAGAGGGCTGACTTCGCTCGGCACGTTTTCGGCAATGACCGCGCTCGCGGCGTTGTCGGCGCTGTTTGTCGGTTGTGCCACCGGTCCCAGCGCAGCGCGTTTGGGTGCGGCGAAAGGGAACTTTAATACGGTCCTGATCGATCCCGGACACGGAGGTAAAGACAACGGGGGCACGAGTGGGCGGTTGGCTCCGTCCCAAAAAGAAAAAGATCTGACTCTCGATACGGCGAAACGCGTTCGTGATGAATTAAAGCGTGCGGGGCTACGCACCTTGATGACTCGGGAGGATGATCATTTCGTCGAGTTGGACGACCGGGTTGCCATGGGCAACAAGCTGGGCGCAAGCGCAATCTTAGTTAGCATCCACTATAATGCGACCGGCAGCTCGCGACCGAATGGAGTACAAACGTTTTTTTGGCACGCCAACAGTCATGGGTTGGCGACGCGCATTCAGCAGGCGGTAGTGAATAGCACCGGCGAGACAAATAATGGGGTCACTCGGCGCCGGCTACGACTGACGCGAAACCCGGAAATTCCGTGCGTGCTTTGTGAATGCGCCTATCTGACGAACCCAACCGAGAACGCGAAAGTTGCCCAGGATAACTATCGTCAATTGATTGCGAACGGAATAGCCAACGGGATTCTCCAGCAGTACCGCCTCGGAGACGAGGGCATTCCTCCTGTACCCGAGATCTGGGCGCCACTCTCAAAAACCTCGGATAAATACACGCCAACGCGGAAGCGGAAGAAGCACGTACATGCGTCGGACGAGGACGCCAGGGGATAGTTGAGACGAATGGGCGCGTGGGCGAATCGGCGACTCGGTAAATGCCCCTTTTTCCCCACTGGCAGGGCCCAAACGATGCCTGTTCTTCGCCCATTCGCTATCGCCGCCATAGAGACCTGTCAGACACCCCGCTAGGAGGATACCGGCGCTCCTGCAGCCGTTGCCGTTGCTAAGGGCGTTCCCGGCGCTTGCTGAGTCAATTTCTCAATCACGAGATTGACGATTATACGCGCTGCTCGTTCAAATCCGCTTCGAGCGGTATTGATGATTAAGTCGTAGTTAGTGGGGTCGTCGGTATCCGTATCGAAATACGTGCGAACATAACGACGCCGTCGTTCATCGGTCTCCCGGACCAGTCGGGAAGCCTTCTCCTGCGGGAGCTTATGGTAGTCCGCGAAATTGCGGATTCGATCGGGTAGGGGTGCCACCAGACGGAAATGGACAACATGCGGGAGCTGCGCTGTGATCGCGCTGGAACCGCGTCCTACCAAAATAACATTTCCTTGGAACGCCAGCCGACGGATCGTTTCGACTGTGTGCTGACGTAGCTCCCAGAACGACGGGTGCAGCCCTAGGACCGACTCCAGCGCATCCGTCAAAGGGAGCTTGGCCTCTTCCGCGATGTACTGCTCCATTCTAGTGGACAGCTGATGGTCTTCGAGAATGCGTTGAGCGAGGTTCCGATCGAACACTGCCCAAGGACAAGGCGGATCTCCCTGGTAATAGGGATTCAATTCTTGCGCCACCAAATTAGCGACTGTCAAAGCCCCGGCGCCGGTTTGCCGTGAGATTGTGATAGTCGGTTTTTGTCGTACCGGTTTCTCGGCCGGGGAAAACTGTGCACCCAGATACCGCGCGAAAACGTCCGCTGAGTTTCTTCTCATAGCGTACTATCTTTGATATTTTGGGGGAACGACGCTCCCTTAGGAGCAACAAAGATATTACACCCATTTGCGAACGCAGACAACGCCAGGGGATGGGGATGTTTGGTGTGGAGAGAGGCTTCCGAAACTGCGTTCCAGGTTCTAGGTTTTAAGTTGGCCGATGTCTCCCTCTAACTTAAAAGTTCGAAGCTAAAACGTCGAACCTAGAGCTCTCGTTAGGGACTCTCGCCCCACCGATTTTGTGGGCGTTCTCGGCATTGCCACAATGGAGCGAAGACGTTACTTTCTTCTACACTGGCGGCTCCGGTCGCGTTTTTTTTTGGAAAAGGTCATTGGCACGGAACGCAGCCCGGGTTGCCGGCAGGATATCGTATGCGGTTTCCAGATCGGTCCAAAGCGGGCCAATTGCTGGCTCAAAAGCTCACCGGTTACGCTAATAATCCTGATGTTGTGGTTTTGGCGCTGCCGCGGGGAGGGGTACCTGTCGGATTCGAAATCGCTCGTTCCCTAAAGGTTCCGCTCGACATCATCGTTGTCCGAAAACTTGGCGTTCCCCACCACGAAGAGCTGGCGATGGGAGCAATCGCCAGCGGAAACGTGCGAGTGCTTAACGATGACACGATCAACTGGCTGCAGATCCCGAGCTCGGTTATTGACCGAGTCACTGAAATGGAAAAGACCGAATTGCAACGCCGCGAATCAATCTACCGCGGGACGGTACCGCCGCTCGACCCCGCGGGCAAAATCGCCATTCTGGTGGATGATGGTATCGCGACGGGCTCAACCATGCGGGCGGCTGCAGCCGTTGTGCGTTCACGAGCCCCTCAGCGCATCGTGATTGCTGTGCCGACCGCCCCGGTTTCGACTGCGAAAGAACTGCGGAACGTGGCCGACGATTTTGTTTCTATCGTTACGGCAGACATCTTCGTGGGAGTCGGACAATGGTATGACGACTTTCGACAGGTGTCCGACGAGGTCACACGTGATCTTTACGAATGTGCCAGGCGATGGTTGACCCAGTAGGGACGAGCCCCCGCTCGTCCAGTGTGGGCGATCCCGACTTGAGAAACGAGGACGAGTCGTAACGTGTCCCTAGCGTAAATTACAGATTACTATCCAATGACCGGCCAACCAGCTTCTAAACCGAGGAAGGCGCTTTTGCTGATTTACCCACAAATCGACTTCGTGGCAGATTCGCAGAAGACGCGCTTTGCCCACACGCTCGCAGACGCCGAAATTGAAGACGCGGTTGAATCATTTCAACATTTTCCGGAATTAGTTACGGAACTGACTCATCGTCTGGTTGTTTTCGAATCTAAGATTGTCTTGGTGGAACGAATTCTGGCCACATTGACCACCACTGGCCCCAAGCAATATTGGCCGTCGCCAGATGATACTCGGCCGGAGCTCGACACCTTGGCGCCGTCTTATCGATACGATTCTGTCTTTGTTCTTTGGCCGCAGAGTAACCTCGTAACCGGCACTTCGATTCCATCGGCTGGTTGGGGACTGGCGATCTCCGCCGGTCCATGGTCGAATTGGGCGACCTATGCAACAGTCGCCAATGCGCGCTCGGCGACCTGGAAAGTTCCGTGCTCGGGCGAAGTTTGGTTACACGAATGGTTGCACGGTGTGTGCGGCTTCTTTGCCGATCGGGGCATCCCCATGCCCGCTGGTGACGCTGATGGAGGTGGCAGGCATGGGTACAAACAATCGCCAGTGTCAGGTTGGACCGATTATTATCGCGACCTCATGTCCGGAAATGTATCGGAAAACGGCCAGCGTTTAGGGATTCCGTTAGAAGCATGGCCGATGTGGGGGGCGCTGCGCGTATAGCCGATAGCAAATAGCCAATAGCCGATTGGTGAGGATGGACGTCCCGCCTGGGCAGTTTGGTTATCGGCTATTGGCTATGCGCGCAGCGCTCAGAACCTCAGCGGACTATCCATAAAATGATACGTCTGGCCGAACCACAAAAGAACACTGCATGCGGCAAGCAGGAGCAACGTGTGTAGCCGATTTAGCACAGTACCGTATTGGCCAATCAAAAAATAAAAAGCCGACATTCCTATTACGACAACTCCGCCGCCCAGGCCAATCCAAGCAAGCCAACGAATTGTGTCGAGCCAGCGATCCTGAGAAGAGGAGACTTGGATTAAATTGCCAAAAACGTTGCTTAAGAACAGATATACCGCGACCGCAAATGCGGTGATGATCAGACACCAGAGTCGGGTGAAAAAATACAAGACCTTAGCTCCTGTATTGGTTTCGAAAAGCGGCTGCTTATACCGCCACCGGACGATCACGGCTACCGGGAACAACAAAGCGGTTATGGCAACCAGTCCGAATGCCGGAACGACTAACCAAAAGATGAACGGGCGCGATTGCGTTAAGCTCACCTTTTGAAAAACGGCGACCGGCCACGGAGGTACCAGGTCGGAAATTTGTTCATTAGGACCGTGACGAAAGCCGATCATTCGTTCGCCATTGATTTCTCGATAGATCAAGGGAGCGACTTCCTGCCATCGGGTTGCCGATCCTCTGCTGTCTTTGAGCAAATCAATGGTCAGGACGCCGTTTGTATCCGCCGTCACATTAAGCTGCTGAGCCAAAGAAGTGAATCGAAGGATGGTGGAGTCGGATCGAGTACTAGCCTGGTAATAACCTTGCACCAGGTCTCCATCTTTGCTTTGGGACGAGATCGGTCCGTTTTCGCCGCTGTCCGCAGGAAAATAGCGGTTGGTGAATGCTTGCACTATTTCATCCGAAATCCCGCGCCCATTTGTGCCGGTGCTATTTAGTGAAACGAAGAACCCGACACGTTGTTCCGGTATTAGAATGAGATTACTGTGAAAGTAAACAGTATCGCCTCCGTGGCCAATGATTCGCGGGCCTGACGGCCTGCGCTCCATAAAGACCAGGCCCATCGCATTCAGCTTGGGATCAAGTACTAGGACGCGATCCTCCATTTTTTGCAGAGAATCCGGATTGATGATCTGTGCACCTTCCAATGCGCCTAGATTCAACAACGCAGCCATGAACCGACCCATATCGACGCCAGTTGTGGAAAGAGCACCCGCCGGGACTGCCTGGACAAACTCGAAGCCGCCTGCTGGATCGGATGCGGTTTTGTAGCCGCTGGACATGTCAGGCAAGAGATCTTCCGGTAACGGCTGGTCAAAAGTGCTGTGCTCCATCTGCAAAGGGCGAAAAATCTGGTACCGAACATACTCCTTGTAGGGCACGCCCGAGACCCGTTCGACGATGTATCCGGCTAGGGCTAAACCATAGTTAGAGTAAGCCGGGACACCGCCCGGGGAGAAAAGGCGGTCAGGCATTTCTGCGATCAAGTAGTCTCGAAGGGGCCGCAGCTCTTCACGGCGGCTCACAAAGAGATTTCTGAAGCGTTGATCAAAGCCCGCGGTGTGCGTAAGCAGATTCCGCATCGTGATCGGTTGTATGAACGTGGCTGGGATCTTGAAATCGAGGTAGTCGTTGATGTCCCGGTCTAGATCAATTTTGCCGGCTTCAACCAACTGCATCACAGCGATCCCGGTAAAAAGCTTCGTGATCGAACCGGGACGGAACAATGTGCGGTCGGGCACCACGGTTTGCCGCCGGGCGAAGTCGGAGTAACCGAAACCTTTGCAGAGCAAGATTTGTCCATCCTTAACGACGGTGACGACGCCTCCGGCGATGTTGTGCCAGGTCAACTCCGCATTAATTAAGCCATCGAGAAATGGTCCCAAGTCTTCCGCAGTCAGGTTGACCGTGACTGGTTGGGACGATGGCGCCGCCGCGACCGGCGGAGTCGCCGTGGGACTAGGAGCCGGCGTCGGCTGAAGCGGTTGCTGAGGTTGTTGGGAAAAGACGGTGAGGGGAAGGAGCGCCATGAGAAGAACGAAGTAGCGATTCATTCGATGGATCGGTTCTTGGACATCAGTAACTCATGAGTCGCTGAATCAGTATAGTAGACGCCGGTAAGTCCCTCCCAGTTTCTTCGTCTATTTTGGTGGGCGAGGCTCCAGCACGGGCTTCGCGCTTCTTCGGAGAGCCAGATGTTTGAACGAATATTGGTGTGTGGTCAACCGGGCACGCCGAGGCGTAACCCAGCGCTGGACCACGGCTCGGAGAGTCTATCGCTCTAGCAGCACGATGGGCGTGAGGTAATCTGCTTGCCCTGCGAACCCGCTTTAATATTCGGGACCATCTCCCCACCTAAGTCCGCGAAGCCCGAGCTAGAACGTAGAACGTAAAACCTAGAACTTGGAACCTACAACTTATAGTCCCCGAACGGCCCGGCATAGGCCGCGGCGGTTTGTACCGGTAAATGGTCCACCGGAAGTAAAGGAAACAACAGCTCGGCTACCCGATAAGCTTCTTCTAAATTCGGATATCCGGAAAGAATGAAACATTCGATCCCGAGTTCGGCGTATTCTTTCATTCGAGCCGCTACGGTTTCCGGGTTTCCGACTAGCGCGGTACCGGCGCCACCACGTACCAACCCGACTCCGGCCCAAAGATTGGGACTGATTTCAAGCCGGTCGCGTCTGCCACCATGCAGCTGGCTCATTCGTTTCTGTCCTTCGGAATCGAATCGGGCAAACGTCTTTTGGGCCGCGCTGATGCTCTCGTCGGAAACGTGACGCAAGAGATCGTCCGCTGCCTGCCAAGCTTCTTTCTCGGTTTCGCGTACGATGATGTGCACCCTCAGACCGAACCGGAGAGTTCTCCCGACCGACGCCGCTAGCTCCCGTACTTCTGCGATCTTAGCGGCAACCGCTTCGGGTGGCTCTCCCCAAGTGAGCGAAACATCCACATGCTCCGCTGCAATTCGATGGCCCGCCGGCGAGGCGCCGCCAAACCAAAGTTCCGGATACGGTTTTTGCAGACCTGGGCGAAAAAGCTTGGCGTCCTGCACCTGCAAGTAAGCGCCAGTGAAATCAACCGACTCGCCTGCAAGGACTCGGCGGAAGATGGTAAGAAACTCACCCGTCAAAGCGTACCGCTCGTCGTGTTTCAAATGTAAGCCGTCTCCAGCCAATTCCACTGGGTCGCCGCCGGTTACAACATTGAGAAGCAACCTGCCACCAGAATATTGGTCGAATGTCGCTACCATTCGGGCAGCCATTGTCGGCGTCATTAATCCGGGCCGGACCGCAATCAAGAAACGCATCCGCTGCGTAGATGGGATGAGGGCGGATGCGGCAATCCAGGAATCGTCGCAGGTGCGCCCGGTGGGTAACAGCGCACCATAAAACCCGAGGCTGTCGACCGCCTCGGCAATCTGCCGCAAGTAAGCGTAGTTCGTGTCACGCGCCCCTTGGGCGGAACCGAGATACCGGCCATCACCGAAGGTTGGGAGAAACCAAAGTAATTTCATTCGATTGAGTCATTCCGGAATTCGCACAACGGCGTCTGCTACCCGGATCGTTTTCGGAATCAGTTTTAACCCAAAGAAAGTGTCGCCGATGGTCTGTTGATCAGAAACGACCTGATCCGTAATTGGCTGAAATCCCCAAGGTTGGGCACGGATCACTTTGGAGACCACTTCTTCGCTCATCCCTAATTGTGGGGCCAAGTAACGGACAACCTCTTCCGGTTTCGTGGTCACCCAGGTTCCAGACCGGTTAACTGCATCATGGACAGCCAGCAGGATGTCTGGATGTGCCTGCGCGAAACGACGATCGGCCAGAAAAAATTCCCGGTTTGCTGCGACCCCGTCCGCATCCTGCACGATGCGGGCGCCGGAGCGGTCGATGGCGGCGGTCATATACGGATCCCAGATCGCCCACGCATCGACGCTGCCTCCCTCGAGAGCAGCCCACGAGTCGGCCGGAGCTAAGAAGACGGGCTTGATGTCTTCCATCTTAAGCCCATTCTTTTCTAAGAGTTTCACCAGAAAGAAATGGACGTTCGATCCTCGGTTAAAGGCGATCCGTTTATCTTTCAGGTCCGAAACTTTCTGAATCGGTGAATCCTTTTTTACTAACACGCCTTCACCCTTAGGGAATGGCGGTTGATTGCCGAAATAAACCAAGTTTACACCCGCTGCCTGCGCGAAAACCGGCGGTGCTTCGCCCGCATTTCCCAAGTCGATACTGCCCGCATTCAAAGCTTCCAGCAGTTGTGGTCCCGCCGGGAACAGGATCCAGGTTACGTTGATTCCCCGGCCGACTAGCGCTTTCTCGAAGCTGCCCTCGGCCTTAACGACGTTCAGGGTGCCGTACTTTTGGTACCCGATACGCACGGAGGACAATTTCTGGTCGTCTGCCCGTGTGAGTGGTACTAACCCAAATAAAACGGCACAGGTGAAGGCCGTGAAGCGGCTAGAGATCATCGTCCAGCCGCTTAGCCTTGGGAACGTCCACCGCCGGGATTCGCCCCGAAGTCGAAACCGACGCCCTTTGGGGCGAGGGGAGCAGGAACCGGAAACGTCAATCGTTGTGGCGGATATAGACACAATTGTTCTAACTCTACTAATTAAGTAGGCATTGCAACCGAAAAAACGACTCGCGCAGAGTCGTGTTGTCATCTATCCGTACACGTGATGTCTTCCCGGTACGCGTTGCGATCACTCTGCGATGGGTTAGTTCTGGGTCGCACAATAGCAACCCTCGCGTATTCTCTTGGTTTGTTCCCTTGTGTTTGCGCCATTCTCTTTGCCTTCGCGCCGGCCTTAATACACCACGCCCAAGCCGACGACATCACGACCGCGAGCGGCAAGGTTTATCATCATGCCGAGGTTCTCACCCGAAACGCATCGGCCATGTTGATTCGAAGCGATGAAGGCGATACCGCACTTTCTTACGATGAATTGAAGCCGGCTGATCGTGATAAGTATTCCAAGACCCTGGCGAAATCGATCGAGCTACCGGCTCTCACCGTCATCGGCGAAAAGCCGACCTTCCTGGATGATTCTGCCCGAGATAAGGCAGTCCACTCCGCTCAGAAGGAGCTCAACAAAGCCATCGAGGAAAAGAAACAGGCAGAGGCTGCTAAAAAAGATCAGCCGCAGCAGATTAAGATGTTCAATGGCGGCGTCGGGCTTGGTCTGGGAGGCTCCAATTTACAGCCGGAGGGCGGCCTACAACCTAGTTACCTGGGCTTGCAGTACCAGCATTTGGATCCTCACATCGTCGAGAAAGATCTAAAAATCTTCGACGACCAAATCAACGGGAAGCAATAGCGCGAGCTCGCTACAAATTTGGTGGGGCGAGGCTCCCAAAAGACTGCTGATTTCACCAGCGAAAATCGCGATCCACCAGTTGGCGCGATGGTTAGGTCTAGAAATGTGCCGACCGCGGTGCCACGCTCGATCAACGGCTCGGCGCCCATTAAGGCCTAACCGTGGTATTCGTGTGGCTAATATCGATGGCTCCGCGAAAACCTTGAAGCTGTTCGGAAGACTCGCCCCACCAAATTTGTCATTTGTGATTTGTCATTTGTCATCGAACGAGCTTCAGGCGAGTTCGCTTGATGAGTTGGATGAACGTGGTCGAGTTCTCGTTCTACCTCGTCGAGACTTTTGCTCTGCCTTTCGCGATCCTGGTCTTCGTCTTTGAACGCCGCAAAGAGCGAATTGCTGACCAGGAAGAGCTTTATCAACGTCTGTCAGACGAATACACAAACTTTCTCAAACTAGTTCTCGATAACGCGGATCTACAGCTCTTGAGCAAACAGGCGCCGGTTCGTGAGCTTAGTGAGGAACAGAGAGAACGGCGGCTAGCGCTCTTTGGGATCCTGGTGTCGATCTTCGAGCGAGCCTACATCCTGGTTTACGAGGAACACATGGACAAACAGACGAAGCGTCTTTGGTCCTCTTGGGAAGACTACATGCGGGAATGGTGCCAACGTCCGGATTTCAGAAAAGCTTTGCCGGAACTCTTAGAAGGAGAAGATCCAGATTTCCGGAAGCATATCGAACGGATTGCGGCCGGTGAATAGCGAAATTGGCGAAACGGCGCACCGGCGAATGGGCGAAACGCCCTACTTGCTCGGGCGAGGCTCCCGAACGACCCACCGTGGTTGCGAAGCGATTTGGTCTTACATTAATTGGCGCAACACTAGGACTAAAAGCTTGCCGAGCCGTGGCCTAGCGGTGGGTCACGTCTCCGATGTCGCCAGCAGATGGTCGGTTCCAGGATATGGCCCTCTTGAAGCCCCTTCACGCGCCGTTGTATAGTAACATCCTGAAAACGCCAGGATTGCTCGTCTTTTTCTTGATTATGAATGGGTCGCCTCTTTCTGCTGGACCTGTGCAATTCGCGGGCGGGGACGGGCATTCTATCGGATCGGCTGTTGTTATCCAGGGAGCCAAACACGAAAAAGACGGGATCGCTGCCGAACACCGTTATCTATCCCAAAACTTCGGTTCCTGGTTCCTGAAACAGCAGATGCTCGTGAACCAAAAAGACCGGGTCTATGACCGGATGGAAATAACCGATCAAACCGGGAAACAACACACAGTTTTTTTCGACATTACTGATTTCTTCAGCAAATAGTCCGTTTTGTCATTATCGCTCTTGTCTCTAATGTCTCGAACTGATCATAAGCGGGAAGTAACCATGACCGACGTCGCGGCTCGGTGTGGTGTCTCCTATCAAACCGTCTCAAGGGTAATCAACGAAATGCCCGAAGTGGCAGACGCCACCCGTACCCGGGTTCTACGCGTCATCGAGCAACTCGGTTACCGGCCCAACATGACCGCGCGCCATCTGGTTAGCCGGCGTTCCACGGTGCTTGGTCATGTCAGTTTCGGAATCGGACTCTATGGGCCGTCCCAGACGATGGTCAATGTCGAGGAATCCGCCAAAAAGGCAGGTTACAGGGTCATGTTTACTGGGGTAGTTGACCCTAACATCAATGAGATTTCCCGAGCAGCGAATGAGCTCTGCTCGCACCGGGTTGCCGGCATCTTGATCTATCTCCCGCTGGAGATTGATCTGAGCGTATTGCGTAGCCTTTGTCAGAATATCCCGATAGTGGCGATGGATTCAGACCTTAATTTCAAGACCACTGCTGTGATGGTCCAACAGAAGAGCGGCTCCAGGATCGCGACAGAGCATTTGGTCAATCTTGGGCACCGGCGAATTGCGTGTATCCGAGCTTCACAGGCTTGGAGACCAGGTCGCTTGCGTTATCAGGGATGGCTTTCCGCTTTGAAAGAAGCACGCATGATCCCCGGACCTTGTATAGAAGGCGACTGGTCACCTTTAAGCGGATTTCAGGCAGCCCAGACTCTAATAAAGGATCACTGGGGTGAATTCACCGCCTTGGTCGTGGCCAACGACCAAATGGCTCTGGGAGCAGTTCGCGCTTTTCATGAAGCCGGTATCTCGGTCCCCGACGATATCTCGGTTGTCGGATTCGATGACATTCCCGAGTCGGGCTATTTCTTGCCGCCACTCACTACAATTCGGCAGGATTTCCCGCGGGTCGGTAAGCTCGGTGTCCAATGCCTGCTCGAAGAAATCCGTTCCGGTTCCCGCGCCGCCCGGACCTATACGATCGTCCCCACGTTAGTCCAACGGGCGAGCACTGCCCGTCCCCGGAAAAAGTCCCAACGACCGGCCAGAGGTAAGAACGGAGATCTCAACCACAGATAGAGGCAGGTTGAAGATCCTCAGATTACACAGATTTCGGTTTGAGGCACCGACGGGCCGGCGAACCCGTTTGGCTTTCGGATTAGGCGCTTGGTCGGTTTTTATTATTCACAGGCCGGACCGTGACAACAGCAGCTCGATCGAGCCAGAAACGCACGTTAGCAACACGAGCATGCTCAAAGCCGAAAAACCGAAATCTGCGTAATCTGTCCAATCTGCGGATTTTAATCTCTGTTCATCTTGAATCGAGCTCGAACGCGATTTCGAAATGGGTGACGGTCTTGTCGTAGCGAGTCAAAAAGCTTTGCGCGACCGGATCCACGTTGGCAACTTCGTATTGTTCGCCCGCAAATCCTTTTACGTCCTCCAATCGATCAAAGAAGGTCATCGTGACGATTTCTGTTTCTCCGCCTTGTTCTCGAGTCAGAACCAGCGCCTTTCGATAACCTCGGACGGTTCCCAGCTTCGCTTGCACATGCGCTGCAAAATGTTGCAGATAACCGTCCGCTCGATCCTTGTCCGTCCATCCATGCCATTTTCTCACGATCATTTCGAATATCCGTTCTGTTCCGGCATGAAAGAGTAAAGGGGACTGCAGCGATCGTCTTGGCAAGAATTGCGTTCACACCGAGTAATAGTAAGAGAAAATCTGAACTGATTACTGACCAACTGATTACTGATTACTTTTCTGAGTCCGTCTCAGACTTTCGCCCCGCCTTATCCCGTCGTCCTTAAGCCGCTAGCGATCGCATTGATCGAAAGCATCACATCCGCGAAGAGGCGGTCCGCATCGGAGTTAGCGCCGGCCGCCGTTGCTTGGCGCCAAGTTCGAAGTAAGCCGACTTGTTGCACATGAAGGGCTCGAAGACCGTCTGCCCTGATTTGAAGCGTCTTAGTGAAACGGGGTCGGCGATCGGCCGAAGCGCCTCCAAGGACCTTGGAAAGCGATTTATGGGTCAAATCGAATTCTTCTCTAATTAACGAATAAACGTGCTTAACGCCTTCATCATTAGGACATAACGACGCGTACAGTTCCATGAGAGAGGCCGACGCACTACAGATATTTGTCTCAGCATTTGTCAGCACAAACCGTAAAAAGGACGAGCTCTTCCCGAGGTCTAAGAGCAACTTGTGCTTGTTCTCATCGTTCTCCATGGCTTGTAACGCCGTCCCAATCCCGAACCACCCAGGTAGATAGTACCGCGACTGCGTCCAGCTGAAGACCCACGGGATCGCCCGCAAATCTGCCAGGGTATGTTGGCCGGTCCGCCGGCTAGGGCGGGAGCCAATACTGCTCAACTCCAGCGCATCGATTGGCGTAGCCGTGCGGAAAAAGTCGATAAACTTCGGGTGGTTCAACAGGTTGCGATAAGCGTTCCGGCTGGCTTCCGATAGTTCGGAAGCAATCTCTCCAGTCCGATCTAGCGGTTCGGCTTGCTGCTCTTGGAGCAGGGTGATCCCGCTGACACCGGCTAGTAAGATCTCCAGATTGTAGGCCGCAGTGATCCGATTCGCGTATTTCTGAGCGATGGTTTCACCCTGTTCGGTCAGCCGGACATCGCCCCGGATCGTTCGGTGAGGGAGCGCTTCTAAAAACCGGTGAGTCGGACCGGCGCCCCGGCTAATCGTACCGCCTCGGCCATGGAAATACCGGACTTGAATCCCGCATGAGTCGGCGACCTTGGTGATTTCTTTTTGGGCGCGGTGCAGTGCCCATTGGCTGGTTAAAAGCCCTGAATCTTTATTGCTGTCGCTATAGCCCAGCATGATCTGCTGAACCGGGTACTCGCTGCGCCGGACTTCAGCCTGCAGCTTCCCGCTTCGCTGGACGAAGGGGTGCTGCAGATATTCAGCCACGATGGCGGGCGCTGCCTCCAGATCTTCGATGGTTTCGAACAGGGGGACCACATGGATCTCTGAAGCAGGTCCCTCCGGCGTTTCGCGCCAAAGGCCAACCTCGCGAGCGAAAAGGTAGACCGCAAAGAGGTCTGCCACGCCCCGGGTCATGCTGACGATCAACGAACCGATGCCACGTAATCCAAATCGGTCGCGGTATTCCTTCAAGACGCGATAACAGCTCAGGACTGCGTCCGCCTCCGGTCCAACCGAGACATCCGGCGCCAGGAAGGGTCTGCGAGAACTCAGCTCGGTCTGGAGCAGGGGAAGTCGTTCCGATTGGCTGTGTTCCGCGTACGGTTTTGGCAAGACAATACCGGCCGCCGCTAATAGCTGAGCGATGGCCTGATCGTGGAATTGGCTGTTCTGCCGGATATCCAAAACCGCCCCATGGAAACCGAAAACATCGACGATCCGAATTACCGGCCAAACCTCAGTACGCGCGATTCGGGTCGCTCCAACGGCATCCAAAGACGAATTCAGCAAAATCAGATCATTTCTCAGATCATTGGTTGATCTATAACCTTGATCCTGAAGGGATTGCTGAAGTTTTTTCTGAATCAGAAAGGCAAATTGGCGCCATGGTTCTTCACGGTAGAGCAAACGCTCGATTCCGATCGAAGTTTCTTTTGTAAGTCGTTCAATACCTTCGAGTAAAGCGGGTGGAGCAATCTGATCATTGCCGGATAACGTCAATTGCTCGACCACTCGGGTCATGGCGTTGATCAAAGTCTCTAAAGCGGCTTGCCGCAGTTCGAAAAATGTCTCTCGGGTGACTTCGGCGGTGACCAAAGGATGGCCATCTCGATCGCCGCCAACCCATGTACCGAAACGAATCCGGGGGAAATGATCCGGCGAGTTTAACGCCTCGAGGTCGAAGCCGGCTTCGGACCAGGATTGCCGGAGACGCAGATCGACATCGCGGAGAACGACCGGGAAAACATCTCTTAAATAGTGCAACACATTCCGGCGTTCCTCAGCCACAATCGGCTTTGTCCGATGAACCTCGCCGGTACGCCAAAGACGTTCCAAAGTCACCTTGATCTCGTCCCGGATGGCGATCTGTTCGTGCGGGGTGTACATCTGATTTTCCCGCTGAACTAAGAGATAGTAGAGCGCTCGATGCTGATCGAGCACCGCGAGTCGCTTGGCTTCGGTCGGGTGGGCGGTTAGCACCGGTTCAACGCGGATCGATGCCATTTGAGCGGCAATATCCGGTTCGCTAATCCCGGCCTTTTTCAATCGCTCTAGTTGATCTGCCCAAAGCCCGGGCTCGCTGGCTAGCCCTAGATCCGACTCCCGTTCTCGGCGGACCTGAGCGGCCACATTTTCCTCGACCATATTCAAAAGCTGAAACGCGATGGAATAGGTTTGGGAAAGCCGCGGGTTTGGCTCCGAAGAGACTTTGACTTCGCTGATCCATGGCAACGATTGCGCTAGCTCGACTTCGCCGAGTTCCTCAAGCACTTCCCGAAAGCAGTGCATCAAGAAGGAGAGATCCTCGTGGATTTTGTCGAACCCTTTAGAAAGATAGTCCGGTTTCATTAAGCACCCGAAAGCCTTATCACGTTGAGCGCGGGAGGCTGTCAATAAGTTCAGCGTTTTAGACTGAATCTCGGGGACAGTTTCAAGAATTCACAAGTTATTCACAAGCCTGGAAGTCTTTGGACCTGTTGCCGATATCTATAACATCATACAATATATGTCATGTAAAATAGAATGGTGCGACGCCCCGGCCTGGCTCCTTTCGTCCTCGTCTTCGAAACGGGCACGTGTCGGCTGAGACGGTCGGATACCGTTCCCTAAAGGGATCCCTTCGGACTTACCTGGCACAAATTCCGAGTATCAGGACAGCGGCCCCACTTAAAAGCCGCTGTAGGACGATTTTAGAGGCTCCGACTCGAGAAACCCTCGTCGAATTTGCCAGGACAGTCACGGTGCCCGGCTTTTAAGACAAGATAGCACCACGCTCTGATCGACAAGCCCTCCGTGCTCGTAACCAAGCAGGGTCCATTCGAAGCGTATAGCTTGCTCGGCATATGGTTATCCCTTCCCCTTCGGGCCGGAGGCATCTTTCAGTTTTAGAGAAGCACCGGATCACCGGTTTCCTAGCATATATCCCATGAACTTTACCGTATCGTGGTAGCCAAGCCGCAGATAGAGCGGATATCCGGCCTGGGTGGCGTGCAGCACGGTCCTTTTTATCCCGGTGGCTTCGTGAGCAGTCTGCAGAGCGTGACGCACCACGGCTTCGCCGTAGCCTTTGCGTCTGGCCTCAGGAGCCGTTGCCACCAGAAACAGAAAGAGGCACCCTTCATTTACGATAGCGGTCGCAGTTGACACCGGTTTGTCGTTCTCATAGGCAACGTATCCGTAGGCGTGCTGGCGCCATAGGGTGTGTTCGTTGAGCAGAGAGGAGATCGTATCCACGGGAACATCATAAGAAATACAATTGAGCCAGGCGAAATCGCGTATTCCGGTTACGTCGAGAATTCTTTCGAACCGAAGTTTTGGGTGTCCCGGTGCTGCTAAGGGGAAGATATTTCCCGCCATGCCCGCCATTGGGATCGCTTCGACGAACTTGCATTCCGCCACGACTCTAGGCAACGCTTCTTTGGCCGCTCCGCTAACATTATCCAAACAGATCAGGAATAATCCTCCTGTTGAACCAGCTCGCATGTAGGCCGCTGCCGCCTGCACTCTCTGCTGTAACTCTTGCGCGTCTACCAGGGGCTCAGGCAAGAAAAGTGCATTATAAAAAGGAAACTGGGTGCCGGGCCAGGTAATTGCGAGTCCCGATTTGTCGGTCTGATCAACCTCAGGAAACCCCCTCCCCAGTAATTTCCAAATGGTGATGAATTGATGCAAAGATTCAGTGAGTTCAGGATTTGTTTGTGACATCAGGTACCAATTTTAGAAAGACGACCGTGACCACCTACTGGTTGACTGACATAACTCGGTATTTTCGATAAAGACCAAATTCTGTTCGAATCGCCGGAATCCTTGCTACAATTGGCGATGGCCAAATCGGTCTTGTTGATGTGACCATGCACTACCATGCTTGTTTCTGTCTCGTCCCAAGACGCGGCCATGTTGCCCAGCCGAATCAGTAGATTAGTCCGACCTTTTTGATACCGCTGTATGCCGTTACCGGGCTCGCCGTAGGTATCGGGATGGTGGGGCCATGCTTTATGATTGATGCATTTCCTGCCGCGGTCCGGTTCAGTGGCGTTGCTTTTTCATAAAATGCCAGCTACGGATTTTCGGAGGGGCGGCGCCATTGCACAATTGTTTACCGCCGATACCTCATAGCAACGTCGCAGCGCTCATATCGCGAACCGTACTTGGCCATAATCTCGGCATCATGCTCAAACCCCAGCTTCTCGTAGAGATGGATTGCCGCCTCACAGCGCCGGTTGGTTAGAAGATAAAGAGTTTCAGCGCCCATAGCTTTCGCCCGTTCGATGATCGCAGCCAGCAGGAATTCTCCTGCTTTTAGGCCGCGTGCGTTACCCCGCACGCCCATTTTTGTCAGCTCAAAGGTCCCCTCTCCGGTCTTCTGCAGCGCACAGGTACCAACAATCCCGAGCCCGGGAGCCTCAACGAAAAGGATCGTGCCACCAGGCTCGACGATCCGCTCGCGTGGGTTCTCAAGAACATCCAGATCGGTTTGTTCCAGGCGAAACATGGTGTTGATCCACTCCGCGTTGATCTCATAAAAATCTCGCGCAAGATCGTCGCTGTATTCTCGAATGATCAGCGCCGCCTTCGCCGTACTAGCAACACGCTCATCGAACGGCTTGGCGGACAGGGCTGTCTCTATCGCTGCGATTTGTTCGAGCAGAGGGCCGGATAAGCCGTCGCAAATCTCTCTCACGGCGATCTCGACACGCGGCCAAAGCAGCATTTTAGTCCGAGCCATCGCTGCCTCTCCGGCCATGGTGAGAGATAGCGTGCGCTGACGCTGATCGATGCCGGACGCCGACTGGACCAATCCCATGTCGATGAGTTGGCCGGCAGCGCGGGTAACGCCCGGCTGACTAGTGCCGACTGCGTCTACCAATTGACCGACTGTTAGCGGCCCGCGATCGAGCGCGGCTAACAATGGCATATGAGCTGGCTGCATTGGCAGTCCCGCATCTGTAACGACGCGAGCGGCACCGGCTTGGAATCGCTCCGCCAGCCGTTTCAAACGACTGCCGAGGAAGATAGGCCCCAGATCAGACAATATATCTGTCGTCATTGATATAGCACGTTATATAACGTGGTATATGTGTAAGTCAATAAGAGAACCCTTTGATGTGTTTTTGGCTTCGCGAAGGAACCAATTGGTTTCCAGGATCGTTGAGATCCCTCCGCGCCGGCTTCGCCGAAGTACACAAGTATCCACCGGATGAATGCCCAGAGGTCATTCCCCTGACCTTCAAACAGGTTCCTGGCAGAGGATCCCTTGGATCGTGTTACAATTAGTTCATGACAACAAAGGGAAGTACACCAGCTAAGACGTTTAAGATCGGGGGCGACTTGGAAGTGAATCGTCTCGGCTTCGGAGCCATGCGAATCACCGGAAAAGGGATCTGGGGTGAACCTCAGAATCCAGAAGAAGCGAAACGCGTTCTAAAACGGGTGCTGGAGCTGGGAGTCAATTTTATTGATACAGCCGACAGTTACGGTCCGGAAGTCAGCGAACGTCTGATCGGAGAAGCGCTTGCCCCTTTTCCAAAGGGCTTAGTCATTGCGACCAAAGGAGGTTTAACTCGTCAGGGTCCAGACGAATGGCTACCGGTCGGAAGGCCGGAATACCTGGCGCAACAGGTTGAGCTGAGTCTTCGTCGTCTGAAGACAGATGTGATTGACCTTTGGCAGCTTCACCGGATCGATCCCAAAGTCCCGGTGGAGGAATCGCTGGGCGTAATCGCCAAACTTCAGAAAGCCGGTAAAATCCGCCACGTTGGTTTGAGCGAAGTGAAGCCTGCCGAAATCGATCAAGCTCGCAAAGTACTCGAAATCGTCAGCGTACAAAACCGGTACAATGTTGGCGATCGGGAACATGAAGATGTGCTCGAGTATTGCGAAAAGCACAACCTCGGATTCATACCCTGGTATCCTGTAGCTGCTGGCAAACTGGCTCGGCCCGGTGGAACACTCGACACCGTCGCGAAACGGCACGGTGCGAGCGTGGCACAGTTGTCCATTGCCTGGCTCCTTTATCGCAGTCCCGTAATGCTTCCCATTCCGGGTACCTCTTCCGTTGCTCATCTGGAAGAGAATATGAAATCCGCAGAGATCACGCTTTCCGACAGGGAATTGAAAGAAATCGAAGAAGCGGCTCGCTAAAACAACGGGATCCGCGGACCTGAAAACAGATCCGCGGATTCACAGATTTAAAATCATTCGGTCAGAACCCGCAGTGCAACTTTCCCGGGCGCCGTTTTCTTTGGGCTAAGAAACGCCTTAGCGGCATTCGCCATCGGGACGACTTCACTAACAATCGGCCGCAGAATTCCGGTATCGATCAACCGTGCCAACTCGGTTAATTGTGGTCGGCTGGGTTCCACAATGAAGAAAGCCGCTTTTACCTTCGGGTCGTCCGTCGATTCCGAACTGGTCGCGATGGTTACTACTTTCCCGCCTTGTTTGATGGCATGGAGTGATCGGTGAAAAGTATCGCCCCCGACCAGATCCAAAACCAGGTCCGCATCCCTCACTTGGTCCTCAAATCTGGTCTTATGGTAATCGATCACTTCGGCGGCGCCTAGCGATCGAGCAAACTCGATGTTCGCTGTAGAAACCGTGGTCGCAACGAACGCACCGGTCCAAGCAGCCAGTTGGATGGCGAAGCTCCCTACCCCTCCCGCACCACCATGGATCAGGACTTTCTGGGTGCCGGTTAGTTTTCCGTGATCGAATAAGGCTTGCCAAGCGGTCAATCCGGAGATCGGCACAACCGCCGCTTGGACATGGTCAATCTTCGCGGGCTTTGCGGCGATCTCGACCGGAGTAGTGAGACAGAAGTCGGCGGCTGCGCCGTCAGAAAACCAACTATTCAAGCCATAAACCGCATCACCCTTTTTAAATCCCTCTGTGTTCGGACCAACCTGCTCGACCACGCCGGAGAATTCGTGCAAAGGGATCGCGTGCACCCGAGGAGCACCTTTCTGTGTTTGCCACGTCGTGGACCATTCAAGCTCGCCCGGTGTCACAGCCGTGGCGTGCACCCGAATAAGAATTTCACCCGTCGCCGGATTAGGAACCGCTATTTCATCAAGGGAGACCGTCGCGTGCCCGCTGGAACCGTAGATTCGAATTGCCTTCATAGTTCGTTTCGCAACATTGGGCTGAATCACCACGATGTCAGGTGACCGATGGCAACATGCGCGCTTACGCCTAACGATCGTCTTCGTAGTTCGATACCTCGATCAGATTCCCGTCTGGATCGCGAAAATAGACCGATTGCATCGGTCCGGTGGCCCCAGTTCGCGCGACAGGGCCTTCCAGGATATGGATCCCCTCTCCCTTTAGGTGTTGGATCACCTCTGCCAGCGGCGTTGAAGCAATGAAACACAGGTCCCCAGACCCTGGTGTCGGTTTGACCGCCTTTGGTTCGAATTCCTTGCCAGATTGATGCAGGTTGATTTTCTGCTGCCCAAACGCCAGGGCTTTACGACCGGCTCCGAAGGTAACTGTCTCCATCCCGAGAACTCTTTCATAGAATTCACAGGTCTTCATGACGTCGGCAACGGTCAGTACCAGGTGATCAAGGCGGTCAATTTTCATTCGACAAAAAGAAATACCCGCAGAAGAAGAAAACAAACCGCGAATGGACACGAATGAACGCGAATAAAAAAACCGCAGACAGATACGTGTAGATTTTGTCGTTCTGCCAAGGAAGAAGGTCGCATCCGCAGTTTGCGCAGATTGCGCGGATTTCGGTCAGGGGTACAACTCGTCGAAGCCACTAAAGAACTTTGTGGAAGGTATCGACGTAATCTTTCCCATTGCTCCCGAACTCCCAATTCACCAGTTGAGCTTATCAGTTTACCTGTTATTCTCTTATCACCATGCAGGGAAAGTTGCCGGACGTCGCTGCTATCGAGTTCGCTCAGGCCATCGGCCTTTTGGTGCGCAGAATACGAACGGCTGCGTCTGGGCATGAGCTTTCTTTGACGGAATACGCGGTTTTAGCCCGTTTAGCTAAAGATGGACCTGCGACCACGGCCGAGCTTGCTCGTGCCGAAAGTGTGCGCCCGCAATCCATGAGCGCCACGGTTGCGACATTGGAAGAGATGGCTTTGGTGCAGCGCAAACCGCATCCGACCGACGGCCGGCAAATGAAGATCGAGCTCACCGCCAAAGGGACGGCGGTACGCAGTCGCGCCAAAGACGCGAAACGCACCTGGCTGTCTCAGGCCATTGCTCAGCTCAGCGGAGAAGAAAGAGAAACGTTGTTTAAGGCAGGCAAGATTATCAAACGCCTGGCGGATTTATAAGGACAGTCGATATGACTTTTTGGGACTACATTTTTTGTTTCTTTGCCGGTGCGATTCTCGCAAATGTCGTACCTCATTTTGTACACGGCATCTCAGGCGACCGCTTCCCAACTCCTTTCGCTAAGCCACCCGGAAAAGGACTGTCATCTCCTGCGCTGAACGTGGTGTGGGCGCTAGGCAACTTACTGATCGGCTACACGCTCTTTCGCCTCGGCAAGGTTTCATCCGGAGGTGATCCGGCATTGATCTCGTTTTTTGCCGGCGTTGCCGTCATTGGTATCGGGTCGAGCCTGCGATTCGCGAACAAAGACAAATAGAAAAAGCAAATTCACCACAAAGACCCAAAGGATACGAAGACGAATCTTTTTACAGAAGGCAACAAAGGAAACGAAGGTCGGAGATTGAAAGTCCAATGCAGCAACCCCGCCTAACCCACGTGGCCGTTTGCCAGTGAGCCGCTGGTTAAAGGGAACGTTTCGTTCCCTGAACAACCCTAACTATCGCGTTTGGGCGAGCGGCGCGTTCCTGTCTAATGTCGGCACCTGGATGCAGCGCGTCGCACAAGACTGGGTAGTACTGACTCAGTTAACTCACAATAACGCAACCGCCGTCGGTGTAGTAATGGCGTTCCAGTTTGGACCGCAGATCCTTTTGATGCCGGTCACCGGCTTCGCGGCGGACCATCTGAATCGGAAACGCCTGTTGTTTGCGACTCAAGCTGGCATGGGTGCTTTGGCTCTAGGACTCGGTCTTCTGACGGTGATCGGTATGGTCCAATTATGGGAGGTGTACGTTTTCGCCTTACTACACGGATGCGTTGCAGCGTTCGATACACCAGCTCGTCAAACCTTTGTAACGGCGCTGGTCAACGAAGCGGATTTACCGAACGCGGTGGCTCTGAATTCCACGTCGTTCAATGCTGCCAGGTTAATCGGTCCTGCCGTGGCGGGCGTTTTGATCGCCGCAGTCGGCTCGGGTTGGGTTTTCCTGATCAATGCAGCATCATTCGCCGCGGTGCTGTTCTCACTTTGTTTGTTGCGGACTGACGACCTGCGAATTAAACCAAAGGCCCTCCGCACCAGCAAAGGGGTGATTGAGGGGTTTCGCTACGTCGCCAAACGGTCCGATCTAAAGACGATCTTGTTCATGGTTTTTTGGATCGGCACTTTCGGCCTCAATTTTCCGATCTTCATTTCCACCATGGCTGTCACCGTCTTCCACGCCGGTGCACATCAATTTGGCCTTTTGACATCGCTGATGGCGATCGGATCCGTAGCGGGAGCGCTGCTCGCAGCGGGACGTACCAACCCTCGGATCGCCCTTTTAGCAGCTAGCGCTGTTTGCTTTGGATTGGGTTGCGCCCTCGCCGCGGTAATGCCCACCTATTGGCTCTTCGGATTTCTTCTAATCGGTGTAGGAATATCAGTCCAGACCTTCACCACAACCGCGAATAGCGTGTTACAACTCTCCACTGAACCCTCCATGCGCGGACGGATCATCGCCATGTTCATGGCGATCGCTCTTGGGACCACACCCATCGGCGCTCCGATTGTCGGTTCGATCGCAGATCACTTTGGTGCTCGCTGGGCCCTGGGTGTCGGCGCCGCTTCCGGATTTGCCGCCGCGATTGTTGGGATTTGTTACCTAGCTCGCGCAAGGCGTGTCTCGCGACAGATGGAAAAATCTTCGACCCAGAACGAGGGATTCACCCGCGAAGCGAAAGCTCATGATACCCTAGTCCCGCAGTCACGGGACCGTGGAACGTGATTCCGTTCCGGCCTGATTCAGTCGCTGTCAGGCCCAGCGCCGTTGGAGCGATCTCTTTATAGCTTGCGCGCTGAAAATGCGATCAGCTCCTTAGGAGCGAAGTCTTTATAGATTAAGCGGGAAAAGCGAACAGCTCCGGAGGAGCGACATCTAATCGAGAACTAGCCTCTATATCGCTCCTAACGG
>JAFAZK010000323.1 GCA_019239825.1 Verrucomicrobiota bacterium | reverse complement strand
TAGTCTTCGACTGCTGTCCGAAGGGGAAGTTCCTTGGCCTTAATGTGAACGGGAAGAGGATTTCCTTTACTGAGAACGTATTCTACGAATTTAAAAGAGAGAAGATTTGGCGCGTATGGTCGGTGATAGATAAGCCAGCTATCGAAGGTCAGATCTAGGGAAAGACTATTTCGCATATCATCGGCGGCAGCAAGTTGTGCTTCGCGAGGATGTGGAGCGGATTCGTTTATTAACAGCTGAGCAGGACACTCTATTGTCGAACTCCCATTCCAAAATGTTTCGAACGACTGGCCGCAATCATCAAAAACATATGAGCCGGATAGGGTGCGGCATCTCGGCCCACGAATGCGCGCGGGCGTCAACACGATATTAGTCTCTCGGGGAGCGCTGATCATGCGTAGGACTACCAAGTTGTACGACCGTCGAATGGGCATACTGCGCCGCGCGACCCCAATCATATCGCAGCTTTTCCGATGGAGCCACCGCCGTCGACAAACAACGTCCGACCCGTGACGTAGCTGGCGTCTTCCGACAGCATGAAGGCAATAGCCGCCGCGATCTCGTCCGGATGTGCCAGACGCCGCATCGGGATGTTTGTGAGAAAGATGCGTTCCGCCTCGCTGCCACGACTGAAATCTCAACTCTCCATATGAGTGTTCCGGTGAACACATGCTCCTGGAAACATTCCGGGCATTTGAATCGTAGGTCAGGATCGCGCGCTAACACTCCTCGCGATTGGTAACCGGTTTTTGCCGACCCTTTGCCTTTAATCGGCTTCCTTGCAGAAAGTTTTTCTCCCGTTGAGCCCCAAAGCAGTGTCTCCTTACTCTTTCTCCTAGGACGCACCCAGGTTCGCCTAAGACCACTCCTTTAAATTGCTGGCTTCGCCAGGCTTACTCCCGGTCACCGTGGAGGCTTCTCCAGCGCAAGAGTACCGTTTGCGGCTTAAACAGGTGGCGCCCAATTCTCTCGCTAAGTCTGGGGGTCCCCTCTATTTAAGTCCGTGTCGCTGTTATCAAGGAAAAGCTTTTCCTTGACCAACGGCTTTGGGCCTTGTATCCGGTTCTCATCCCCCGCATGGCTTCCCTTACCACTGAACAGCATCCTCCCGATGATCGGCCTCCCACGATCCGGGATGTGGCTCGCTTGGCTCAGGTGAGCCTTGGTACCGCTTCGAAAGCGCTCAATGGCTCCGGTAAACTCCGGGCCGAAACCCGTCTCCGCGTCCAAACTGTTGCCAGTGAACTCGGTTTCCGGCCCAATGAATGGGCGCTCAGCTTGCATCGTCGGCGCACCTTTACCATCGGCCTAATTTCGACGGACAGTTTCGGTCGATTCAGTATCCCGGTGCTGGCCGGGATCGAACATGCCCTCAAGGAAGCAAATATCTCCGTTTTTCTATGTAACGCGGCTGATGACCCGGAGCTTGAACGCCGCCATTTGGAAGCTTTGTTGGCCAAGCGTGTGGACGGCATCATTATTACTTCCCGACGAACGGATCCACGTCCGCCAATCGCAGCTGACCGGACGCGGGTTCCGGTGGTTTATGCTTACGCGCAAACTTCTCACCAACACAGTTGGCAGATCCTACCGGACGATCAATCGGGCGGTAAGTTAGCGACCGAGCACCTGATCCAGACAGGTCGACAGCGAATTGTCCATGTTACCGGGCCCGACAGTTTTCTGGCTGTCCGCCAACGAGCCGAAGGATTTCGCCAAGCGATGCGGGCCGCACGGCTTCCTTTGCCGGCTCGCTCGGTGCTGATGGGCGCATGGTCGGAGAACTGGGGTCATGTGGCTGTCGCCAAGCTGCTGCGCGTTCGCGCTCGTTTCGATGCGGTGTTCTGCGGCAGCGACCAGATTGCCAGGGGATGCGCGGACGCCCTGCGCGAGGCTGGCATCTCAGTACCAAACCAAGTCGCTATCGTCGGTTATGATAACTGGGAAATCATCGCGGCCGCAACGCGTCCACCCCTGACAACGGTCGACATGAACCTGCAGGAGCTGGGAGGCCAAGCCGGAAAAATATTGATTGGTTTGATTGATGGGCAGAAGCCCGCGGAAACGATTCTAGTGCCACCTCGACTGATCGTCCGAGCCTCTTGCGGCAGTTTTAGTCGAGCTACCGGCGATACCGACAAAAGATGAAAGTGCCAGCAATATCGGCCGGCCATTCGCCAGCCAACCCATCGACGGTGAAGTCGGGAAAACCGCGGCGCCGCGCGATCGCGAATTACCGGCGCAAAGACTTGGTCGGATACGGTTACATTGCTCCTGCTTTTTTGGTGGTCGGCATCTTCTTCTTTTGCCCGCTTGGTTTGCTGATCTGGATGTCCTTGCACGACTGGCCCCTCCTGGGTCAACCGACTTTTCGCGGCTGGGATAACTTCCTAGCTCTGTTTTCGGATCATACCTTCTGGGAAAGCTTCTGGTTTACTGCTCGTTATACCATTATTGTTACCCCGGCCATTTTTCTGCCGGCTTACGTTCTAGCGCTGTTGGTTAATTCCAAGTTGCCCGGAACCAATCTTTTCCGGACGATCTATTTTTTACCGGTGGTCATAGGCTTAGGAACGGCCAGCTTGCTTTGGGTCTGGTTGCTGAATGATCAGGTGGGACCACTGAATCAGTTTTTGGTAACCTTCAATCTGTTACGTGAACCGGCCTTGGCCAATGGTGATACTGCGTTCCTAGCCGTTGTCGCGATGGTAGTATGGAAAACGGTCGGGTTTACGATGGTGTTGCTGTTAGTCGGTATGCAGGCGATACCGCCTGAACTTTACGAAGCAGCGCGGATCGATGGAGCCAACTGGTGGAAACAGCAAGTGAGAATCACGTTTCCGTTGCTCCGGCCGACTTTAGCGCTCGCCTTGCTTATGTCGGTGGTCGGTTCTTTCCTGGCGTTCGACCAATTCTATATAATGACCGGCGGCGGACCGCATAATTCCACCGTCACGATAGTTTACTGGATTTACCGCGCATCCTTTACTTACTTCAAATTGGGATACGGAGCAGCCATGTCCCTGGTTTTGATGGCAGGGCTAACTTTCCTGAGCGCTTGTCAATTTTTCTTCCTCCGCCGGACCTCGGATTGACCTATGGTAAGCTCACGAATTTTTCGGCAACGCCTACTCTGGTACCTGATTTGTTCGGGGATCGCTGTGCTCTTCCTAACCCCGATGATTTGGTCCCTGCTGACCTCCTGGAAAACTCCGAACGAAGCCAACGCTGCCCCGCCCACCGTATGGCCCAGCAAGCTTTCCCCTGAGAACTATGTCGCCTTGCTGAACTACGGAGATGGGATGTTTCACTACTTTGGGAACAGCCTGACGGTAGCCGGCTTAACCGTAGGTGGAGTAGTGATATTGAGCACGCTGGCCGGATACGGTTTCTCTCGGTTCCGCGTTCCGTTTAAGGGAACTGTTTTTCTTCTGCTGTTGGTCACCCTGATGATCCCGTTTCAATCCATTTTAACGCCGCTTTTTCTAGTTTTACGGATACTACATCTGCAGAACTCACTCGTCGGTCTAGCGTTAGTCAACACTACTTTCCAACTACCGTTCTCTATTTTTATGTTACGCAACTCGTTTGATGTGATCCCGCACGAGTTGGATGACGCGGCGGCGATCGACGGCTGCAACTCTTGGCGCATGCTGGTGCGGGTCTTTCTGCCCATCGCACTTCCCGGGGTAGTGAGTGTAGCCCTGTTTGCTTTTCTAGCTTCCTGGAATGAGTTCCTGGCGGCCCTGATTTTTTTGACCGATTCCGACAAGTTCACTCTCCCGGTCATGCTTTTGAACGCGCAGAGCGGATATCTGGGCTCGGTTGACTGGGGTTTGTTACAGGCAGGGATAACCATCACCGTTCTGCCCTGTGCGATCCTTTTTTTGATCTTACAGCGCTACTACGTCAGTGGGCTGGTGAGCGGCGCAGTGAAATAATTTCCTATGGATCCATCTACACGACTTGAAACTTTTCCGATCGGGACAATTGCCCCCGAGGGTTGGTTAATGAATCAACTGCGCTCCCAGGCCCAGGGTCTTACTGGTCACTTGGAAGAGATTTGGTCTGATGTTGGGCCAGAGAGTGCCTGGCGGGGTGGTAAAGGAGAAGACTGGGAACGAGGGCCTTACTATCTCGACGGCTTGATACCTCTGGCCTTCACCTTGAGCGCGCCGGCGCTAATCGTCAAAGCCAAGGTTTGGGTGAAAGCTATTCTGGACAGCCAAACCAGCGACGGCTTCTTTGGGCCGGCATCGAATGTAGATTGGTGGCCGCGAATGGTTGCAGCGAAAGCGCTCACTCAGTATTTCGATGCAACGGGCGATACCAGCGTACTTGATTTTCTTGAACGATATTTCGCGTACCAGCGTTCTGTGATCGATTCCCGGCCACTGCGCGATTGGGGCCAGGCGCGCGCAGCCGAAAACGTGCAGACGATCCAGTGGCTCGCTCGCCGTCGACCCGGCGCCGATTATAGCGACGTTGCCGCTAAACTGCTCAAACAATCACTGGATTGGGAATCTTATCTCACCCGTGACCTCATTACGGAGCCGGCGCAGGAATTCAACCATTTCACCCACGTAGTGAATGTGGCTATGAGCTTTCGGCATTTCGTAGCGCAAGCGGAACTCGGCCAACAGTCCGCCGGCGAACGGTTTGCTGCTGCCCTGGCGCAACTCGATGCTTTTCATGGCCTGGCTACCGGCATGTTTTCAGGTGACGAATGGCTAGCCGGTAATGCGCCGGAGCACGGCGTGGAGTTGTGCGCGGTCGTCGAGTTTCTGCATTCGCTAGCGGAAGGTTTTCGCGTTTTCCGCCGGCCCGAATGGCTCGACCGTCTCGAGTCGGTGGCCTACAACATGTTAGCCGCGCATCTAAGCGCCGATCTCCGGACTCACCAATACCACCAACAGATCAATCAGATTGCTTGTACGATCGATCGGCGAAACTGGACCTATTCTTCCGATAACGCCAACATCTTCGGACTAGAACCGCACTTCGGCTGTTGTACGGCTAATCTGCATCAAGGCTGGCCCAAGTTAGTTCGCTCCCTTTGGTTTTGGCAAGGCAACCGTCTGATCGCAGCGACGATTGCTCCCAACACATTAACCACAACGATTGCCGGTGTGCCGGTAAAAATTCAGGTAGTAACCGACTACCCGTTTGCGGCTTCCGTGCGCTACCGGGTGACCGCGGAGAGATCGGTCGATTTTGCGCTATGGTTGCGCTTGCCGGGCTGGAGCGATTCTGCAGCTATCCAAACCAGCTTCCAACTCGATCCCGTTCTCAAGCCAGGATTCGCCTGCTGGGAACGAACCTGGCGTGATGGTGACGAGATCGAAATCGATTTACCGTTTGTTCCTCGAGTCCTGACGCGTCCGCGAGGAGCGGTTGCGATCGCCCTGGGGCCGCTATTGCTTGCTTATACCCCAGGAGAAATTTGGTCCCGTCTGCCCGAAACTCCCGGGTTTGGCGACTTCGAAGTACGTGCCCGCAGTTCCTGGAACTTTGGTATCCAAACTAGTAACATTTCTCAGCTTGAGCCGATTTACCAACCTGTTAGCGATCCTCCTTTTCAAGCGCAAGCGACCGGCCGCCAAGTTTCGGCCCCAATCCGTGTGCCGGTCGTCGCACGTATCCTGCCGGAGTGGACGGCCGCCGGAGGCTCTGCTTCACCAGTGCCTATAGAACTAACGTCTCGTTGGCCAGAGCATCAGATCGATCTGGTTCCTTACGGCTGTACCCGGATTCGGATTGCTGAGTTTCCCGAGCTGTTGTCCACCACCAAGAACCCAACCTCCGAACAAACCCATGCTTAAACTGCAGTCCGCCCTCTACACGTCTTTGCTCATCTTTGCTGCATTGAGCAGTAACGCCAAAGATTCTATCACCTTCTGGGTACGCGATTCCGACCAAGGCTTTGTCGAACCCCTGGTCAAAGCATACAACGCTCGCGGCGAAGACACAGTAAAACTTACGGTTATCCCTGCCGCTCAATTTGTAACGAAATTCGCTACCGCCATCGCGGGCGGCTCTCCTCCCGATGTCGTTGCCACCGATCTGATCTATGTACCGGCTTTCGCTGCGGCCGAAGAGATGACCGATATCACCGATCGCGCTAAGGCCTTGCCTTTCTTCGCTCATTTAAGCCCTTCGCACATCCGTCTGAGCACATGGGAAGGCAAACTATACTCGGTTCCATTTAGTGCTGAAGCCTCCGTACTGGTTTATAACAAAGGCTTATTCAAGCAAGCGCATTTAGACCCGGAGAAACCGCCTACCAATTTCGTCGAGTTTGAAAATGCCGCCAAACAGATAACGGCTTTGGGTAACGGGGTAAAAGGGTTCTACTTTTCGGGTTCCGCCGCTGGTGCGATGGTCTTTACCGCTTTTCCTTTAATCTGGGCCAGCAATGGTGATGTTCTTAGCGAGGACGGTAAGACGGCAGGAGTCGATAACCCGGCTACCAAAAGCACGCTGGATCTTTACCGCAGGCTCTGGGAGGAAAAACTGGTGCCTGCGGGCGCTAAGAGCGACACCGGAACTAACTTTTTTTCGACCTTCGCCAACGGAAAGATCGGGATGTGTTTTCTGGGCGCCTTTGCCATTGGAGTCTTGAAGGAAAAGTTTCCCAATATCGACTTCGGAGTCGCTCCACTCTTTGGTCAAAGTGGACAGACCAGTAGCTTCGCCGGTGGGGATTCCATTGGCATTCCGAAGGGATCCAAAAATGTTGAGGCAGCTTGGCGTTTTATCACCTGGTGTCTCGGAGATGATGTCCAGATTCAGCAGTTCGCCAAACACGGAAGTTTGCCGATCCGGACTGATCTTGGAGAAAATGAGCTGAGTGCTGTTGACCCGCGCTATCTTGTCTGCGCGAAGATGATGGCTGCCGGTAAAACCCCTTACACCGTTAAATATAACGAGTTATTCAATGACCAAAACGGCCCGTGGTTGGCGATGTTCCAAGAAGCGGTGTTCGGCTCTGACGTGGATTCTGCTGTCACTAACGGTCAACAGCAGTTTACCTCGATCTTGAATTCGAAATAGCCCATTTCCTATATCTACGAGGCGGGGCCAGGAAGCACCTTGCCGTCAGCCGTGACACGGTATCGCGAGTTACCTCCAATGCCGCATCACCCAATCACCCAAGGAGCCATCGAAGCCATCAGCGGCATCATCGAACCGGCTAAACGCCCCGTATTGGGACAAGCAGATAATCGAAAGCTTTTTGTAAACTCAGGCAGGTGTTCCCTAACGTCTGACCGCATTTTGCCTGTCCTCACCTGAATCTAGCGCCATATGAAAATCGAAATCCTCCACAATGTATTTGGTTCGGTTACCGTCGACGACGAAGGCAACATCTCGGTCCGAAAACCCGACCTTGCCGAACGCCTAACCTGGCTTCTGAAGCACGAAGACGAGCTGCACGGACTCACCCACTATCAAACCGGGCTCACGGGGCGCCTCATCGCGGTTATGGAATATCTCGGCATTGCTGGGGGGATTACGAAGGTCACCACGGAAGGCGAGCAGGAGCTGCCGCCTGGAGCGGTCGATTAGTCACCGGAGCGCGACCTGACGACCTTGCTCAGGTCCGCGCACGAAACCCAAATATGGGCGTTAAGCACTCCGACGATCATTCGAGCAAAGAAAACGCTCTAAAGAAAAGTCTTTCTGCTCGTCGAGGCGCAAAGCGTCTCTCCTTTCTCTTTCTTCTAGGCGCACCCAGGCTCGCCCAAAACCACTCCTTTACAGTCCTGGCCCCGCCAGTTTGGTTCCCGCCCGCGGAGGCCTCTCACAGCGCAAGAGTACCGTCTGCGGCTTAAACGGCTTCCTTCCCCGTCTCGTTTCTCGCGAGGCCCCTTCCGTTTAAATCCTCTACCCGTCTCGTTTCCCTCGCGGCTCCTGCGCTCCCCGGCCTTATCCCGCGGGTCCGCTCTGCTTTGCTTCGCTTCGGTTCAAAAAATATGGCTCAGCATATTTTTCGAGCGCAAAGCGAACTCGAAAAATGTTTCGGCAGCTCCCAAGGCCTCGCCGGTGTTCAGGCCTAACCCAATAACGCAACGATCACACTCACCTATGAACCTCAAACCGAACCTACTCAACACTCTCAGCGACTTGCTTGTCAGCGATCTAAGAGCGTCTCAATACTATCTTCAACTAACCGCTGTTGAACGAACCAGCCTCGAAGACCGCCTGACTAAAGATGCAGCGCGAGGCGGGCGACCAGTCCTCCCTGGAGCCTCGCCAGAAGATGTTCAAAGAACGGAGCAGGAAGCTCAAGATCAGTTAGGCTTCAAACTCCCAGCCGAACTTCGCGACAAATCTTTCGTGAGGCCAGGCGCCTTTCGATGTGCGCGTGCTCTAACAGGTTAGGCCCGGAGCGCTGACAATAATCTAACCCAGCCCAGGCGCCCGCCCGCGTGCACCAACATAACCGGCCGAGACGCAGTTCCAACAAAACGCGCCTGGAAGGGAGCCGCTTGCACGCTTGCCTAGTCTGCTGGCTTTTTTTGTCGGGTCGCGAATTAGGAATCAAAGTCATTGCTTTTGATTCTATCGCCAACGCGGATTGCTGGCGGGCTACTGCCCTCAGAACTCTCTTGGGATCCATCTACTTAGTGATGATTGTCACTACGATGCAAGTGCTTCGGTTAGCCGGTGGTCTTCAGGATGTGGCATAAGGCATCCTCATTATTGCCGTACTGGCAATCGCTCCTCTACGTTCAATGACGCCAAAACCAAAGTTCCTCGCTGCGATCAACAAATCAGCCCCTCGGTAGAGGCGAGTGTCCCGCTATGTCTAAACGTGTTTCTAATGTAAATATATTTCGAAGCGATTGGTTGGGAGTAACTCGACACGCAGTCGCCATTTCAGCGCGCGGATGGCGACTGCGCGTGGAGCTAACGAAAATTGACCGCCTTCGGATCCGCGCTCTCGCCTATCAAGATCGGGCATGTTATGGGACAGTCGCCGCTACCGATGCTTCGCGTTGACGCGACAAGGACTGAACATATCGCATGAGCACTGCGCTGACGCAGCTCCTCACCGATCTAGCATTCCGATTGGGCAAGGGATGGAAGCACTGTCTTGCGCTTAACCCCGATCGCGGCGACGGCCGCCGCGAGAATAAGCAGTACCGCCGAAATAGAAAACGATAGCTGAGCACCCGCAACGCTCTTGTCATTCAACAGGGCACCGTACGTAGCAACGCCTAGCGCTCCACCGGCTTGCCGCACACTGTTCAGAACTCCCGAAGCCACACCGGACCGGGAACCCGGCACGGCGGTCAGTAGGGCAGTCGTCATGCAGGGGACGGCGAGGCCTACCCCTAACGGCATTATGACAAACCCGGGCAACATTTGCAGATAAGAGGTGCCGGCGTCAATCGAGTTGAGCGACCAGTAACCGGCAGCGCCAACTAATAAGCCGATCACCATCAATAGACATAAGTTAGTTGCTCTCGCCATCCATGCCGCAAAGAGATTGGAAAAAAGAAAGGCGATCGGGACCGGCAGAAGTATCAGGCCGCTCATCACGGGTGAATATCCGCGGATTCGTTGCAGGTAAAGCCCGAGTATAAAAATGACTCCATAGACCGTGAAATTAACAGCGAGTCCAACCAGGGTGGCTGCTGTGAAGGCCGGTTGCCGAAAGAAATCTAGCGGCAGCATGGGTGAAGAAACTCGAGACTCAACCAATACAAACGCAGCGCCAGAAATGAAAGCGACGATCAAAGAGGACCAAACGATCGGGCTAAACCCGCTGCCTTCGGAAAAAATGACGGCGCCAACTAGTCCGAGAAGTGCTGTGATCGCAAATAATTGGCCGGCGGGATCGAAGGTATGATGTCGACTAGCGGACTCTTGCACGAACGCCTGGGTTAGGAAGATACCAGCTAGCCCAATTGGAATATTAATGAGAAAAATGCTTCGCCAACCCAAGCTAGCTACCAGGAATCCACCTAGTATCGGACCAACTGCTAAAGCGACGCTGCCGGATGCAGTCCAAAGGCTAACCGCGCGAGTTCGCAATCGAGCGTCATTTCCGGCCGCTTGATTTAACAATGCTAACGAGCATGGGACCAGGAGGGCAGCTCCAATCCCTTGGAAAGCGCGAGCAACGATCAGAGCGATTGGGCCAGGAGCCAGGCCGCAACCGAGTGACGCTGCCACGAAAGCTGCGAAGCCAATGATGAACCCTTTGCGTGCACCAATCTGGTCACCGAGCGCACCGGCTGACAAAAGAAGGGCCGCAAATGCGAGCGCATAGGAATCGACGATCCATTGTAATCCGGCCACTGGCGTGCCGAGATCCGCGCCGATCCTGGCTAAGGCAATATTGACGATCGAGACATCCAGCTGAACGAGAACAAATCCCAGACTCGTTGCCAGAATGGTTAAGCCGATCTTTGGCTTTACCTCTTTGCGTGTGCCGTGCATTTCCGTTTTGCCGCGTTCCATGGTTTTTAAAGGCTCAGTGAGGGCTTTCACGAGATGTTTGCTCCTAGATCAGGGTATCGGTCCGTATGTATCCGAACAAGCGGCAACAGTTCGGCGGCAACCGAAGTATATTCGGGGTGAGCGCAGAGTGGCGGTAGGACGCTATGCGACGCGTTGCGGTCGTGACCTTTTTGCGGCTATTCCGATTTGGATTGGATCACGTGAGCGTCATATACCGCTCCTGCGGAGCTACCTGCGTTTTACGGACGGCGTAACTATAAAGATTTCGCTCCTACGGAGCTTGTCGGCGAAGGCCTGATTGACCACAGTGTACAACCGACCGCGACGGCCGATATCGTCGTGGTGGCCCAAAGAATTTGCTTAAATGACCGACGCAGAAATAGTCCGTCTCCGGTTGGTTAATCAGCAGATTGTGGCAACCCGATGCCAAGACCCAGCTCAGGTTGTGAGTTCACTTGGCGCCATGCCAGCTCAAGATTATTTGGGCACCCTTTGGGCTATTGGCCTGCGTCTACCGGATGCGACCGAACAGGACATGGAGCGTGCGATTGCAGATCGGACGATTGTCCGTACCTAGCCGCTCCGCGGCACGCTACGCTTTATAATGGCAGCCGACGTGCATTGGTTATTAGAACTGACGGCGCCAAGGATCATTTCGACCGCTAGTTTGCGCTTTGAACCGTACGGTTTGGATAACCCAGCCGTGGCGCGCATCCGGAAGGTGTTGGTTAAGGCTCTCCAAGGTTCGCAGCAGCTAACTCGAGATGATCGATCGGTGGGTAGCTACAATTCTGTCAGGAAGTGCTGACTGACCCTTTTCCGTCCCGATTTTGACAACCCGCGCGGTCACGGGCGAGTGGCCGTTTAACCCGACGATGCCTTAGCGAGCTCACTGATCCCAGTGCCAAGCATCATACCCCGGCATCGGCCCGCAGTTGATCATACTTTTCCCGGACCTCAGCTTCTGTGTGCGGCGGTCCCAACAGATCATGCATCACCTGAGCGTTTGCTTCTCGATCTGCATGAGGGGAACATCTGATATGACATAAATCTGATTTAGTGTCAGCAGTGCAAGGCGCTGAATCTCCTTTGATTCTCCGCGTTCCTTGGCCGCCTCGTACAATTCGTAATTGCGAAGAAACAACGTTTTGTGGTCCGGGTCGGCGCTGCTCATGCTGCCAGGATCGCATCCCGAACCGTTCGGGGCAACGTACCAACAGCTTAGGTTGTCACTTGTTGGCGCAGAAAATTCCGTCCAATATTTGGGTGCCCCAATTCACCATAGATGCCGTTCCTACGGAGCTAGCCCGCAATTTTTCCGGCACAGCTATAAAGATTTTGCTCCTACGGAGCACGTTCCCCTTGGGGTCCTTTGCGTTCTTCTGTTCGCTTCAAAAGCCTAGTCCTACACCGGAGCCTTCTTCATGAGCTAGTGCCATCCTAAAGTTCGATAACTCTCCGCCAGCGCAACAAACGCTGCGGCGATCATGACTACACGAATTGCATTGAGTTGGTCCCAGCGCCGTCGTTGTTCCCGCCAATCTGGGGGAAGATTCCGGATATCCCAAGCTTTGACCCTATTATTGATCGGCACCGGCCCGACGACGCTAAAAACACAAATGATAAGCCAGAGCAGCGTCGCGACGAGTAGCAGGACAGTTGAGATCGCCGGCCAATTCCACGTGACAATGAGAAGAACAAGATGAAACAACGCGGTCCCCGCCATCCAGAAAGGCATGATCTTGCCAAATAATTTAGCAAAGACCTGAATCGCCGGAAGAAAGCGCTCAGCATCCGTCCGGGATAGGGCCGGATGAATCAAGAACCCAATGTTGAATTCGTTGCCTAGGATGGTTCCGGTGGAAACAACGAGAATCAAGAATAATACGTCCATTTGAAGAGACCGTCACCAAGTTTAAAATGATGCATTGATACAATATCTATCATTGCTAGATATTTTTGCAACGCTATATTTCACCGAAGCATCGGAAAAAGTTTCACCCTCCGCCCTAGCGACGCTATACTTCCTATCGATGGCAACGACGCCAGCAGCTAATCGAATTGCGGAAAGAAAACTGCGGGACAAGCAGGCCCGCCGGGCACAGATCATCAGTGCCGCACGACGAATCGCGGAGCTTGAAGGGTGGTCCAATGTAACCGTTCGGCGGTTATCCGACGAAATTTCATACAGCCAACCCGTCTTGTACGCTCATTTTGAAAACCGCGAGGGGATTCTCGCCGCGGTTGCTATCGAGGGTTTCCAGGAGCTGGGCCTGGCTTTGGAGAAGGCTCGGAAACTGGTTAAGCGTGGAAATACAGTCGAATCGGTCGCGGCTGCATATTTGGAGTTCGCCGCGTCTTCACCCGCGCTGTACGAAGTAATGTTTTCGCTTAACCTGAGTCTACCATTCGATGACCCGGCTACTCCTGCGCAGATGCGATTCGCGTTTTCCCAACTCCTGGAGTTGTTTCCGGGACAGAGCTCGAAGTCAGAGGCTGTATCGGAACTGTTTTGGGCGAGCCTCCATGGTATCGCCGAGCTAACCAGAACCAAGCGATTTAAGCACAGCCGTCATAAAGAGCGCGTGAAGGCGCTCGTCGAACGCTTCACTTTTCCCAGCAGATGAATCAACACCGGTGGTGAAAGCCCGATGACTGTAATAGGCGCGCTCGCGTCTTTCGCAGGCCCAACCTCAGGTTACTGTTGGAATCCCGGGGTATTTGGAGCGCGGCGCAATGGCGGTGGAGCCATCTCTCCCGCTCCTGTAATCGGAAACTGGATGCGAAATAAAGCGGCTAACAGCGCCACGGAGTTGTCGCTCCACAGTCCGCCGTGCCCCTGAATGATCTCTTTCGGTACACGCACAACCCAACAAGGGACGCGGGCATTCCCTGTATAAACAAAGCGCCACCGTCGCCAGTGCTCTTGAGCCGTATACCTACGAGCTTCATCCGGATCATAGTCACCATTGTGGCAAAAACGATTTTCGTGACCATCGTTACGCTCGCTCGTATAAAAAGAATAGTCTGGGTGATTGTGGAGAATATTGGCCTCGAATGCCCGGTTCTGCGTCGCCTTTAAACCAGGAGGCGGACTGGCTTTTCCAAGCGGAACCACGCGGTAATTGACCAGGTAGGGATTGTTGCCGGGCGTATGGCTAAAAAATTCGCGTTCAGATACTTTTTCCCCTGGGTGGCCGGGCACCGGTACTTTCTCCCAGTGATTTCGAAAGGTTAACGTATTATAGAGTTCGGTACTAATGGGGAAGAATGTCCCGGTCGGCAGATCGTCCTCGGATTGAAGGAATACCAGAAATGGTCGGCTCTCCGGTATCGCCGTAGCCCCTTTATCGGCGGCAGATCGGCTAACGTAGGCGTGCCGGATTGGGTCATATTTATAAAGATAATCGAGTTCCTTCATTAACTGTCGAGTGCTGATGGAACTGTCCGCTGAATTAAACGTCACCGCCATGTCCCAGGGGCTGGTATTACGAGTGCCGAAGCCACTCGCATCCAGAATTGAATGCGAGAGTGTATTCCCAAGTAGCAATCCGCCAAAGGAATGTCCAATCAGTATACAGCGATGTACTTTCTTGCTGGGATCCCGAGCTGCCAAGGCGAGTTCATCAAGAGTCGCCAGGCAACTGACTTGGGAGGCGATCCCGGCAGCCACTGACTTACGGCTAAAGAATGTGAGTAAGTTCAGGCCAGGGAATACGATGTCCCGGCCGCGCCAAGCGATATAAACACCGATCACATTCAGTTTTTGGCCGGTGGCCTGAGAGAAACTCGAAATCGAATCCAGAAAGTGTTCAAACCGGCAAACATCCCGCGAGTTCGCGTTGTTTTGCCAGCCGTGAATGTAAACAAAAAGAAAGGGGCGTTCCGCTTGATGAATCACGTCGAGAGCGGCCTTTATTTGAGAGTTATCTAAATTCGAGCCTTGATCCCCGAATTCGACGAACGCCAGCTGGTAACCACCGCTTCCCTTGGGGCCTCGCACGGAGTTGAAGGGGTGATCGGGGGTATTTGCGTGATATGGCCCGAACGAGGCACAGCCCGCGACCAAGATAGCGGAAAGGAACGCAACCAAGAGTCGACAAGCCGAGGTAAAGCGACTGACTTGTTCGGCCCGGCCCCAACGCTGGTTCTTGATCCGCTCTGCCGACTCCAGCCTTGTAAAGATAGATCCTCCCTGACGGTACTTCTCGCGGGACGGAGTATTGGACATTGAGGTTAGATGCTAAAAGTTTGCCGAAAAAACCAGATAAATAAAAACCGCCTAGTCCCCTTGACGGGAAGGACCCAAAGGTTCCTGGGCAACTGTGAAGGCATCCTTCGAAGTGATCGCTAAAGCGACCGCTAACGTGATTCGCATCATATTGCATTAGGGAGAGCTTTTCAGACGACTGATTGCTTCGAGAGCGTGTCTGAGCGGCTGGTCAGAGACTCGGATAACCCCTTCGAAAGGCCTGCTCAGGTCCAGGATTATTTGTATCGCCCCCGCAACGGCAAGTGCACAAAGGAACAGCGCCACCATTACCGTCACGTTAGGGGGTGCGAACAGGCCGAAACTCATGAAAAGCAGGCACAGCCAGAACAAAACCACAAACAACAGCGGAACCGGGATTCCGAGCACGTCCTGCTCGATCAAAAGCCACCGCACATCCGCGATTTCGCTGGTTAGCGCCTGGGCTTGCGACAGAATCCAGCGTTGCTCTGTGCTGTGGCCATCCATTGCCGCCAACCGGTCCTGTAGTTCTTCGAACAGGATCGTGGTCCTCGGATTCTCTAGCACATACTCAGCTCTGCCCTGAGGAAAAAGGTCCTGCAGCTTCATGGACGTATAAAGGCGCAGCAGATCACGCTCACCGTCTGCTTCCGGTCCATAGCGCTGCAGCAGGCGCGCTAGTTGGATCACCTTAGCGGATAACTGAGTAATCTCCTGATTCCTGGCATTGAACGAACCGCTTGCCGTAGCAACCAACAGCCCGAGGACCAAGGCCGTGAGAGTCGCCACCACTCCCATAGCCAGTCTGACCACGTTCTGGGTCTCATCTCCCAAGTGATTCTCGGGCAATTTTCGGCGGATCAGCGTCCCAAGTATGGCGCTCCCGAACACCATGACCAAGACAATGAATCCGATATAGGGACCCACTTTCATGCCAACACCACGTAATTGCCATTACAAGAACAAGTCCGTTTGTCACGAAAAAGTTCAGTGGCCTTCACGGCGGCAAAATCCCGCCGCAACAGCTCGGGCTTCGCCGAAGGTCTGACATCCTGGACAATCTTCTCCCTGTCGTCTGAAAACTCCGGAAGCTATGTCGGACAGGTCAGGAGCTCCGTCGGGCAAGGCGCTCTAGAATTGCATCTCTCGATCTCTCCACTTGAGAAACGCAATCAGGCTGTCATCTGTCATTGGTCATCTGTGATTTGTAATTTGTTTTCCTGCACACCATGACCAATTGCCTTAAGTCATCGATTGTTGTCACCGCGTTGCTCGCTCTCAACTTCGTGAGCGCCACCATCCAAGCCGAAGATGCGTCGCCATCACCATCACCATCGGCCTCGGCCTCGCCACCACCATCGGCAACTGCAGCCCCCACACCCATCGCCTTAGATCAAGTCCCTGCCGAAGCCGAGTCTGCCTTTAGTGAACTCCATCAGATCGAGGACACTCTTTCCAAAGCCAGAGCGGCTCTGGAATCCACCGACGTCGGTCTTACTAATCTGAAGGCTGAGATTAAAGCAAGGATGGCTGAGGATGCGCGAATTCTGGCGGAGAACCCGTCCCTGGACCTGCTTTACCCGCTGAGAACGACTTGGCAGACCTACACTGCTAATCTGACGAACTCGGAGCAGGATCTGACCCAGCGGACCGCGAATTTGGAGGACCAACTCGCGACCCTGAAGCAGATGAATCAGGTCTGGCAAGCAACATTGCAATCCGCCCCTCAGATCAATATGCCGCCGGCGGTCTTGCAACGGGTCCAAAAAGTGGTTGAGCGGATTGACAAGACTAAGCGCACGGCGGAATCAGATCGTGCCCAGGTTCTCACCTTGCAAAACAGCCTCTTAATGCAAGAGGCTCGGGTCCGCAGAGCAACCGCAGCGATCGCTCGAGCGCAAAGCCAAGCGTTGAAAGATCTATTAGTGCGAGACGGCCAGCCCATCTGGACTGCGCCCCGCACCTTAACCAGTGAACTGCAAACCCAGAGCGACGAGAGCCTGGCTTCGCAGTGGAACGCAACTAGCGCTTTTATCCAACGGCGTCCCTCCTCCTTCGGGGTGCATGCCGCCTTGATCCTGGTATTGGCGGGGTTGATTCAGTGGCTACGACGCCGAATACGAAAGCCAGCCGAAGCAGAACCGGCACTGGAACGCGCGTTATCGATTCTCGATCTGCCAGTATCAACGGCGTTTGTCTTATCGAGCTTGTTTGGGCCCGTACTCTATTCGGAGGCGCCGCGTTGGATCCAAGCTTTGATTGGAGCTGTTGTGTTGGTCCCTACGTTGCTGATTCTTCGCCGTCTATTGGAACGAAATCTGTTCCCGATCCTTTACGCCTTGGTTGGCTTGTATTTGCTCACCCAGCTTCGTTTGCTGGCAGCCTCAGTGCCTTCCTTGGCCAGATTCTTTTTCTTGGTCGAAACCGGTGGTGGATTTCTTTTTCTAGCCTGGTTCCTTCGCAGTGGGCTCGTCGCGCCGAAGCGGAGCGAAGGCGACAAGTTGGCCACGGCGAAGCCTGGAGCCTCGGATCGTTTTAGCCGAGCGATACTGCTTATCGCAAAAATAGGGCTCATCGTTTTTCCCGCAGCGGTCCTGGCGAACATTCTGGGATATATTAATCTGGCCAACCTATTAGCCACCGTCTTTGTCCGGGGCGTCTTTATAGCCGCTATCTTCTATGTCGCTATCAGGGTCCTCGATGGCTTTGTGGTCATTGCTTTGCAGGTGCGGCCATTGGGTGCTTTGCGCGCCGTCCAGTTGCACCGTCGCATGCTCTACCGGCGAGCCTGCCGAACGCTCGAGTTTCTTGCGGTCCTCTTCTGGCTGGATCTAATGTTGAACTTTTTGGGTCTGCTTAATCCGGCGCTCGCGAAAATCGGCGATCTATTGAATGCCAAGGTCGGCATGGGTTCGCTCGAGCTCTCTTTAGGCCGGTTACTGGCGTTCGCGATCACAGCCTGGGCAGCGTTCCTGATCTCGAAATTCTTGCGCTTTTTGTTGGAAGAGGATGTGTATCACCGTTTCCGCCTCGAGCGCGGGCTCCCTTACGCGATCTCGACCATGCTCCATTACTCGATCCTTCTGGTCGGATTTGTTGTGGCTTTAGGAGCCTTGGGCATCGATCTCACCAAAATTACCATCTTAGCCGGTGCCTTCAGCGTCGGCGTCGGTTTCGGATTACAAAATGTGATCAATAACTTCGTCTCCGGCTTAATCCTGTTATTCGAACGCCCCATCAAGATCGGGGATGTCATCGAGATTGAGGGCACGGTAGGCGAGGTACGCCGGATCGGTATCCGGGCTTGTGTCATCCGGACCGGACAAGGTTCAGAAATCATCGTACCGAACGGAGCATTGATTTCGAATCAAGTGACCAACTGGACTTTCTCGGATAGAGCCCGAGCCATCGAAGTCTCGGTTAACGTATTGCCGGGCGCAAATTCCCAGCGGGTGGTTGAGCTTCTCAAAACGACGGCCACCAGCGAGCCCGGCGTCGCCAGCGAACCGGCGCCCCAGGTGTACGTCGTGAATTTCAGCGCTGGTGCGATCACTTTCCAACTACGCGCTTGGACCGATCGTTATCAGGATTGGGCACGAGTTCGGAGCGATCTAGCGGTCGCGGTTAACAGTGCATTGGTTGAAGAGAGGATCGCTATCGCGTGACGGGACGGGAAGGGGCGACAGCGACACGGCGAATCGGCAAATGGGCGCGCCGGCGAAAATGGGAAACAGCCGAATTCCGGATTCTATTCGCACAATACGGAAAGATAACAAAGGGCAAAAGACAGAGAAACCTCACGCAAAGACGCGAAGGCGCAAAGATTTGAGACAAAGACTGGGTTAAGCAGGAAGCACCCAACCAAAGACCATCTTTTGTCTCTTTTGCATCAGAGGAGCCCTTTGGCACAGGAGCTTAACACAGGGAACTAAAGCATTAAACAGAGATCCCCGTTACCCTGTTCACTCCTTTTCAAAATCCGTCTTCTCTTTGCGTCTTGGCGTCTTTGCGTGAGATTTATTCTGTCTTGGTGACCTTTGTGATCCTTCACGTTAAAGTGTGAGCTTGCAGTTCTTCCAGAGTCACAAACTCTAGAGTCGAGGCGTGGGTGGCGTGAAGATCCACGGGCGGAGCGACGCCGGCCTCCAACGCTTCATGCCAACGGGTCACACAAAGACACCAGCGGTCTCCCTCCTTCAGCCCGGGAAAACCGGGTTGCGGTGTTACCAGATCGTTGCCGCGTGAGTACGAAAATTCGAGAAATTCGTTCGTCATCTGGGCGCAGACCGTATGGAGCCCGACATCGCCAGAACCCGTGCGGCAGTAACCATCTCGATAAAAACCGGTTAGAGGGTCGCGGCAGCAGCAGCGTAGCTCTCCACCAAGAACGTTTGTTGGCACCTGAAACCATAGCACTCTGGAGAACGCCGACAACGCCAACAACGCCGGGATCGCCGGGGACGATCGCAGGGCGTGACTCGCTCGAATGTCGACAAAGGCACCCATGCCAGGTCATTCTCGCTGTCATTGTGCCTCTTGACGAAGCTATCCCTACCCCGACTCAAATCGATGCGGGTTGGCTAATGACTGTCTTGAAAAAGAACGGCGCGCTGAGTGCGGGAGGGATACGCAGTCTCCACGTTGACTGTTCGACCAGCACGAACTCGCACATTGCCCGTATCCGCATCGAATACGATGCCGACACGGACGGAGGTGCGCCTCGATCGTTGATATTGAAAACGGTCGAAGCGGATGCCGGGTTTATGCAGAGGTCGGAAATCGACTACTACACGCATGGCTACCTAGGCCTGGCCGATCCGCCGATACCAAAATGTTACGCTGCCCAGGTCAACGATGATAGTTCCTACTCTATTTTAATGGAGGACCTGTCCTCTACTCACGAAAAAGACACTCCGCCAAGTCTGAAATTTGGGTTGACTGTGGCCACGGCTTTAGCTCGATTGCACGCCTTCGCCTGGGGCAAAGAACGGATCCATCAACTGGGCGATCGAATACCGGATGAATCGAGACTCGACCGGTACATCGATCACGTGCGACGAGGGTTAGATCCGCTATTGGAGGCAACGAGCCTGGATATCTCCGAGTCGTGGCGGCAAACCATTCTGGACATTTTCCAATATCATCCAGGAGAAATGTTGGAGAGGACGAAGGACCCGATTGGATTCACGATCGTCCACGGGGATGTTAACCCTGGTAACATCCTTTACCCGATCAACGCAGGCAAAATATATTTCCTGGATCGGCAGCCTTTTACCTGGTCACTCACGACTTGGCTTGGGGTAAGTGACCTCTCCTATTTGATGGTGCAATACTGGGATGTCGAGGTGAGACGAGCATTGGAGATGTCCGTTCTGCGCGAGTATCAGCGTCAACTGCTCGCAAACGGAGTCATCGGCTACGATTGGGATCAGTTATTCGCTGACTACAAGCTATGCGCTGCTCAGGCAGTCTATACGGCGGCCGAATGGTGTATCAAACAGGAAGATCGTGAACGGATGCGCTGGCTTTGGCGGTTGGAACTGGAGAGGGCGATGCATGCGTTTTTCGATCTAGGTTACGTTCTCTAGGAGCTGACTCTCTATGGTTCTCGCGGCCTGAATTGACGTGAGCTTCGTAGGAGCGGCATATATCAATGCGAATACCAACACGCGGATATCGAATCTTCGCAGAATGCTCATGGTCAACTGCTACGTCAGATGTCGCTCCTACGGATCTAAGCCTGTTTCGCGGACGGCGCAGCTATGTAGATTTCGCTTCTACGGAGCTTGTCGGAAAGCGCCTGGTTGACCAAAATGCAGAACAGACCGTGACGGCCGATATTGTCGCGGAAAGCCCAAAGAGCTCAAATGACCGAAGCTAATATAGCCCGTTTTCGATTGGTTAGTCAGCAGATTGCGGCGAGCCGATGCAAAGACCCGGCTCAGGTCGTGAGTTCACTTGCAGCCATGCAAGCTCAAGATTATTTGGGCACTCTTTGGGCTATTGGTCTGCGTTCAGTGGACGCGACCGAAAAGGACGTCGAGCGTGCAATAGCGGATCGGACGATTGTCCGTACCTGGCCGCTTCGTAGCACGCTGCACTTTATCGCGGCAGCGGATGTGCATTGGCTGTTAGAACTGACGGCGCCACGCATCCTTTCGACCGCCAGTTTGCGCTTTGAACGGTACGGTTTGGATACCGCAGTTTTGGCGCGCATCCGCAAGCTATTGGTTAAGATTCTTCAAGGCTCGCAGCAGCTAACTCGAGATGAAATCTATGCCGCATTGCAGCGGGCCCGGGTCTCGGTGGAAGGGCAGCGGGGTTACCATATCCTTTGGCGCATGGGCGTTGACCGAATCATCTGTTTTGGTGCACGCCGAGGAAAACAGCCAACCTTTACTCTGCTCGAAGAGTGGGCGCCAAGGGATCGCAAGTTGGACCGAGATACTGCCTTGGCCGAGTTGACCCGCCGATACTTCGTCGGACATGGTCCGGCCACTCTGCAAGATTTTGTGTGGTGGTCCGGATTAAAGGTCAGTGATGCCAAGGAGGGTCTCGCCATGGCCAAGTCGGGTCTCGAATCATTGAACCTTAATGACCACGTGTATTGGCTCAGCCCGGAAACACCGAGCTTGAGCAAGGCAGCACCGATGGTCTATCTGCTTCCTGGATTTGATGAATATTTATTGGGGTATCGGGATCGTAGCGCTTCGCTGGCCCCAGCCTATCGACAGAAAGTGCAAGCCGGCTCAAACGGCATATTTTTAGGGACGATTGTTGTCAATGGCAGAGTGATCGGCACCTGGAAACGGGAGCTCAGAAAGAACGCTGCCAGAGTCACGACTAACTCGTTCAGGCCCCTGACTCGGGCAGAGATGGGTGCACTAGAAAAAGCAATTGGTCGGTATTGTAAGTTTCTAGAGTTTGAGCGGAAGCCGGAAGGTGAAAAGTGAAATCGTGACAGCCGAGGGGCGTTGCATTCCGCGTTTTAGCTTCCATGTATGTCGGCGCTAACAATCGTAGCAGATATGGCGTTCCGATAGACGCGACGCCCCGGGGCGCTTATGCATAAATCTGGACTCCGGCCTCACTTCAAACGACCCTTATAGTTACCGATGTCTTGACCATTCTGTTACCCATGTCTTAGCCATTTGTGTTACCTATGTCTTGACACCGCACAGGAGCCTCGCCCCACCAAACTTCAGGCTTCGATGGCTTCAGCGCTACTCGTCTTTACCGGCTTACCCGGTTGAGCATTCGCCGGCTTTTTATGCGCAAGCACTAGCGCATTTCCACCGAGAACGAACACAATGCCGAGGGCGCTCAGGGCGTTGAGCCGGTAACCCTCAAATGCGGCCGAAAGACAAAGCGCAACAATCGGGAATAAGATACTGCTGTAGGCAGCCCGATCCGCGCCGATTCGTCCGACGAGCGTTAAATAACAGCCGAACGCGATCACTGAACCAAAGAGCGATAGATAAAACAGCGAAAAGATATAGCTCGGCGAAAAGTCAAAGCTGAACTTGCCGCCGGTAAGACAGGCGTACGCGAAAAGAATGACGGTTCCATAGAGCATCCCGAAGGCATTCCCTTGCACAATGGGCATTTCGTCTTTGCGCAGCCGGACAAACACCATGTTACCAAACGATGCCACGAGCGTGGCAGCAATGCTTAGGACGATGCCCAAGAAGTTGTCTGAGGTCGAGCCCAAGTTCAGCAACTCGTGCCAAAAGGTTAAAGAGATCCCGAACAGCCCGATGAGAGCACCAACAATGATTTGGTACGTCGGTTTAACTCTAAAGAACAACCAATTGTTCAGGATATTGAATACTGCCAAGAGAGAAAAAATGATGGCGACACTCCCGGACACCAAGTGTTTCTCCGCTTCGTAAAAAAGGGAATAGTTGCAAGAGAATACGGTTAACCCTTGAAGCATTAACCAAAGATGTTCGCGAAGACTGAATTTCATGCGCAGGCGCCGAACCCAGCACCAGACGAACAGCAGCAAGGCAGCCAGGGCAAACCGATAAGCAACCGAGACCTGGCTCGGGACGACGCCCAGCTGAAGTTTGATACCAAACCACGTCGAACCCCAAATGAGCACTACGGCGGTATAAAGAAGGATCGTCTTCATTGGTGCGTCACGACTGGTAACTCGACAAAGCTATCGCTTTCGCCGCTGTTGAACACCTTGATCGTGGCCTTCTTAAAGTCGGTCGGCTTGGCTAAAAAGATGTTATCGACGTAAGTCTGCGGATTACGATCGTAAAGAGGGAACCAGCTAGATTGCACTTGAATCATCAGACGATGGCCAGGCAAGAAGACATGATTTGTCGTTGGCAGATTAAATCGAAAACGGACCTTTTCGTTGGCGGGAATCGGGTTCGGGTTATCAAAGCCTTGGTAATAGCGGCCCCGGAAAATATCGCCTGAGATCATCAATTGATAACCGCCCATTTTGGGATCGCGGCCGGCTTCCTCCGGATAAACATCGATCAGCTTCACGACAAAGTCGCCATCGGTGCCAGTGGTAGACGCTGTCAGGCTTACGGTAGGAATACCGCTGATTTTGAGGGGAGCCGTCAAAACATCCGAAGTATAGGTCAAGACATCGGTACGACCGGAAGCCTCCCGCTGATCGCGCACCAACCAGGTTTGCCAATCATGATATCCTTCTTCGCCTTCAAGATGAATTGGCCGAGGCAAAAACGGCACCGGTTTAGCTGGATCGGAGACGTACTCGTCGAATCCCGGTTCCGAGGCAGGCGCCTGGTTAAAACCTAACCTGCCGTTCGGCTGTAGAAAAAGAGAAGCCGGATCTGTCTTACCATCCTCCCCGGTCTCGGGCCAGGTCGATAACCTTTCCCACCGGTTGGTTCCTGTCTCAAAAGCAGTGACCGCCGCCAGGTCAGCCGGAGGGGCATCATCCTTTAGAAAATGATCAAAGAACGGACGGACTATGTTCTCTCTGAAATAGGCAGCCGTATCGCTACCAAATTCGATGGCACCGATGGCGCTGCCATTCAGCCGCGCCTGGTGATGAAACCAAGGTCCAAGCACGAGGAATACTTTGTGGTCGGTATCCTTCGGCTTAATCGCCGCGTAGACATGGACGGCTCCATAGATGTCCTCTTGGTCCCAAAGACTATGCACTAACATCACTGGGACTGAGACCGGCTCTTTGGCCAGGACCTTATCCATGGCTTGGCTCTGCCAAAACGAATCATAGGCCGGATGCTCTTTGATCTTTCTATAAAAGCCAACCTGATCCAAGCCATACCGCTGAGCCATCTCATCGACCGACCAGACAGACAGCCAAGATTCATAGTCGTCGAAATGATCTGACCACCATTTCTGAGAACTGTCCCGATCCGCTTCTTGCACAAGGAAATAGGGAATCCCAAGTTGCCGGAGTGCGCCTTGATGGAACCAGTCATCTCCCATCCAACCGTCAACCATTGGATTAATTGGCATTGCAGCGCGGAGAGCAGGATGCGGATGGATTAGCGCCGCCAACGAAGTAAAGCCGTCGTAAGAAATGCCCAGGATGCCGACTTTGCCGTTTGATTCCGGAACATTCCTCACCAGCCAATCGATAGTGTCATACGCGTCCGTGGAGTCATCCACGTTGGTGGGATTGAACTCCGTTCCATGCGGCGGCGGGTTCATTAAGTAGTCACCTTCTGAATGGTGCTTGCCGCGGACATCTTGGATAACCCGGATGTAGCCTTCCTTCAGAACCAAGTCATCGACCACTTCTGAATCTCCGAGCACGGTCGCCAGGTGTGCGCTCGGCGTCTTGACCTTCTCGGCCGCGTCGTAGGGCGTTCGACTCAGCAAAATTGGGGCGTGTTTCGCTCCGCGAGGAATCACAATAACGGTGTAAAGCTTCACCCCATCTCGCATCGGAATCATCGCGGTCCGCCGCACGTAATCAAAGCTCTCCGTCTTCGGAGTAAAGCTTGGTGGGATTTCGTTGACTGATTTTGAGTCCTGGGTGGGTTCGCCGGCCAGAGCGAAGGTTGCGACAGCCGACGCAAGCACGACACATATCCTGACGAATCGATAACTCCGTTGCATAATTTTCCTTAGGTTGATTCCTTGCAACCGTTTCAGAGGAACTACGTTGATGGGTGGCTACAAGAACAGTCGAACTTAGTCAAGATAGTGACAACCCTATGTCAGCAGGAGTCGAAATGATTCGGTGGGCGCCGAACAGATAGGAGATGATAAATTTTTAAACTGTTCGGCTTAACGAGTGAATCTCGCATGAAAGAACACCTCGGTATTTACAGCAACTGGATTGACGCGGCGAATAGGCAAGCCAGCTTATACCCTCTCGCCTTACCGGGTGATGAGACAAGGCGACGCATCGCCAAAACCCTCGGATTTAGCGACTCTCCTGCAATCGCGGGACACCCCCAGATCGAGACAACCTGGAAACGCGATGGGCTGATCGGTGACGCAATATCCTGGTCGGTCGGATATGGACCGCGAACGCAAGCCTGGTTCTTAAGACCGGAGCGGCCTGATGAGCCCTTGCCCGGGATTTTGGCGCTGCATGGACATGACGGTTTCAAGTTCTTCGGAAAAGAGAAGATGGCGGATGGGAAAGAACCACCGCCGGAAGCCGTTGAGCATCTCCGCGGAGAGCTCTACGAAGGCACCGCTTTCGCCAATGAGCTTGCCAAGCAAGGATTTGCTGTACTCGTCCATGACGTCTTCCTTTGGGGCAGCCGCCGGTTCCCTTTTGAAACCATGCCCCGATCTATCCACCGGCAAGTTGAGGACTGGGAGCGTGGACGAAAGAGAAGCAGGGAATCAACCGACGAGATTGACCGATATAATGTGGCCGCCCGCTGGCATGAACATCTGGTCGCTAAATATTGTACCCTGCTCGGTACCAGTCTGGCTGGAGTCGTCAATTTCGAGGACCGGGCGGCGCTTCAGTATTTGCGATCTCGTTCTGAAGTCAGGTCAGCTCCTTGCGGATGTATCGGATTATCCGGCGGCGGCTGCCGGGCTGCGCTCCTGCAGGCGACCTGCGATGATATCGGAGCAGCGGTTGTGGTCGGGATGATGACAACCCATTCGGAATTACTAGATCATCACGTGGATCCGCATACCTGGATGTTCTTTCCTCCAGGCTTAGCCACGATCGGCGATTGGCCGGACCTGGCGGCGAGTCGAGCACCTTCACCTCTGCTGGTTCAATACAACCGGGGCGATCAGCTGTTTACCATGCAAGGGATGGAATCTGCTCATGACCGGATTAACTCTCATTATGAACGGACGGGCCACCCCGACCGCTACGTGGGACGCTTCTATGATGGGCCACATAAGTTTGATAGAGCGATGCAGAAGGAAGCGTTTGCCTGGCTGTCGCAGACACTTTAGGACAAGCGCCTGCTCGTCCTGTGAGAAGTGATTGGTGAGAGGTGAAAAGGGATCGGCGCGGTAAGAAATGGCGACGGTGACCATCGCATTCGCTATCTCCGATTTGCTATTTTCTTATTGCTGCATTTAAGCTCGGGCGTGTTCACGAAACCAGCGCTTCTACTCCGAATCGAAGGCGCCCTTGATCTTGCGCTCAGCCTCATCTTCTTTGAGGCGATCCACGGCAGTTGGCTTCTGTTTATTCTGTTAGTGCTCGTGCCCGATCTTGCGATGTTAGGCTATCTACGGGGCGCGCGACTAGGAACGGTCTGTTACAACCTGGTCCACACGTTGGTGGGACCATTTCTGATAGTGGCCTACGCCTATCTCACGAAGTCGCTGTGGCTGTTACCATATGCGCTCATCTGGACCGCACATATTGGTCTGGATCGCATGCTGGGATTCGGACTCAAATATCCGACCCGTTTCGGTGATACGCACCTCGGAAGAATGGCAAATGACAACTAACAGATGACAAACGCGGCGTCATCGGAGGGCTAGGGATGAGCCGGAGAGCTCAAGAATTGTCATGGCGCTTGGCCAAGATCCGGAAGCTTTCGCCAGTTGCTGCCAGCGTAAACCCAGACCGTGCTATCGGTACACAGAGCGACTATCTCTCCGGTCGGCAGTGTGGTTATCTGTTTAATCTCTCTGGGCTCGTGACCTCGTGGTGGATTCGGCTGCGGCATGCCGGCAGTCTAAGAACGACAAGTGCGAGATGACAAATGACAAAAAGAAGAAGAGTTCCAGGATCGCACGTTATGCGACGACTTCGTCCACTTCCAAATTTGTCATTTGTTATTTGTCATCTGTCATTCTAATGCCTTACGGCTACGATCAAATTCGAGGTGCGCCGGTTAATTTGATAGCCGAAACCGAATGTTAACGGTTTGGGATTATTGCGAGCGTAGTCCTCAGACAGGTCGGTTTGATAATATTTCTTGAAGAGCTCAATGGGACCTCCGTAGGAGCCGAAAAACCTTAGGGTCCAACGATCAGAAGTCAGATAGCGAATAGGAATGCCAGAATCATCTTGTACGATAGCGGCGCTTACACCCAGCAAAAGGTTGCGGACGGTGCTGAAACTGTCTTCGTGCATCAAGTAGGAAGCCGCTTTGAGAAACGAATTGGTCGGTCCCAAGTTTGAGCAGAAACGCAGGATACCAGGGCTCATTGAGCCATTGGCGAGGTCCGCCGTGAAATAGTACAAGCTCTTTTCTCGTCCGGTCCGCGGATCATCCAAGAGCATTCTAACTCCGCGCGTTCCAGAGCGGAAACCGTCGATAACGGCTCCGTTCGGCGCCAACGAAATATAATCGACTTTCGCGATCGACAGCCCGGATCTAGCAATAAAGACGAACAAGATCGGTAAGACGCCCTTTAACTGGGACCTGGCGAAGTCTTCCCGCATGTCCTTGGTTTCAAAGTAAGTATAGTTGAGAGCGTTGTTCAGGGAGATCTGAATGTTCTGAAGCGTACCGTCGAGCGCTTGGGCTGGAAGCGTCAGCAGATCGGGCATTGAATCAACCGTCTCCAACCCCTGCAAAACGTAAGCAGCAGCGTCCGGGAAAAACGCATTGGCATACAAAAAGTCTGGACCTCCGAAAAGGTAGAGGCATACCCGATTGGGGGCGATGACCGGGTTCAGCATCGTTTCCCGCCACGTACGGATGTTACTCAGTTGGCGCGTTTCCATTTTGGCAAACGACTGATTCATGGCGTTGGAATGCGCCAACCATTGGGGATCCCGAGTCAGTGCGGCTAGCGGCGAACCATCCGATACCGGCATGCCCGCAAGATAACGGGCAACGTCCGAGGCGGTGGCCAGCCGGCTATTCTGCCCCGAAGCGCTTCTAATCACTAGAAGAAAGATGAGAAGGGCGACCGGGATCCTAATCCAATATTTCATAGTCTCTGTTCGTTTTTTGGCGGCTTTTGGCAGCATGGGCATCTTAGCAAGGACCCGACGACATTTCGCATTAAGACGCTCGGCCACAAGGGAAAGATACAGGCTTAGCGTGAGATGTGAGAAGTGATTAGTGAGAGGTGGTTGGTGAGGGCGAGGCTCCCGAATAACTCAACGCATTCGCAGGGCCGCGAATTCTATTGTGCTGAATCGTGCTGATAGGACAAAACGTGCGCCGCGCCGTGTTGCAGCGCTTGTGTCCTGTTCACGAAATAACTGGCCTTTCGTTGCGTTCAAAATGGGCCGTCGGCAAGGCGCGAGGAGGGAGCATATCTGAATCGATACGTGACCGACGAGCAACGCGGCCGCCTGCCCATTTTCAACGCAACCCTCCGGGCCGTGCCCAGTTGGCTGTTTTTCCGCGTTGCTCACTCCTTACGTATCAATTCAGATATGCTCGTCGTTCGCGCCTTGAAAAACAGCCAACTGGGCGGCGGCGAAAGGCCAGTTATTTCGTGAACAGGACACTAGCTCCCGGCTCGGCACGTCTGTCGGCCTAGCCACAATAGCCTCTACCGCGAAGACTTATTTCTTCGGAAAAACTCCAAAATCCTGCGGGAGCCTCGCCCCACCAGTGCAGCGATCAGTAATCACTTCTCACGCTAAGTCTCGAGCACAAAATTGAAGTTAGCGAGGCGGCCCTGACTCGTATCACGAATATTCAGTAACAGCTCCCGGCGGAAGAGGAAATCAGAGGAATTGCGCGGCTCCCCGGGGAAATAGAGCTGGGTCGTGAGAATCGGGCCCGGTGTGGCTTGTAGCTGGACATGATAATGCCGGGTTCTGCCCGGATAGACGCCAGGGAGAACAGTTTGCAGCTCGTACCTGCCACTAACCTCAGTGAACTGATGCCCTCGACAATGAAAGCCGCTGAAATCGTATTGGCCATCGGCATCGGCATGCCAAAAGTCGAGCATCGCCCCCTTTATCGGCTTTCCTTTCCGATCGAGTACAAATCCGGTCAGGGTCACGGGAACGCCGGTAACGCCCGATTCACGAAAGTTATTCTTTAATGGCGAGTCCGGCTTAAATGCCGGGCCGATCGTTTCCTGTGGCGTCACTTCGAGGTCATCGTCACCCACAGCAGGCGTAGGTTCCAATAGTACAGAGCCGGTATCCTGACCGAAGCTTGATCGAACCTGAGCGAGGAACGCGACCGGTGCGGCGGCAACCGCGACGGAATAAAGAAATTCACGCCTCGATACGGCTGAGGATACGGAGTCAGCCATGAGACAAGGTACCAACGCCGGGAGAGCCGTCAACGAATCAGAGTTTTAGGTTCTAGGCTGGCCGGTGACCAGCCTGTAACTTAAAACGGCGAACCTAAAACCCATAACCTAAAACTCTCCGGCTCACGCTTTTGGGAGCGCGAGAGAAGCGTAGTCGCGGTTGAGAGCAAGGCAAAGAGCTTCGACGACTAACTCGTGATCGTCTCTTTGAGGAAGACCTGAGACACCGATGGAGCCAATTACGCCGGCGTCTTTGACGTGTACGGGGAACGCCCCTCCGTGAGATGCGTAGTCGGTGGACGCCAATGCATAGCGGTCTAACAGAGTAGTTCCGTCCTGCTGTAGCGTTAAGCCAACTCGATAAGAACTACGGTGAAACCGCGCAACCGTATTACTCTTTCTCCGGATCCATTCTGCGTTGTCGGGAACGCTGCCCGGCAATGCGCTATAAAAGAGCGGCTGGCCAAAATATCTTACGTCAACAACAATGGGGAAACGGCGAGTGATTCCGATATCACGCAATCGAGCGCCAATTTGCCAAGCGATCTCAAAGTCAAACTTGGAAAAGATCAATTCGCTTTCTTGAAGCTCAATTTTTTCGAGATCGAGGCTAAGGTCCATTTTTTTGAGAAACTTGCGTGAAGGGTCGGCCAAATCAATCGGAGAAAAGGGGCTGATCGCCAAAAGTGCCCGCACCCGAGGCTGGATGCGCCCCAGGAAATCATTCAGCGAGGCGCGCCATCTGCCTTCTTGGCTTTTGGCAAAGAGATGCTATTTTAGCGGCCAAGATGTGTACCCCCAAGAAGTTGCTTCATCGGCAAGAAGCCTTGATCCATGCGATCAAGAAGGAACAACCGATGAAGATTAGGACTCCAACACATCACCAAAGCTGTAATGACGCTCGTCGAGAGGCTAAGGAGCTCGTGGATAAATATGCTCACACGCTCCCGAAGTCTGTCTAAACGAGAAGTGGTGACAATCGCAAATTGGTTATCCTCGCCGATAAGGCGAGGCGCCGTGGTTCATTAGTAGCGATCACCAAGCGCCGTCCTATCGGATGTTTCCCCTATAGACTTCTCCACGCAAAAGAGGGAAACTTTCGGTCGTTGATGATTGAGTTCGATATCCTGACACTTTTCCCAGGCCTCTGTGAAGGAGCTTTCTCAGAAAGCATATTGGGAAAGGCTCAAGAGAACCGCCTGATCCAGGTACGGTGTCTTGATCTGCGGCAATGGGCGAGTGGGAAGCATCGCGTGACCGATGAACCGCCTTATGGTGGCGGCCCGGGTATGGTGATGAAAGCGGAGCCAATCTTCGCAGCTGTAGAAGCTATCCGGCGGCCCGGGTCTCACGTAATCCTGATGTCAGCAACGGGCCGGCGTTTGACTCAACAGAAGGCTCAAGAGTTAGCGGAAAAGTCCCATCTCCTATTCGTGTGCGGGCATTATGAAGGGGTCGATCAACGCGTGGCCGACCACTTGGTCGATGAGGAATTATCGATCGGAGATTATATTCTAACCAACGGCGCGATTGCCGCGACAGTGGTCGTCGATGCGGTTGCCCGCTTGATTCCCGGTGTTCTCGGTGAAGCGGACTCGGCCACAGATGAGTCTTTCAGTGATGGGCTTCTGGAATATCCCCATTACACCAGACCCGCGGACTTCCGGGGCCTGAAGGTACCTGAGATCTTACTTTCCGGGAATCACGCCGCTATTGAAGCGTGGCGCAGAGCGGAAGCAGTTAAACGCACCGTTGAGCGGCGACCTGATCTAGCACCAGACTTAGGCCCATCGTCTAAACTCCAGAGTCCGCCTCGTCATTTAGACTCCGAGAGGTTACGTCAAGCAAGCCGGGAGGCTACGTCTGGCAAGCCGGGAACGATTGCATCTCCCCAGTCAGCGGTGAACGAAGAAAACTAGGACCCTAATGAGTGTGCGGGGTACGTTCTTGACGTTTGGGTTTATAAGCCGATTCCTGTTTGCATTGATCGTGGAAGGACTCGTCGCCGTCGGCTTGGTGGTGGCAGTCTATCTTGGCTGGTCGCTTTCTTTCGACCTACGCCAAGTCGGCCACATTCCAGAGCGATGCTGGATTTACGACGTAGATGGGAATGTTTACAGCCGGCTCTACGGCGAAAATCGGATTCTGGTGAACGTGAACCAAATATCGCCGCTCTTCAAAAAAGCGCTTCTGGCTAGAGAAGATTCACGGTTTTACGAACACCACGGCGTTGATATTGTCGGCGTGTCACGCGCTTTCACCAGCAACTTGAGTCATTTCATGCTGTTGCAAGGCGGAAGCACCATTACGCAACAACTAGCTCGAAATAGCTTCGACTTGGGAAAACGCGATCTTAGCCGAAAGATCCTGGAAGCATTCATGGCGCTCCGAATCGAACTTACGTTCTCCAAAGACCAGATTCTTGATTATTACACAAATCGAATCTATTTCGGATCGGGTTATTACGGGTTAGAAGCCGCAGCGCGCGCATATTTCGGAAAGTCGGCTGCGCAGGTGAATTTAGCAGAGGCGGCCACCTTAGCGGGTCTGATTCGAAGCCCCAACCGTTATTCCCCGATTAACAACCCGAGCGGCGCCGTCACTCAACGCAACGAGGTGCTAGATCGCATGGCAGAACTCGGCTACATCTCGACCTCGGATGAACAGGCTGCGAAAGCCACACCATTAAAGACCAGCGGGAAAAAGTCGTCCGTCCCACAACAGAACTACGCGATGGATGCGCTGTACCACGAGCTCCAAGGGATTGTGTCGCAGGACGAAATCGATAGCGGCGGCCTCAAGATCTATACGACGCTCGACCCCGCATTGCAGCTGGCAGCGGATTCCGCTGTCGACAGTTTTCTGACTCAGATCGAGGACAAGTCGGATTATAAACATCCCCGTAAGAGCGCTTACACGGAGAATGATCGAACCAACGAAGAGGGAACGCCGTACCTTCAGGGCGCAGCGTTAGTGATCGATAACCATAGTGGCGGCATCCGCGCTATTGTGGGAGGACGCGATTATAAGGATAGCAAATTCGATCGGGCATTGCAGGCTGTTCGATCGGTCGGCTCGACTGCCAAACCGTTTATCTACGCCGCTGGTTATGAAAGCGGCTTGTTTCCCGGTTCGCAAATCAGTGACGATCCTATCCGGACCGGGGAAGTGCCAGAAGCTCCGCGTTGGAGCCCGGGAAATTCGGACGGCTCCAGTCGCGGCACATTGCCCCTGCGAGACGGCCTCATCTTCTCGAGAAACACGATGACGATTCGAGTGGCTGAGCGGGTTGGCCTTGGCAAAGTACAATCCCTCCTGACTGAGGCTGGTCTCGGGAACAACATTCCCAAGTTGCCCTCGATTTATCTGGGCGCATTCGGCGCCACTCTAAAAGATGTGACTGCAGCCTATACCGCTTTCCCATCCGGAGGCGTGCGGCGTGAGCCTTATTTAATCGAGCGGATCGACGATAAACAAGGACGGGTGCTTTACCAAGCGCACCCGCTGCAGCGCCAGACTTTGAAGCCGGCGATTTCTTGGATGATGGCAGAGACTTTGGAAGGCGTTCTGTCCCGCGGCACAGCGGCATCTGCTAAATCCTTGGGATTAGATCGAACGGCGGCTGGCAAGACGGGCACGACCGACGATTACAAAGATGCTTGGTTTGTGGGGTTCACTAACTCGTTAACTTGCGGGGTTTGGGTCGGATTTGATCAGCCTCAGACGATCGAACAGCGCGGGTATGGCGCAGCGCTTGCCTTGCCCATCTGGGTAAAGATTATCGAGAAAGCTTCCCGGACGAAATACCCGGATGGTGAGTTTACTCCGCCTGAACCGGTGCTTCAGGTGCAACTCTGTTCGGTATCGAATGCGATCGCGACCGATGAATGTCGAGCAGCCGGGACCGCCTACCAGATCACTTTGCCGCAGTCGATGGTCCCCTCGCAGAACTGCCAGGTACACAAGGGTGAACCGATTAATCCAAATTCAGAGCCGGCCGATAACGGGAATAATCTTCGACAGCGATTTTTGGATTCGGTGAAGAAGTTGTTTGGGGGCTAGGGGGCGTCGTCTTATACTCCGCAGGAATCAGAAGTCAGAATCCAGGAGCCAGGAGAGATGTCCGCGGGCTAGCTCCGTAGGAGCGAAATATTTATAGCCACGTCTATCCTAAAATGCCGTTAGCTCCGTAGGAGCGGCATCTAAATCGATACGCGCGCCGATCATGCCGAGAGGTTCAAAATCTATCGCCATATCGCTCGCTCAGAATATGCCGCTCCTACGGAGCTAGTCGGATTTGGGACACCGATAGCTATAAATATTTCGCTCCTACGGAGCTGGATCTTGGAGCTGGTTTTTGCTCTCTACGAAACGGCTATTTGAGGAGCGATGCCTCGCTTGCGAGGCCGTGGCGAAACGCGGATGTCTCGCAAGTGATGTAAGGCTTCACCGTCTGCCGCCCCTCTCCCGGCTCCTGGATTCTGGCTCCTGACTCCTGCGGAGTATAAGGCGACGCCTGTCAGACCTGCTTTTTAAAATTCAGGTAGGTATAGCCGCCGAGGCCGCGCTCGTAGTCGTTCAAGATGCGCATAGCTTCGTTTGGTTTCAGGCGATCGCTTTTGATGGCGGCATCAACTTGACCTTTGACCAGGCGCACCAACTCGTTCTGATCCCATTGTGTCATGGAAAGGACGCTGATTACGGTGCTGCCTTGGATCACTTCCTCGATGTACCAGCCGCTGTCCTCGTCTTCGTCCAGGAAGATATGAACTTCGTTCACCCGGCCGAACAGATTGTGCAGGTCACCCATGATATCTTGGTATGCACCCATCAGAAAGAAACCGAGGTAATACGGTTCTCCATTGTTTATCCGGTGCAACGGCAGGGTCTCTTTGACATCTTGCAAGTCGATAAACTTACTGACCTTGCCGTCCGAATCGCAGGTGATATCCACCAGCGTGCCATTCCGGTCGGGTGGATACTGCAATTTATGGATCGGCATGATCGGGAACAACTGCCCAAGAGCCCAATGATCCAGCAGTGATTGGAAGACGGAGAAATTACAGAGATATTGATCGCCTAACGAGATTTCCAGCTCCTTAACCTCATCCGGCACGTAGCGCATACCCCGGCAGAGGTCGACCACCGACTCGGCAATCTGCCAGTAAATCGTCTCGATTTTCGCCTTGCTCTCCAGGTCGAGCAAACCAAGCTCGAACATGGATTGAGCTTGTTCTTTAACCTGTTGAGCATCATGCAGGTTTTCCATCCGGTTCTGCTTGGTTAGCGACCGCTGGATTTCGACGATATCCGCCAGTAGTTTTGGATCTGTATCTTTGATTTGCAGGGCTAGGTCCGCGGCGCCTTTCTCGATGGATCCGAAAGCTTCAACAATGAGCACGGAGTGATGAGCGACGATCGCCCTCCCGCCTTCACTGACGATGGTCGGGTGCGAAACTTTCTCCGAGTCAACGACATCCATGATGTTGTAAACCACGTCGCGAGCATACTCCTGCAGCGTGTAGTTCATGGAGCTGTCAAAGGCGGTACGGGAGCCATCGTAGTCAACACCCAGTCCGCCGCCCACATCGATGAACTCCATTGGGTGCCCCATATGGGTTAGCTTGGCAAAAAATCGAGCCGCTTCGCGCACCGCTCTTTTCACGACACCGATATCCGGAACTTGCGACCCTACATGGAAGTGAACCAAGCGTAGCGCGTCGGCCATCCCCTGCTCTTTCAGGTAGTTACTAGCTGCAACCAGGTCGGCTGTCGAAAGACCGAACTTTGCGTTCTCGCCACCGCTGGTAGCCCAACGTCCGTGGCCCTTGACCTGCAAACGAACCCTTAGGCCAAGCATCGGCTGGACCCCCATCTCTTTGGAAAGCTGAACGATCTGCCGGATTTCCTCGAGCTTTTCAACGACGATAATGATGAGCTTTCCTAACTTCCGGCCGAGTAACGCCAGCTTGATGTAGGTCAGGTCTTTGTAGCCGTTGCAGATAATCAAGCTCTCCAGATCGCGGTGGACGGCTAATGCGGCAATCAGTTCCGGTTTACTGCCCGCCTCCAAACCGAAATGGTATGGCGAACCAGCATCAATAATCTCCTCCACTACCTCCCGAAGCTGGTTAACTTTGATCGGGAAGACCCCTTTGTAGACGTTCTGATAGCGGGCCTCAGCAATTGCCGATTGGAATGCTCGATTAACTGTTTCGACGCGGTGGCGCAAGAGGTCTTGAAAGCGGACGACCAGCGGAAAACTCATGCCGCGATCCCGAGCTTCTTGAACCACCTCCATTAGGTCGATGTTCAGACTCTCTTGCTGAGTCGGCATGACCTGCACGTTGCCAGATCGGTTGATACTGAAGTAGCCCGATCCCCAACGGTCTACGTTATAAAGAGAAATCGCGGATGGAATGTCCCAGCTGTCAGACATGATCGCCGCAAACTAAGTGGTGCATCTTTAATTGCAATCGGTGGCTTTAAAATGGACAAAATTTTTCAATAGAAGCGAACAGAGGAGACAGAAGGTTACGACTTTCACCACTATTGCCTCCGGTTTGAAAATCTGTTGTTTTACCCGTTTTGGCGCTTCTTGCCGCCATGTCTTTTCCGAGAAAATTTCAGAACTCTTCTTCGGACTCCCCCGGACTTGAGCCTTCCTCTTCCATCTTGCGGAGCACGTCAGCCATATCATCAACCTCTTCCCAGACCTCGCGACTGACGTAAATTGCGGCCTTTTGCTGAGCCGCCATGGCGATACAATCGCTGGGGCGAGCATCGATCTCGACCACCTTGCGCTGGTGCAGCTCGTTCTCGGCGCTTAGAATCATCCGGGCAAAGTACGTACCACGCTTTAGATCATTGATCACGATCCGCTCGATTCGCGCTCCCAACGCCATCAGGATGTTGGCCATAAGATCGTGGGTCAACGGGCGTTCCTTCTGTGCGCCGCGCATGAACATCGTGATAGCCTGACCAACGGTTTGGTCGACGTAAATTACAAAGACCTTTTCATCGTTCCCGACGAAGACTGCGCACCCGCCAGTAGTCGGGACTACGGCCCTGACTTGGACTTCGACGACGGGTTTGCTCATTGAGCGAAGTTACTCGTGATGGCTGGATCACGTCAACGGCGCTAGGGAGAAATTCTCGGCGAATGGGCCGATAACGAACGGCAGATTGCGGTCGAGTTCGCCCAGCGCCTGGAGGGGAGCCGCTTTGACCGCTGCCGGAACCTAAACTGATCACGCAAAAGATGTGGTAGAGCCGAGCAGGTTCTATAGCGGGCGGCTCCCGCGAACGTTTCACGGCGTTATTTCACCTGGTCGCGTGGGGCCCAGGGAAAAACGGATCTCCGTGGGCATAAGGGCATCAGGGGCCGTTCGCGGGAGCCGCCTGCAAAGCACACGCCCAGACAGCAAACGCGAGGCTTCAGAAATTTGCGCGCAAACTGAGTTCGGCTGAAAGCGGCTCCCCTCCAGGCGGTCCTCACGCTGCCGCCCTACCCGCTCCCTTCTGAACCTTTGTGTTCTTCACCGTCGTTCAGAATTTCAATGATGCGCTCCTGGATGGCTGCATAGAAATTGATCTGGTGGAGGACCAATTCCCGCTGCGAAAACGTCCTAGGTAGTTCGAATGTAGAGAGTTCCGCTTCGGAAAACTCGAACTTGGCGGCCAAAATCAAACGGGCCTGATTCAGAGTGTTCAACCAAGATTCGCCATGTTCGAGAGGCACTAAGAAGCGGCCCAGATGACCGAGTTTCATTTTCAGCGAGCCGAGATCTGCCTCCACCGTCTCCTTGGCAGAACGGAATAGATGCTGCAACTCGGGGCGCACATACTCCTGCCAATCCCGCAAAAAATCGGGATCGGTGGTATTTGTGGGAGACGGAAAAATGCGGGCTTCGGCCTGGCTGCCTTCGTCCAGGTCACAACAAGTGGGCGCCTGCCTTAGAAGTTCTGCCTCGATCTGTTCGATGCGGGAGAATTCTATCGCCTTCTTTTTCCATTTACGAATCAACATCCCTCAGATTTTTCCAGGGTCGCTTGCAGGAGGTAACTATGGAGCTGCTGTACATATAGCTCGGCTTGCTCCCGAGACCCGGTCCAAACGATCGATCGGCCCAAATGATGTACCTCCAGCATATGCTTGGTCGCCCGGTCGCGCGAATACCCAAAGACTTTTTGGAAAACCATCGTGACGTAGGACATCAAGTTCACCGGGTCATTGTGAACTACCACGTTCCAAGGAGTCGCTAGTTGCGCCTCGGTTTTAGTCTCGATAGCAGTCTCAGGCATTCGATCGCATGGCATCCGATGTCGTCTCGGCGGAGTGCCGAAAGAAATCGTTGACCTCAGACAAGCCCAACGCAAGTAGTTCCGCTTGATGATCCGGATCCGGGATCTCGCAGACTAGCTCTTGCAAGAGGTAGGCTGAAACAGTGGTGTGCGGTGCAATAGAGAACACCGCGGCACGGACTGCGAACAAAGTTGCAAAATGACCGGGGGCATTCCCAGCAGCGACGGCGCGTTGAATCCGGTCCAGCGTTCGATCGGCCTTAAGCGATTTCATCGAAAGCAACTGCCGTCCCGCTTCCAGGCTTTTCTCCTCAGTTTCTTTTGAGAGCAAACTCGAGAAGGCTCGATCGAGACCCAAAATTTCGCGAACGAACTGGCGCGACGAGAGGGCCTGCACTTCGAGCAAATGAGGCAGGATGAACGGCTGGAAGGAGGACCGCGTCCAATCCGCCCAGCTCCTCTCGAGGTCAGAATCCGCATTCCAGGAGATCCCCTTTTTGAAAGCGGTTCCGGACCCGCAACGAGACGCAATTTCGAGCAGCATTTCAAAACCTAATCCCTCTGAGGAACTACCCATGTCGCTCAGATTAACACGACTTCAAACGGCAGTCACTATTCGAGGAGCCAGGAGTCAGAATCCAGGAGCTAGGAGCGGCTGGATACGGGGGGGTTACGGCGGGGTGATTAGTGATTGGTGATTCGTGATTGGAGGAAGGCGCCACCCTATTTTGGTGGGGCGAGGCTCCCAAGCGGTCTGACCGTTTGACCGAAGCAATGGGTATTGACCTGAAGAAGTGGACGGCTAGGTCGTGCGACGCGCCGAGCCGCGGCCCAGAGCTGGATCACGGCTCGGCGCGTCCACTGGCCTATCCCAACAAGTCAACTGGTGAACGTCGACTTCGCCGCTGAAACGTTGCTGACTTTCGGGAGCCTCGTCCCACCAAAATAGAGAGCCGCACCTTCCACCAATCACCTATCACCTATCACCTATCACGAAGCACCGATCACCCTTCGCCGCCTATTTCCCGTGTCCTAAAAACCAGAGCACCTCGCCGTCTACTGGCTTCACCCGCTCGGACGGGAGTCCGCTGTTCCCGGCGAGGACACGGTCGATTACAGGTTGCTTGGTCTTGTCATTGATGACAAAGGCGATGCAACGTGCGGCATTGATGAGAGGAAATGTGAATGTGAGCCGGTGGGTATTGAACTTGGGAACGAAATTCGCCACGACATTCTTTTGTGTCTCCTGGAGAGCGGTAGTGTCAGGAAACAACGAGGCCGTGTGGCCGTCCTCTCCTAGGCCGAGCAGAATCAAATCATGCCGGTATCTCTGTTCGCCAAATCGTTTACCGAGATGTTGGATGGCGGTGTCGTATTCTTCTGCTGCCTCTTCGGGATCGATCTCTCCCATCATGCGGAGCACTTCGCCCGGACTGGTCACCAACAAAAAGGATTCCGACGCCATTCTATAGTTGCTTTGGTTATCATCTGGCGCAACGCAGCGCTCGTCTCCGAAAGTCACAATCCATTTTCGCCAGTCACAATCCTCCAGGGCGAGCGCTTGATAAATGGGACGGGGAGTGTTCCCTCCACTGAGGGCGAGACGAAAGGAACCGCGCGCGTCGATTGCTTCTGAGGCACAATCCTTAATGAAGCGGGCGACCTCGGCGACAAAAGAGCGGGTTCGAACGATTTCTGGCTTCATAAAAGCTTGGGGGTTAAAAGAAAATCTAGCGTACCAACACCCGGTTTGGTCTCCGGTAAAGTCAGTTTCGCAAAACCGGCTTTGCGAAGCCGAATGCTCTCCGAGGCGCCACCGATGGTCGCGGCAATAAACTCACTAAAATCGGGCTCGTGACCGACCAGCATCAAGGGACCAGGGTCAGAAATTTTGCTTAAGTGCGCAAACGCTTGTTCCGGGCTCATACCCGCCGACAAAAACTCAGCCGTCTGGAGCTTCGTCTTTCCTCCTAGCTCCTTGCACACCAGTTTAGCGGTCTGTTCTGCACGGACGAGTGGGCTGGTTAGGACAAGCGCCGGATAAATTTCATGTTCGCAACAAAAGCGCCCCACTGCTTTAGCCTGATCACGCCCTTTCGAAGTCAACGCACGTTCGGCATCAGTTCGTGCCTCGGGTTCCGCTTCGGCATGACGGAGGATGTAGAGGATGAGCATGGGCCAGTAATCAGTAATCAGTGTGTCAGTAATCAGTGTCAATGTCCCCCGGACAAATTCTGCCGGTTTTTATTACTGATTACTGGCCTACTGATTACTGATTACTTTGCTGTAATCTCCCGGCGCTCACTTTTCGTTCTCCGGTCCAAACGCCTCAATAAATGCGACCTCGATCGCCAGGGTTTCCTGGATATTTCTTGAAAGATTTTCCTGGAGCTCAACCAGGGCTCGATAACGCCTCAACAGTTCTGGCACTGAGTATCGTTCGGCAAATTGCTGGGTCTCGGGTTTAGCGGAGCCAGCGCCGTTCTTGGAACGGGTCGCCTCAGCGAACCATTCCATAAGGCCGTCGATCAATCTCGAGCGAGCTTTCACGTAACGGCTTTCCGTGAGTACGAGTAAACGTTCTTCTTCCCGTTCAAGCCAGCGCCCATCCGTCCGTTGGCGGTAGGTCTCGGTCTCTTCACTCAATTTCTCGCCATGTTCAGATTCGATCGACGCTCGAATACTCTGAAGTTGATCTTGGAAAGCGCGGGCCAGGGTTAAAGCTCCCGCGATAGTATTCGGTCGTTCTCGGCAGACACGAGCAACGGTCGACAGGAAAGTGTCGCCGGCGGGATCCAAGTCCGGAGCCCCGGGCATCCGCAGTGAGATCCGGATACAACGAGATTGGACGGTCTCCAATAATGCTTCCGGAACTGCGGTCAACAGGCAAAGAATCGATTTGAGCGGCGGTTCTTCCAGTGTTTTGAGGAATGCGTTGCTGGCCTGAGGCATCATCCTATCGGCATCGACAATGACACCAAACTTCCAGGCGCCTTCGCTCGATTTCATTCGCAAGGATTCTTCGAGCTGGCGGATCTGTTCCACCAGAATGCGCCGGGACTTCGATTCCGGCTCTAACAAATGATAATCCGGATGCTTTTCGACGGCCTTAGTTTGGTTTAGTTCGGCAAAGAATTTGCGGACCAGATCTCGTTTGCCTGACCCATCCGGGCCAGTAATCAGATACGAGTGCGGCAGGCGGCCGCCGTTCTTTGCCCGAACTAGATAACCGATCGCTTCATCGACCAAGAACGGCATTGATCTCCTTCCAAATGGCAGCTTCGACTTCGTCTGGCGATCGAGCAGCATCAATTACCTTGATTCGTTCGGGGAACTCGTTGGCTAGCTGCAGGTAACCTTCCCTAACCTTGCGGTGGAACTCTAAAGGAAGTTCCTCAATTCGGTCAGGACCATTCACCGGGCGGACTCGGCGTAGCCGCCGGTTCCGGATCGTCTCAAGATCAAGATCCAGCAAAAAGGTGATAGCTGGCCGCAAGCCGGCACAAACAAACTCTTCCAGTTTGCGAATGAATTTCAGGTCCAACCCACGCGCGATCCCCTGGTAAACCGTGGTCGAATCAGTAAACCGGTCCGCCACAACGGTTTTGCCGGCATTAAGTCCAGGTCGAATCAGTTCTTCTACCAGTTGGGCCCGGCTGGCGCCGAAGAGAAGGAGCTCTGCCTCAGGAGTCAGACTGATGCCCTGATCCGAATGGAGCAAAAGATTACGAATCGCCTCTCCGGCCTGCGTCGAACCCGGCTCTCGGATCGAAAGGACCTTATGCCCCAGGGATTCCAATTTTCGAATCAGGCGGGCAACCTGAGTCGATTTACCGCAGGCTTCTCCGCCTTCAAAGCTAAAAAAAAGTCCAGGCATTAGTGCAACTCATGTCGATTAACACAGACAAACGAATTCAAAGATCGCCCGAATGCCACTATATTTGCAGAAATGAGTCAATACTGGCTGGTTAAGCAAGAACCCACTGCCTATTCCTGGGACCAGTTTGTGGCGGACGGCAAGACTGATTGGACAGGCGTCCGCAATTTCCAAGCTAGAAACAACCTTCGTTCGATGAAGTCGGGCGACCAGGTACTGTACTACCACAGCGTCAACGGCAAAGCCGTGGTGGGCATTGCTGAGGTGAGTCGAGAAGCTTTTCCGGACCCCACCGCAACCAGCGGCGACTGGTCGGCCGTCGAAATCAAACCGATCCGACCGGTTAAACCACCGGTAACCTTGGATCAGATCAAATCCAATCCCGCGCTCGCCCAAATCCCTTTGCTGCGACAATCACGGCTTTCGGTGATGTCGCTATCCCAGAACGAATTTGAAGGCGTGTTGGGGCTGGCCGCGAGCTAAAAGGTGATTGGTGAAAGGTGATTGGTGGGGCAAGGCTCCTGGACGACCCCTCCGTTTTGTCGGAGGTGGCGGCATTCGCTCGGCTGATCATGGTTGCTACAGCAAGACGCTCGCCGAGCCGCTGCGCTAGGTGTCTCTCACGCCCCGGATTCCTCCGCGCATTGCACGTACCCCTCAAACCTTGGGCGTCGCGTCTTTCTTAACGGGTTAGCTACAACGGTTCCTGGCGTCGACATCCGGGGGGGCTAACAGAGCGGAATGCGACGCCCCTCCGATTTGCTCACATTCGCCTGCACGAATGCAAAAAAAGGTAATGGCTTGGCTTTGGCCACAACTTAAGGCAGGATTTAGGGGTTTTATGTCAGCTGTTCCGTCTGGTGGTTCACCGGCCTCTCCCCGAAAGTTGAACACGACCGTTCCCAAACGAAGACGTCGCCATCGTCCTCGCCGGTCCAGCATATGGTGGGTGCCGCTAACCATCCGCATCAGCCTCTGGCTTGGCGTTATTGCTTTGGTTACAGTGGTGGTGACCCTTCTAATGAACGGAGGGTTCGACGATCCCAACCCGCAAAGCAAGACCATCCAGCTAACCGATCAGGACATTGATCCGGAAACGACCAATCTCGGGAAGACCTATCTGCACCAGAATCAGGTCGACCGACGCTTGGCTTTTTATCTTTGGTCCGAAGCCCAACACCGGTTGCCAGCCGATACGCTCACCGAGGTGCGCAATGCTCTTACCCACGGAGCGGTAACCCTGGCAAGCGGGGGTCTGGTGAAAGAGATGAGCGAGGACCTCGATCAAGGCCGAGTAGCCGCCTATACGATCTGGTTTGAACCCGGCGATCAACATGCGACCGGCGCCGTCAATCTGGTATTAAACGGCGCCGAGCTTGGTCAGTACCCGGTTGGCCCTGATCGTTACGCGATCACATTCTACGCCAAAACCGGCTCTGTCTTGCACCTGCAGATTGCCGCGACCGCTGACTCGAAGCCGGTCGTTTTCCGAGCAGCTACGGCCACCAGCGAGGCGGTAACCCGTAAATTAAGCGCTGGGAAAACCGATTCCTGGGACATGTTCGTACAGCAGACGTATGAAGTTCACAACCCGTGAGAATCAATAGCCGCGAAAGATCGCAAAAAATTACTCAGGTGAAATTTGTGCACCTGGCCTTTGAATCCAAGGGCGATGAATAGCTCGGCTCCAATCACCTTTCACTTCTCACCCGCGAAAAGCGTGAACTCATGCGTACCGATCATTGCTTGACGCTGGGGCTAGTGCGCGAATTAGTTAGGGCCCTATGAAAACCTTGGGCCAAATCGCCAAGTACTTAGATGGTGAGCTGCGCGGCAATGCCGATATTGCGATCACGAGGGTCGTGCACCCGGCACTGGTTCGAGGCCCGGAAGACTTAGCTCTCGTCCTTTCCGGAAACGTGTTGGAGCTCCTCAAGCAGAATCAGGTGACAAATGCTGTTGCCCCGGCGGAATTAGGTCCAATCGATGTACCGAATTTTGTGCTGGTGCCGAGGCCGCGTTTGGCGCTGGCTCGCCTACTCGAGTTATTCGAACGCCCCGCTTATTCGACTGAAGGTATTCATCCCAGCGCGGTAATTGATCCTACCGCGAAGATCGGTGCAAACACGAGTGTCGGCCCCCATTGCTGGATCGGGCCGAACACCGTGATTGGAGCCGGATGCCGATTGGTCAGCAATGTAAACATCGGCGCCGACGTGAGAATCGGGAACCAGACTCTGGTCCATGCCGGTGTCTTCATCGGGGATCGTTGTGAGATCGGTGACCAAGTCATTATCCAACCGAATGCGACGATTGGGGCTGACGGTTTTTCATTCGTCACGCCAGAACGCGGGAGCGTGGAATCAGTCAGGCCGAATAAGAAAACCGAGGTTACGAGCTTTAATCACGAGATCGTCAGGGTCAATTCGATCGGGAATGTCGTAATTGAAGACCATGTCGAGATCGGCGCCGGTACCTGCATTGATCGAGGCACCCTGGGAGAGACCCGGATAGGCAGCGGAACCAAACTCGATAACCTGATTCAAATTGGTCACAATGCCACCATCGGCCGCAATTGCTTAATCGTAGCGCTCTCCGGTCTCGGAGGCAGCTCGAAGGTTGGTGATCGCGTTGTCATGGGGGGACAATCCGGGTTGCCGGACCACATGACCGTCGGTGATGATGCGGTGATCTGGGCGCAAGCCGGCGTTGTCGGCAACGTGCCTGCCAAACAAGCTGTCGGCTCAACCCCGGCTGTACCAATGCGGGATTTCCTGGAACGCGAGGTGCAACTGAAACGTCTCCCAACAATGCAACGCCAACTGAAAGAGCTGCAAAAGGCCGTTGCTGATCTGCAGAAAAAGCTGGGGAGCGAGTAGGTCTGCACTAACGGTAGGGACGAGGTCCCGCTCGTCTCTTATCCCGGTATGGTACGAAGGATGACAACAGATCAAATAGCGTGCGGACGAGCAGGAACTCGTCCCTACCGTACAACTCGTTAACCCGTGATTCAGAACCGTGAAGACTCTAGGCGAAATCGCTAAATACGTGGATGGAAAGCTGCAGGGCGATCCTGCGGTTGTAGTCGAACGAATTGTTCATCCTGCTTTGGTCCGAGGACCGGGTGACTTGGCTCTAGTTCTTTCGGCCAATGTGTTAGGACTTCTCAAGCAGAATCACGTAACCACCGCGATCGCTCCGGCGGAGTTAGCCTCGCTCGAAGTGCCAAACTACATCTTGGTCTCTCGTCCGCGTCTAGCGTTGGCTCGGCTATTGGAGCTTTTCGAGCAGCCGGTTTACTCTGCAGACGGAATCCATCCCAGTGCTGTAATCGATCCCGCGGCAAAGATCGGAGAAAACGTCAGCGTCGGCCCGCATTGTTGGGTTGGCCCAAACTCGAAGATCGGAACGGGCTCGCGTTTGATTTGTAATGTGAGCGTCGGAGCCGATGTCGAAATCGGCGAGAAGGCTTTGCTACATCCGGGGGTCAGTGTCGGTGATCGGTGCAAGATCGGGAACCGAGTGATCATTCAGCCCGGAGCCTGTATTGGCGGCGATGGCTTCTCTTTCGTGACTCCGCAGCCAGGCAACGTTGAGGCTGCACGACAGAAGAAGCAAATCGTTGAGAATACTGACGCCAATATGGAAATCGTACGCATCAACTCGATCGGCCACGTGGTGATAGAGGATGATGTTGAGATTGGCGCCGGAACCTGCATTGACCGGGCAACACTGGGAGAGACTAAAATCGGTCGTGGTACGAAAATCGATAACTTGGTTCAGATCGGTCACAACGTGACGGTCGGTAGGAATTGCCTGATCGTGGCGCAAGTTGGTATCGGCGGCAGCGCAAAAGTCGGCGAACGAGCCGTGATCGGTGGTCAAGCGGGTTTGCCGGATCATATGTCTGTCGGCGACGACGCCGTAGTTGGGCCTCAGGCGGGAGTCACCGGCGATGTGGCCCCGCGGCAGTCCGTCATCGGCAGCCCGGCAGTCCCTGTGCGAGACTTCATACAGCAGAACATGAATTTTAAGCGTTTATCCCGGCTCAACCAACGCGTGAAGGAGCTAGAAGCGAAGGTGGCGGAGATGGAAAAAAGGCTCGGGAGCTAGCGAAACGACGAATGGGCGAACGGGCGATGCAGCGAATACGCTGCTGGTAGGGCAAAAAACTCGGCGCGCGTCACTGGTGGGGCGAGGCTCCCGCGCGACCCAACGCGTTACCGGGGCCTCGAAACTTTTGAGTAATTCACGCGATGCTAGGCTGAAGAACCCGCCGAGCCGCTGCCGGAGTGTCGCTACCGAAAACCAAGATGACACGAGCATCTCGGCTCGGCGAGGGTATTGGCGTAGAAACACTGACCGGCCATCCGAATCCAAAGACCTCCGGCAAAAACGTTAGTCCGGTCGGGAGCCTCGCCCCTACCAACACCCGGCGCCGAGTTTTTCGCCCTACCATCGCCTATTCGCCGTTTCGCAACCTCGCCCGCTCGCCTTTGCATTGACAGTGAGCCCTCTCTGAATACCCTTGAACGCCTCCATGAAGACGGTTGTATCCTCGGCTGATGCTCCTGCCGCAATAGGGCCTTACTCCCAGGCAATCGGGGCGGGTCAATTGTTATTCTGCTCAGGTCAAATTCCGATAGATCCAAAGACAGGTGATTTGATTGGCGAAGATGTCACTGCTCAGGCCCGAAAAGTACTCGAGAACATGGGAGCTGTACTCAAGGCGGGAGGGAGCTCCTACGCCCACGTCGTGAAAACCACTGTCTTTCTCACTGATCTGAACGATTTCGTGGCAATGAATAAGGTCTACGGCGAATTCTTCCCAGAGGCATCGCCTGCTCGCTCTACCGTTCAAGTAGCTGCCCTTCCCAAGGGCGCGAAAGTTGAGATTGAGGCGATCGCTCTTAAACCTTCCTGAAACACTGTGCCCGAACCAATTGTAGAGTTATTCGAGCGATCCGGAGCGCTGCTGCGAGGCCATTTTATTCTCAGCTCCGGGTTGCACAGCCGCGAATATTTCCAGTGCGCCCTCGTATTGCAATACGCGGATTTAGCCGCGCAAATCTGCGGCGAACTGGCTGCCAAATTGAGGGATGTCGATTGTGATTCGGTCGTTTCGCCCGCTCTGGGCGGAATCATTGTGGGTCAAGAGGTGGCGCGCCATCTAGGTAAACGGCACATCTTCGCGGAAAAAGAGAATGGTAAACTCGTTCTTCGACGGGGTTTTACGATTGAATCGGGGGAACGGTTCCTGGTGGCGGAGGACGTAGTAACCAGAGGTGGAAAAGTTCAGGAAACGATCGACATTGTAAAACAACATGGTGGGTCAGTAGTGGCAGTTGGTTCAATAGTAGACCGGAGTGGCGAACACCGGCCAAACTTTGGGTGTCGATTCGAAAGTTTGGTACGTCTAAACGTAGAGGCGTTCAGCCCGGATCAATTGCCGCCGGACCTGGTATCGATCCCGGCAGTAAAGCCGGGAAGCAAATGATAGAATGCAGTTATGCCTAACTTGGTATTAAAGGCGATCCTTGGATCAAAGAACCAGCGCGAAGTGCGCCGGCTTAAGCCGTTGGTCGCTCGGATCAACGAGCTGGAACAAGAGTACCAGAAGCTAAGCGATGAAGAGGTTCTCGCTAAGAGCCTCGGTTGGAAGTCGGATTTAGCAAACATCGATGATCCGGATGAGTTAGCGCGCCGTCTCAACGAGATCCTCCCAGAAGCGTTTGCTTTGGTAAAGAATGCAGCCCGGCGACATTGGGATAAAACCTGGCAAGTCTGCGATCAGCCCGTGACGTGGAACATGATCCACTTCGATGTACAGCTGATGGGCGGAATTGCGCTCCACCAGGGAAAAATTGCCGAGATGGCGACTGGTGAAGGTAAAACGTTGGTTGCTACCTGCCCTATCTACCTAAACGCTCTTTCGGGACGAGGCGCGCATCTGGTTACCGTGAACGATTACTTGGCCAGACGCGATGCCGAGTGGATGGGAGAAATATACAAGTTTCTTGGTATGTCGGTCGGGTGCATTCAGCATGACCAATCGCCAGGCGAAAGGAAAGCGCAGTACGACTGCGACATCACCTACGGTACCAACAGCGAATTCGGATTCGACTATCTCCGCGATAATGGGATGGCCACCTCGAAGGAGCAGCAGGTGCAACGAGGGCACTATTACGCGATTGTCGACGAGGTTGATTCGATCCTGATCGACGAAGCTAGAACGCCGTTGATCATCAGTGGCCCCGCCACCGTCTCATCGCATCAGTACGACAAGTTTAAGCCCTTGGTCGAACAGTTGGTGAAGCGTCAGACAATGCTTTGTAACCGGCTGGCTTCGGAAGCTAAGGAAATTCTGGATAAAGGTGATACCGAGGAAGCCGGTCGACTACTGTTTAAGGTCAAGCTGGGACAGCCCAGAAACAAGGGCCTTCTCCGGATGATGGAGGACCCGGAAAACCGAAAAGCGCTCGATAAATCCGAGCTCTCATTTTATCAGGATTCGCGAAAGGACGAATTGGTTGCTCTCAAGGAAGAGCTCTACTTCGCCATTAACGAGCGCCAACAGGAAGCCGATCTCTCGGAGATGGGGCGTTCGTATCTAAACCCGGATGACCCGGACGCATTTGTTCTACCCGATCTGATCAGCGAGTTCACGGAGATTGATCTAGACCCGAACTTAACTCCGGAACAGAAGGACGAGAAAAAGCGGGCCAGACAACAATACTGCGACAGCCAGGCGGAACGGATTCACAACATCTCGCAATTGCTGCGGGCGTATTGCCTGTTCGAGAGGGACGTCGAGTACGTGGTCGAAGAGAACAAAGTCATCATCGTGGACGAGCACACGGGACGCAAGATGCCGGGACGCCGTTGGAGCGACGGTCTGCATCAGGCGGTTGAGGCGAAGGAAGGTGTCCAAATCGACCGAGAGACGCAAACTTTAGCAACGATCACCATTCAGAACTATTTCCGCCTCTACCATAAATTGTCCGGAATGACCGGAACGGCCGAGACCGAGGCCAATGAATTTCACGATATCTATAAGCTGGATGTGGTTGTGATCCCGACCAATCGGCCATGTGTTCGGAAGGACTTTAACGATCGGATTTATAAGACTCGCCGTGAGAAGTACAACGCGGTAATCGACGAGATCAAGAACTGCTACGCCAAGGGGCAGCCGGTTTTGGTTGGAACCGCGTCAGTGGATGCTTCGGAACTCGTCTCCCGAATGCTGAAGCGCGAGAAAATCCCGCACAACGTTCTCAACGCCAAGTATCACCGGCAAGAAGCGGAAATCGTAGCACGAGCCGGCCAGCGCGGCACCGTGACCATATCAACAAATATGGCAGGCCGGGGAACCGACATTAAGTTGGGCGACAGCGTCCCGGAGCTAGGCGGCCTACATGTACTTGCCACCGAACGACATGAGTCTCGCCGAGTTGACCGCCAGCTGCGAGGCCGTTGTGCCCGGCAAGGGGACCCAGGCTCCTCAAGATTCTACGTCAGCTTTGAAGATGATTTGATGCGGAACTTCGGCGCCTCCGAGAGGATGACGGCGATGATGGAAAGGTTCGGCTTAAAAGAGGGAGAAGAGCTGGAACACGTCTGGCTCAATAAGAGCGTCGAAACCGCCCAGAAGCGGGTCGAACAGCGGAATTATCAGATTCGAAAGCGGACACTGGATTTCGATGACGTCATGAACAAGCAGCGCGAGGTGATTTACGCGTTGCGAAACGAGGCGCTTGAGACCACCGAGCCTCGGAAACTGATTTTCGAGATCGTCGACGAAGTTATACCGGAGAAAGTTCGCGAATACCTCGAACCGGTCGATGGCTCAGATCCAAATCCCGACGGATTGCTACAATGGGTTAACACGACGTTCCCGCTCGCTCTCAGCCGTTCAACCGCAAAGTTAGACACGCGGACTTTAGAGGAAAACTCGGCCTTTATCACCGAGAAGATCAAGACTGCTTACGGACAAAAGGTCCAGCACGAGGAAAGCGAAGCGGTAGCTGGGCTGGAGCGCTACATCCTTTTGAATGCGATCGACCGGCTGTGGCAAGAGCACCTCTACGCCATGGATGGACTGCGTGAGGGTATTTATCTAAGGAGTTACGGTCAGAAGGATCCCCTGGTAGAGTACAAGGCGGAAGCCTACGACATGTTCAGCCAACTGATGGGCAGCATCAAGAGCGAGGTCCTTTCGAATCTTTTCAGGAGCACCACCAATCTCATGGCTTTCGAGCAGTTCCTGGCTACGCTCCCGTTTGGCCTGAATGCTCCCGATCCGGCACAGACTGGCGGTGCCCCTCGTCCCCCGGGACCAGGGCCAATCCCTAGACGGGAAAATCTTGGCCTAGGCGGTGGACAACACGCGGGTAATGGCGATGGAGAAGGCGATGTAGAGCTTGTGATCCCTCAACGGCAAAAGACTGTTACGGTGGGTCGAAACGAGCCCTGTCCGTGTGGAAGCGGTAAAAAGTACAAGAACTGCCACGGGCGGATTGCCTAGAGAAACCTGGTGGGGCGAGGCTCCCGAACTGCCCAAAAACTTGCTCAAAGTAGCGACGGGCCAAGAGGAGCTGGCGCGATGCTAGGCCAGGAAGCGCGCCGAGCCGTCGTTTGAAGTACCGCGGTTCGCCTTTAGTCGTAATCGTCCTTGAGACCTGTCGCTTGGTTGAATGAGGCTCCACGGGTGACTATGTCGTGAGTCAGCTGACATATCATCAAGGGTCGGCGCCGAAACGGAGACCGAGGACGATTGCGGCTAAAAGCACTCGGATAAAGCGTTTGCCCTAACCGCCAGATTCAACTATAGATTTACCGTAACAACGGGAGATCCGGGGTGATGGCTTGTGAGCCCGGAGTCTAGTGGGCGAGGTCGCTTTGTTTGTGGGATTCC
>JAFAZK010000252.1 GCA_019239825.1 Verrucomicrobiota bacterium | reverse complement strand
AACGCTGCGGAGGTCCTTTCCGATATGCCTATAAGTATCACTGGAAAGTTATCTCCCGGAAAGAACGGAACAGTTTGTATTACAAAAGGCGACACGATCATGCCGAATCCGACGAGTCATACAGTCTCCGAAAGGCAAAAAGTTGTTCGCATCCCGATTGCAAGCGACGATCTCGAAAGCCCAAATACCGGGTTCTTAGAGAGCAGGCGGCTCAGGGAAAGACGGTGACATTACGAGGATATTTCCATGGACTGCACGGCCATGGACCGGATATCTACGGCTCTCTAGCCTCGATCTCGCCCGCAATAGCTTTTTCACTATTACGCAACCGGTTGAGCCGATCTTCGAACGCATCCCCGGCCACTGGGTTACTGGCAACGGGAGTAGAAACATCGAAAGACTTATCCGCTCTATAATCGGTTAACCATTGCCGAGCTCCATCAAGGCTGGCTGGCATTCCTTTCCCGAGAGGGTATTGCACAGTCGAGCGAGCCAATCCTAGCTCCCGAGCAGGTTTCAATTGCGACATACCAAAGAGGAACTACGCCAAGGATCATGAAGAAGGATGCTGGCCGCAGTGGGCCGCTAACGGCCGCCAGATTAGGATGGTGGGCGATGCCAACTTAAAAAATAATGGTTCTAGAGCATTTCCAAAACTGGGTCGGCGTCGCCGCCGTGAATTAAGAAAAGCCAAAGATGTTGTTTAGTGGGCGGTATCGTACTTCCACTGAACAGATCATCAATTGCAATTGTTAGCTCTAATAAAAACTACTCTCACGTACTCAGACTTTGTGCTGGGGCTTTTTTGTCCGCCGAATTAGAACTTATATCGCAGCAACGTGTTAAAGCGCTCTGCGTCTCTAGCACTCATCTCGCGAAGAACTCGTTGCTAAATAGTTCCAATAATGTGAGAGAGATCTTTGAATGCCTCATCAGAGAACTTGATTTCGCCGGAGCGTGTTCCAGCGAGAATCGAGAGAATCCAATCGATAAATTTCCGGCGAATCGTCAGGTCTCGATATCATATCATGAACTGTTAATGTTCTGTGACCTGAGACGACTGAAAAATCGACAAAAGCCATAAATACGGTAACTGCATGGAAATACTATTTCCGTTCGACGTTCTTTTCTGATCGACTCTGTAGAACTGAATCGCCAGAATATTGCCTACGTAGAGGTTAATATTACCTAAGTAGAGGTTAATATTAGTACGTAGAGGTTAACTAGTCGAAAGCGAGATTTTGAACTCTCCGCAAGGAGAGTTATTCGGTCTGTGAAAACGGAACGTAGCGGGTGTGAACGATCGTCCTGGCATTATTTTTAGGACGATTCTCCGACGGTTATTGGAACTACTGATCCGCAACGTCCCACCAGGCATCCATCCCGCCTCCCCAGACGCTTCTCCGTGCGGTTACCGAATTCGGATGATTCATACAAAGGGAGATGAAATATATGCCTAATTTATACTTACTGCGTTGCAGTGTCCGATTTGCATTCTGTTTGACCTTCTTGCTATCCCTATGGGTGGGCGCTGGCTGGGCTCAAATCAGCGTTCTAACACAGCATAATGATAACTCCCGTACCGGTGCCAACCTGAACGAGACCTCTTTAAACACGTCCAACGTCAATGTCTCCACATTTGGCAAACTATTCAGTATGCCCGTGGACGGATTTATCTTTGCTCAACCACTCTACCTACCCAATGTCAATATGCTGAATAGCGGCACACACAATGTTCTCTTTGTGGCGACTGCTCACGACAGCGTCTACGCGTTTGACGCCGATACGGGTGCGGAGATTTGGCAAGAGTCTCTCGGAACACCAGTGCCGTCAAGTGGCAACATCCTAGTCGAGGTGGGAATCATCAGTACACCGGTGATCGATCCAAGCACGTCCACCCTATACGTCGTGGCCAAGACTTTAGAAAATTCCGTCCAGATTTTTCGACTGCATGCGCTGGATATATTGCAAAATGGAGCAGAAAAGCTAGGAGGCCCGATCGAAATCATCGCGCAGTACCCTGGCAGCGCCATCCCAAATGATGGAGCTGGTCACGTGCAGTTTGATGCTTTGAAACAGATTCAGCGATCCGCTCTGACTCTGGTCAACGGGGTACTCTATATGGCATTTGCGTCGCTCGGAGATCACACCCCCTTTCACGGTTGGGTATTAGCGTATAGCGCTGCTAATTTACAGCAGCTCGCCACCTACAATACTACCCCCAACGGCGAGGAAGGCGGCATCTGGATGAGTGGCCAAGGACTGGTCGCCGATAGTAATAATAATGTTTATTGTCTTACCGGCAATAGCGCGCAGACTACCGAAAATAGTGTAGGGGACTATGGCGAATCTTTCCTTAAGCTAGGTCTATCGGGAAACGCGCTGTCAGTTCTAGATTTTTTTAAGGCCCATAACTACGACACCTTGAACACTGGTGATCTAGACCTAGGGTCAGGAGGGGCGGTCGCCATACCGGGAACGGCCTATATCGTCGGTGGTGGAAAACAAGGACTTCTTTACCTGGTCAATACGAATGGCATGGGGGGGCTTCATTCTCCCGATCAAGTCGTGCAGGAATTTAAGGCAGATAACGGTCTTTGGGGCGCCCCTGTCTTTTGGAACAATCCGTCTTCCCCAACCCTTTACGTCTGGGGCGTCAATGACTCGCTGAAAGCCTTCACCTACAATCCGACAACCGCCAAGTTTAATACCCCTTTTGCGGCTGCCGGCAGCGTTAAAACGCCTTCCGGCCTTGACCCTTGTGCGGCATTGTCGGTGTCGTCAAATCAAAGCGTAGCCGGAAGTGGGATCGTGTGGGCGACTATTCCCCTAGCGGATCCCGACCACACTACGGTCCGCGGTAAACTGGACGCCTTCGATGCAACGAATGTTGGTAAGGAGTTATGGAGTAGCTTGTGGAACGCCGCCCGTGACGATTACGGCAACTGGGCGAAGTTTGTAGCGCCGACTGTTGCTAACGGCAAGGTCTATGTCGCGACGGATTCACACCAAGTCTGCGCCTACGGACTGAATCCTACGCAACCTACGACCTCGACCTTTGGCGAGACTGCGATTCTCCCCGCGCTCACTGTGCAGGATTCCGGAAAGCTCTGGAGCCAAAGAGCGGATAACACGCAAGCGGGCACACTCCAAAGCATATCGATCTACGTCTCAAGCGGGCAGGCCGGGACAATGGAGTTAGGCCTGTACGATAATTCCGGCTCTGGCGGTGGCCCAGGCAAGCAGCTGGCTAGTACGGCAATGTTCACCGTAGCTCAAGGCTGGAACACTCAGCCGGTTATTACGCCAATAGCGCTTCCGGTAGGAACCTATTATCTGGCATTCGAGCTTCAGTCTAGCGCGGTTAGGCTGACCATGAACAATTCCGGCAGCAAGTTCTATCAGTACGTTGTGTACGGCCCATTTCCGTCCACGTTCGGATCAGCAACCTCGGGAGTTGGGCACAGAAGCTTTTACGGCACGGTGTCGCACCCATGAAGTGAATTTCCCAACAGGATCCAGCGGATGGGCTAAAGAGCCTTATTTAGCGCCGTGAGGTCTGCTCTTTTAATGACGTTACGACAACTCCATGAATGAACCAAAGTTAACCAAATAAACCAGAGAGATTAAATCAAATGAAGCAGGACACCGATGGTCAACTGAAATCGGGAAACCGGGAACTCGAAACAACAAATTGGCAATCGCCGATATTCAAGCCCATTCCAATTTCGTTTGAGGCTTCGTCATACGCTCTGAGCGATGATGATACTTCTCCCTACAAAAAAAATAGCCGATTCAAGGCGCGCCAGTGGTAGCCGACAGTAACAGCCGATTACAAGTCAAACAATCGGCTGTTTTTCTCATAACGATTCGTCAGAGCTATTAGAGTCGACCTACCGTTGTTCATCGCTTTGAATCAGTGTGCAAGGGGCGAGCGCCTGCTCACCCTGTGAGAAGTGAGACTGTAAGAGGTGAGAAGTGATTCGTGATTGCCGGGCGTACCAAAAAGCTGACTAGGTTCTTGCGCGTTTCCTGCGTCTCACTTCTCACCTCTCACGCTCTGACAACCAGGCGCTCGTCAGAGCCCCAGTGCTTCGGCGTTGGCTTTCATCGCGTCCAGAACCACTTGAATATGTTCGTCGAGTGGAACGCCGAGTTCCTCGGCGGCGTGTACGATTTCGTCACGATCCACGGGCGCCGCGAACGCTTTGTCCTTCCATTTTTTCTTGACCGACTTCAATTCGACATCGGCCAACTTTTTGGAAGGCCGGACCAGCGTCACGGCAACGATAAATCCCGTCACTTCATCAACGGCGTAAAGAGTTTTTTCTAACTTCGTTTCCGGTCTGCATCCGGTCACTTCAGGAGCGTGGGAGAGAATGCCCTGCACAATAGTCTCATCGATTTGGCGTTCCCGCAGGATCCCGGCTCCGACCGCCGGGTGACCCTCCAGCGAGATATCGGGGTACCGTTCATAATCGAAATCGTGCAATAAACCGACGATGCCCCAGAGATTTTGATCTTCAGAAAATCGAGCGGCGTACGCACGCATCGCACATTCAACCGCGAGCATATGCCGCCGCAGCGATTCGCTTTGAGTGTATTCAGTAACCAGTTGCCAAGCGTAGTCGCGTGAAGGGATCATTTTGGCGTACGAAGTTAAAGGGGTGTGCGGAGCGTAACGTGGGAACCACGAAGTAACCAGTAACCAGTAACCAGTAACCAGTAAATCAGTAATCAGTACCGATCTTTTTCTGCGATTTTGCACTGATTACTGCTCACTGATTACTGATTACTGATTCCTTTTGCACCCCCACGTATCGCTTACAACCGCTTGACGGCCAGAACCCGGCCACTTAGCGTGCCAGCGGTCTTCGTTCCCCCCGAAAATGAAAACCGCATCGTTCGAGGCGAATCCGCCCGTCCAAAGACGTGTCGGTGTCTACCGATGGACCATTTGCGCCCTTTTGTTCTTCGCAACCACCATCAACTACATCGACCGCCAAACCATCTCGGTTTTGGCTCCAGACCTGCAACGATCGCTGCATTGGAATGAACTTGATTATGGCAACATCATTGCGGCGTTCCAAATCATGTACGCGATCGGCCAGGTATTAACTGGTTTCGTGGTTGACCGTATCGGGACTTTTGCTGGGTTTGCTATCTTCGTCACCATTTGGAGTGTCGCTGCCGTCGGTCATGCCGGCGCGCGATCAGCATTCCAGTTTGGAGTGATGCGGGCGCTGCTAGGCCTTGGAGAGTCCGGTAATTTCCCGACCTGTATCAAGACTGTCGCCGAATGGTTTCCTCGCCAGATGAGGGCACTTGCTACCGGGCTCTTTAATTCCGGATCGAATATAGGGGCCATTGTAACTCCCTTGGTTGTGCCGATCATCTTTCTCAAATTGGGCTGGCCGGCCGCTTTCATCGCTACGGGAGTTCTCGGCTTTGTCTGGCTCATTGCCTGGCTCGTTATCTATCCGCTCTGTGCCCGCCGCGGTTTGGTAAAACGTCAGGAGAAGCCGGTCCGGGTGGCTTGGTTACCATTACTAGGAAAATCACAGACCTGGGCCATCATCATCGGCAAATTCCTGACCGACCCGGTCTGGTGGTTCTATCTATTCTGGTTACCTAAGTTCCTGAATTCGACCTATGGGTTAACCATCGATAAGATTGGGCCGCCCTTGGTCATTATTTATTTAACGTCTGACGCCGGTAGTATTTTGGGTGGAGCGCTTTCTTCCTATCTTCTGAACCGTGGGTGGTCGGTGAATGCCGCTCGCAAGACCGCCATGCTGACTTGCGCGCTTTGTGTTGTACCCATGATCTTTGCATCTCAGGCCAGCAATCAATGGGTAGCGGTGGCACTGATTTCTTTGGCGACGGCAGCGCATCAGGGGTGGTCAGCGAATTTGTTTACCTTGTCGTCAGATCTTTTTCCTCAGCCCGCTGTTGGGTCGGTTATTGGAATGGCGGGAGGGGCCGGAGCTTGCGGCGGAATCTTTATTGCTGCTTTTGCCGGATTTATTCTTCAAACCACTAAGAGCTACGTACCGCTATTTCTAATCGCAGGTACCGCTTACCTAACAGCGTTTGGCATCATTCAGCTTATTTCACCAAGCCTGCGCCCGGCCCGGATAGCAGGGCTGGAGGATAGTGAGAGGTGAGAAGTGATTGGTGATTGGTGATTGGCAACCCGGTAGGTAAACGGACGGAGGGGCGTTGCATTCCGTGTGATAGCTCGCTCGCGTGTCGACGCTCTTGGGCTGAGCGCTTCTATTAGGCTCAACGCGCTCGAGGCAAAACTCACCATGGCTGTCCGAGCCCTGGCCTTTAAGTGGACCCGCATCCTTTTTGTTTGCTGGAAAGAGCGTAGCCCTTACGTCGAAACTCGCTATCTCCACGCCCTGCAAAACCGCGGCTCAGCTCACGCTCAGCCTGGTTAATAACCACTCTACAAATCCTTGACGGACCAACTCAGATGGCTCCGATCTGGGTGGTCGTTCATCACCCTTCCACCAATCACCAAATCACCAATCACTTTTCACCAATCACGTCTTCCCGCCCCGCTGGCACTCGCTTAATCCCGAATGTCGCCAGCAGCCCTTTCTCGCCGACAGGTGTGATCTGCAATGCGCGGCTCTCTTCGATCCTTTTCAGCCATTTCATTTCAAAGCATCGGTCGGCGATCGCGGCTCCGATAGCGCCGGCCAGATGATAGCGGCGCTCACTCCAATCGAGGCAAGGACGACAGAAAGCGCGCCGGCGCCGGCGTGATCCCGCGACATCGATTCCCACGTCCGCAAGGAACGTCTCGCCACTGTCAGTGACTTCTCCGCCGTCGGGTCCCAAGATCAAATGTCCATGCCGAATTAGAGAATCGGCGATCGCGACACCGAGTTCGCCTGCTAGATGGTCGTAACAAATTCGCGCTCGCGCCAGGGTGCGATCGCGAAACGTAGGGACTCGTCCCGACGCTGCGACCGTCATGATGCCTTCAAGCATATGGCTGACCGCGGCTGAGGCCAGTCGGAAATAACGGAATCGGCCTCGGGTGTTGACGGTGAGGATGCCGGCGTCAACCAATTTACTCAAATGCTCACTAGTAGTTTGCGGGGTGATTTTAGCGACGTAGGCCAGCTCCTTCGCGGTCAACGCGCGGCCGCTTACCAGGGCCGATAGCATTTCTCCGCGGGCTCGATCTCCTACTAATGCTGCAATTTCGGACATGGACGCTGCAAAAGACATTCCGCCGAAACGTCTCATAACCGGATTTTCAAACAAGCAAAGACAGTTCGGCCTGCACCGAAGCGTCCTGTTTTGAACCTGGTCGATCCGGTTCGTAATCTCATGGCGGACCGGCCTATCTTTAGAACCAGGAGAGCCCTAAAAGAAATCTTGTTCCGATGGTTCAGCTGTTGTTTATCTTGTCGGCCATGACTCAAAAGCATCGCTTCTGGCTACTTGCACTCTTTCTGGCGACACTGGCTTTCACTTCGTGTATGAACCAAGAGGGCGTAGCCCCCGCGGAGGGGGAACTGAAGACCCCGGGTGGCGCAGGTGGATATTGACCGCTAGAGACGGCGAGGTGACTAGCAGGCTCCAAAATACGTCAGAGGCTCGGAGCTAGAATCTAGGAGCTAGAAGATCGCGCCTTGGAGATGGGGCACGCTGGGTTCAATGATCGGCTCGGGACCCGGGAGCGATGCGACCTATGGGACCAAGGTGGTGACGCTCCATTACGCCGAACGCCGATGCGTTCGCCTCCTAGCTCCCTTGCCCTTGCTGCCCTTGCGTCTTTGCATGACATTGCGGCAAGGGCCTGATGTGTACCGTTTCGTTCATCCCGAATGCGCAGGGGTTTTATCTGGCAATGAACCGGGACGAGCTCTTAACGCGAGTCGCCGGGTTGCCGCCGTGCGTGTTTGAAAGGGACGGTTACCGGGCGATCTATCCGCGGGAACCATCGGGCGGAACTTGGATCGCAGTAAATGAGGGCGGGGTCTGCCTGACGATTACGAATTGGCATCGCGTTGATTGTGTCCCTCCGGGGTCGCTTATCAGCCGCGGCGAGGTCGTCAAGTCGTTAGCTTTAGCCGGTTCGTTAGCCGAAGTCGAAAAAGGACTTCAGGATTTACCACTGTCGCACATGCGACCTTTTCGTCTGTTTGCGATCGCAAGTCACGAGCAGTCGGTGATGGAATATTGTTGGGATGTCCGGCGGCTGCACCATCATCGCCGGAGTTGGATTCGCCGCCATTGGTTTTCATCCGGTTACGATGAGCCAACGGCCGAACACGTGAGAGCTCGAGTATGCGAGCAAGCTTGGCACAACTCGGGAGCCGGCAGCCTTGGGTGGTTACGTTACCTGCATGCTACGCATTCCCCAGAACCGGGGCCGTTCTCGATTTGCATGCATCAGGCAGTCGCTGAGACCGTGAGCTATACCGAGGTTGTCTTGAAAGATAGACAAATGACGATGCGCTACCAGCCCGGCGCGCCCTGTTCGAGCGGAACTGTGTATGAAGCGACTCTTGGCGCTGGCCGTACCGTGGTTGGTGACTAGTGATTAGCGGTTGTCATGGGAATTAGTCCCGAACAATCACCATGCACTAATCACCACTCAGTACTGTCCTGGTGCGACACTCTTTGGGTCAATCTGGACCTAAACAGTGCGATCGCTCCAACGACCGCCGCCAACGGGGCAGGACCTATCAACAACCAAAATGCCGGGTGATCGGCTGAAGCGGCCGCAACCGTGATAATCAGCATGAGAGTCAGGACAAAACTGGAAGCAGTCATGTCTCTATGGTGGCTCGTAGACCTTCTTGTCCGACCCGAGTGGTTTCGGCGCGCTCGAACGCCGCTTGTCGTTTTTAGTTTTCCATTCACAACCTAATGACGAACGAGGAAGAACGTTTTGGACAAAGCGGCGAACAGAAATTTCACCACAAAGAACACAGAGAGCACGAAGATCGGACTAAGAAGGCTAACTTGATTCCTCTGCCCCTATACAGCACCCCAACATACCCTTGGCTTCTAGTCTTCATGTCCTTGTGTCTTTGTGGTAAATATGCGGTTTCGCTCACCCGACCTGCAGCGCCTCTAATGTCTGGTCGTCCAATTGGCCGGTGACTGGTAGCTTATCTACCGACTGAAACCAGCGTACTGCTTTTTCGGTCTCTGGACCTATGACGCCATCGATCGAGCCGTGGTAATAACCGAGTTTCGCCAACTCCCGCTGTGCATCGGCAACCGTTCCACCGTTCGACGTTGCATCGTAATAGGCGCTTTCGTCGCCGCTGTAGGCATCCGCACCGTCATAACCGTAGTCATCGTAGTAGGGATAACCCAAGAAGCCGTACGGATACCAACCGCCGCCGTACCAGCGTCCGCCGTACCAATGTCCACCGCGCCAGTTGTAGTGTCCAAAGTGGCCGCCGTTCCAACCGTAATGACCCCCATAGTGACCACTAGCGAAATGGGTTCCGCCGAAGTGTCCGCCACCTCCGAAATGGCCCCCACCACCGAAATGGCCTCCGCCAAAACCGCCACCACCGTGGCCTCCTCCGAACCCGCCGGCGAATGCCGCGGAGCTGATAGCTAACATACCGGCTAAGATTAAGCCGGCGATCTTAACACTCCTCATACAAATCCTTTCCTCACCCAGACTCGTACTTAGCTGGTCGGGGTGATAATCGAATTTCGCGATGCAGTATCAGCCGAGCTGATAGCAGAGCGAGCCAGTCATCAATGACCGATGACAAATTAGAGATGACAAATCGTCGAAGCGCCGGCCCAAGCGCTCTGACTCTGCGAATCTGTCATTAGTTATCGGTCATTTGTCATTTTCGGAGCCTGCGCTCCGGAGATTGGAATCAGCTCAGCCCGCATTGAATTCGCGAAATGATAAAACTCACCGGCGAGCCCGCCGAGGTCTCCACTCGAAACCGCCCATGAATAGGTTCTGTTCATGTGCAGGCCGGGAATTGGCAGTTGCCGGACGAATCCGAGTGCTATTTCCTGTTGAATCTCCCAACTAGAAAGAAAGGCCACGCCCAAGCCGGCGATAACCAGGGTTTTGATCGCTTCGCTGCTTCCGAGTTCGAAGCGATAATCTAACTTGCGCAGATCGACTTCATTTTCTTCTAGATGTCGTTCCACTACCGCTCTAGCCCCCGCGCCGGGTTCGCGCCAAATTAAAGGCAAACCTTGGAGGTCGCTGGCTGACTTCACTGCTTCGATAGCACGACGAAGTTTTATATCCGGAATACGGGCGGCGCATACTGGGATGATTTCGTCCCGAATAAATGGCTCCAATCGTAAACCAGGGCTCCGGGTGAGGCCCTCAACCAAACCAAGGCTGAGCCGATGGTCTCGAAGGTGATCTAACACTGCGTCCGTATTCCCAACGACAAGCTTGAGCGCTGTGGTCGGATGATAATGCTGGAAACGAACAAAGATTCTGGGCACGAAGTATCTGGCGACCGTTGTACTAGCTCCGATCGTCACAACCCCAGTGACGTCTCGTGTCTGATTAAGCTCTAACACGATCTCTTCGAGCTCAGCAAATACCCCTTGGAGACGGTCCCGCAGCCGAGCTCCTTCCGGAGTCAGGGAGACACCGCGCGATGTCCGGATGAACAACGCCATCTCTAAGTTCGATTCCAATCTCCGGATCTGACCAGTTACCGCCGGTTGAGAAAGATGAAGGCGCCGGGCGGCTTCCGAAATTTGGCCGGCATCAGCGACTTCTAAAAAGGTCTGTAACAGAATGGGATGTACCCGAGTGAGGTCCACTGTGAAGGTGAGAAATGAGAAGTGATTGGTGAGACGTGAGAGGTGGAAAATCTTTAAGCAATAAAGTTATAGGACATTACCAGAGAGTGATCGGTTTTCAGCAGCGAAGCTGCTTAAGACGGGGGGCACTTAAATAGTGTCTTCTCGCCGTTTCGCCCATTCGCCGTTTCGGCGCTTTGCACTTGGCCTGGGCTTGGCTGCACTCCAGACTTTCAGGATGCCTTCTCGCCGAAAACAAAGCCCACTCGAACGTGGGGACCGAGTGTACTTGCGCCGGCCAACTGCCGCGGATGCGAAAGAAGTGATCGCGACAGTGCGGGCTAGCCGCGACCTGCATCGGCCATGGGTCTATCCGACCGACACCAAAACAGCCTTCGACGGTTATATCCGGAGGAACCGGGAAAGCGATTTCGTCGGACTCTTAATTTGCCGCCGCAGTGACGATTGTGTCATCGGGATGGCTAACCTAAGCCAAATCTTTCGGGGGAATCTGCAAGGCGCATACTTAGGTTTCTGGGCTTCGGCCGAGTTTGCCGGTCAAGGTTATATGACTGAGGGATTGCAACTAGTCCTACACTACGCTTTCCGACGCCTCAGATTGCATCGTCTGGAGGCAAATGTGCAGCCGGAGAATCAGAAATCCAAAGCGCTGATCAAACGCTCAGGATTCCGGTATGAAGGATTTTCCCCACGCTATTTGAAAGTCGGCGGTAAATGGCGGGATCATGAACGCTGGGCGATTCTGGCCGAGGAAGTGAAAAGTAGAATGGGGGAGGCCGGCCCTGGTCAGCTCGACGAGCTCGATGCAAACAACCGCTTAGGTCCTGGACAAAGTCGAAAACAGGCGCGTCGAAGGGTGAAAGGGGATTGGCGGCTAAGATAGTCAGTAACCACTAATCAGCTTTTGTGACGGCGTGTTGGGCAACAGCGCCGAGCATCTCCTACGCTAGCTGGAGACTTCGTCCCAGCGCTGCTGACCACCAACTGTTGATGCTTTTCGGAACGCTGCTGCGGCGGTTGCTTCGCGCGAGGCGATTAAGTTCTGTGACGGAAATTTAACAGTAAGAAAAAGCTTGAATGACCTTATAATTTCAATAACAACGAGAATTATTGATATTCAGGAGGGAGCCTTATGTCGTCACATCGTCGAACCATTCATGCCAGGGAAACCTACCGTTTTTCGATGACTCACACCCTGAGCGATTATCCGCTGCTTATCGGCGAAATCTTACGGCGCGACCAGCTTCGAGCCCGGCAGCAGGCAAGGCGCCGCGCCATTTTCTCTGATCTTCAACGAGCACTAGGGATGCGAGTTGCAGAGGCCGTTGGTACTCGCAAGAACCCATTGGCAGGCTGGACTCGGCGACATCGGGAAGGAGGGTAGAGGCGTCGGGCGCTCGCAGCTAGAATCTAGAAGCTCTAGCTCAGGCCGATGCCTTCTTTGCGGTCAAAGGCTTTCGTGAGAAAAAGACTCGCGGCCAAAAGGACCTGCTCAAATAAGCTCGGTCTTCTGGCCGCGTCCCATGGTAAATCTAACGATCCGACCTTAGCGGATTAATAGAACCACTCGTATTGCGAACCATCATCCGCCGGCTCCGGCTGCGCCGTTTGTTCAGTCGTTCTCAGGTTCACTTGGTGATTCTGGTTTATCTGATCGGCCTTATGCGGAAAAAGAAAGCCGAATAAACTAAACGCCAAAAAAACGCTGGCGAACGATCGGTTAGTTTGCCCTAGAACGTTGGTTAATTTCATTTCCGTTGTTACCTCTTTCTGCGTGCAAACTAGGTCCGTGGAACCGGCTTGTAATATCGTTTCTGATGATCAGCCATCAGGTCCCCTGATAGCTGACCCGTCCCGAGCAAGCGGACACCGAATGAAGAAAGCGAACTGCGGCCCCTGAAATCCTCCGGTCGCGCCGAGCCCAGCGGCAGACATCGTGGTTTGTGAGCCCACGCGCCAAAGCGACTCCCCTCCAATACGCTGTGTCTATTTGCCTTCATTTTACCCCGGAGAATTTCGGGGCTGGCGGTTGGGCTTAGGATTCGTGTCCATTCGCGGTCGGACCTTTGGCACAATGGTTGCTCGCGAGATCTGTCTGGGGAATCACCATGGTGTTCGATCCTTTCACGCAATACGTTTCTCCGGATTTTAGTTTCCGGATAGCCCGGGCCGGCCACGAGTTGGACGGTTATTGGGCGTTACGCAGACAGATTTTTTGCGAAGAACAAGGGATCTTCTTCGAAACAGATCGCGACGAGTTTGATGAACAGGCGATCCCCATCGTGTGCGAGACAATAGTCGCTGGAATGGAAGACGGGATTGTCGGCGTAGTGCGCATTGATGAACGGGAGCCGGGCCTTTGGTATGGGAGCCGGCTAGGGGTTGCCCGGGATTATCGCAGTATCCGTCAGCTTAGTCCGAGTGTTTCCGTCCGCAATAGTCTGCCCGTGTACCGTGGTTTGGGTGCGCTGGGTGCCGGCCTTATTTATAAGGCAGTTTCAACGGCTCATGCGCTTGGTTGCACCGAGTTTCTAGCTACAGTGCAGCATCAGAATGCTAGGTTCTTTCAACGGTTACACTGGGAACCACTTGGCACACTTGACTTATTCGGACTGCCTCACGTGAAGATGCGAGCAGACTTGAATTATTATCAGCCGGCCACGCGCATTTTTTGAAGACGGTTATGACCACACGCGGTGGAGCCTGGCCCAATGGGGTCCCCCTCCGGTGGAGCGAATGAATTCTGACTTTGCGACTCTCGCTCGATTAGTTGCCTTCCTTAAGACTCAGGTCGGCGTTGGTGACAAGCTGGCCATTACACGCGCTTATGCTCCGGCCCAACCGCTCGCCGGTTCGATCAAAATAGGTGACGATTGCGCTGCGATTCCCGATAACGGCGGGTTCTTACTCTTCGCTGGGGAGGGAATGTTGGAATCATTCGTCAACGATGATCCCTGGTTTGCCGGTTACTCAGCCGTGATGGTGAACCTGAGCGATATCGCCGCAATGGGTGGCCGCCCACTAGCGATTATCGACATCATCTGGACACCTGGGCTGGAACAAGCAACCGGCATCTGGGAAGGAATGACCGCCGCATCGCAGGTGTACGGAGTGCCAGTAGTTGGTGGGCACACCACGATTACGCGATCGGGAAGGAATTTTCTCGCGGCTGCGGTCCTGGGGAGAGCCCAACGTCTGATTACGAGCTTCGACGCAAGACCGGGAGACGAGCTCCTACTGGCAGTCGATCTGCGAGGAAAGTTTCAGGACGATAAACCATTCTGGAACGCGAGTGTTGGCGCTCCGGCCGAACGGCTCCGAAGCGATCTTGCTCTTTTACCGGCTCTCGCCGAGAAAGGTTGGATCCGAGCCGGCAAAGATGTCAGCAATGGGGGAATCATTGGTACATTAGCCATGTTGCTGCAGTGTTCGCAGGTGGGAGCTGAGCTTTGGTTAGATCGCTTACCAATTCCAGACGGCGCCGACTTACCGCGTTGGCTGATTTCGTTTCCTAGCTTTGGGTTCTTGCTGAGTGTCGATCCGATTCAAGTCCCGCATATAACGGCCGCCTTTAATGACCGGCAGATCGCTTGCCATCGAGTCGGCGAGATCACCGGCCCGGGAGCTTTTGTCCTCGTTTACGGGACAGCGCGGGAGACATTCCCGGTGACGGCGTCGTGCGCGGCGGAAGCGTAGCTCCGCCGTGCCAGGTCCCTTTGATCAGTACTTCTTTAGGATGATTGCCGGATCCGGTGCGGTTCGCATTCAACTTTTCCACGACGAGATCCAAGGCCGCCGAGCCGACCGCGGATAAATTCCCGTCAACACCAGCTGCTCGGCCCATTTCGTCGGACGTGCGATAAAGATAAGCTAGGCCGATGTCATCCGGGACAGTCAATCGATGCCGAGCCAAAAACCGGCGCACCGGCGCTTTGTAGACCAACAAAGAGTCGGGGTTGTTGGTTGCCAGCCAGGAATCAAACGCGGTTTGATCGTTCGCATCGATCGGAATAAACGGTTCGCAGCGATCGGCCTTCGGTAATCTGCGTTGCCAATCAAGAAACGCGCCCGACCAAAGATTGTTCGAGATTTGGTTATTCAAGTCTGGAACTACCAGCCCGGGCCGGCGATAACCTAATTGCCAGATGTGCTCGAGAGCGAGTTGGACATTGTAAAAGCCGTGAAAATTAGCACGATCTACGATGACGGAAGAGAAATAGGCGCTTAATCCGGCGACAGCGAAACCGTCAGTCCGAAAAGAAACCTGTTCACTATCTTCTCGGGAAAAACCTAAAAGGACACCTCGGATTCCGCGAGCCCGCAGCGTAGCCTGGAGGCGCTCGTGGCTGCCGCGATATTCACTCAAAGGAAAGACTTCTATTTTAAACCCGAGGGCGGCCGCGCGGGCTTGAATGCCTTCGAACTCCCAGCGGCAAACATCCTTGGAGCGCCAGCTTTCGCGACCGCCGTAATTTGTGACTAGTGCAATCACATCAACTTCTCCGGCGCCACCGCGGCGCCGGCGATTGGCCATCAGTGCGCTGACCAGTGGGTTAGGGCGGTACCCGACTTTCTCGGCGGCTTCTTCCACGCGTTGGCGAGTCGCCGCGCTGATCCGAGGGTCACTCCGTAAGGCTCTGGAAACGGTAGAAGGGGCTACGCCGAGCGACTGCGCGATTTCAGCCATGCGCGCTGTCTGAATTTGTCTTACGAGCATAATTTCTGGCAGAGCTTTCCCGATTACTATTGGCGTTATGCAATGATTTGCGCGGAGATGCTTGCCGCTAGCGTGCAACAATATGCGCAATAAATCCGCTTCGGCAAACGAAGCTGGGTTCGTCAGTTGCTTACCTCAGTCTCTAACCCGCGAGGATCCCTCCCGCTTCGCTAACACCCAGTCAAAAAGATAGACCGATTTATATGCCAGCCGTCGATAAAGAGATGAACAAGAAGGGCGACTTCCTGGTTGATTATGAGGAAAAAGTCTTCCCTGATGTTAAAGCGGATCCGGGCGAAAAAGCGCTCGTCACATTCCATACGGTAGCCTTTGAAGGCTCGATCTCGATTGTTAACACTCTGGTTGCGACTCGCCTTTTGCGTAAAGGTTTCGAAACCTCGATTCTGTTGTACGGACCGGGCGTCACTATGGGCTTCCAACGTGGTTTTCCCACCTTGGGCGATGAAGCGTTTCCCGGCCATCTTTTCGTCAATCAACGCATGGAGAAATTCATGGATGAGGGAGGCAAGGTGTATGGCTGCCGGTTTTCTACCCAAGCCTTGTACGGGCAAACCGAGAAAGCCTTTATCCCGGGTATTCGGCCGATCAACCCATTGGATGTCCTCGATATCATCCTGATGCACAAAAAGGCCGGGGCAGTAATCATCGATTCCTGGACGGTGTAATCGATGAAACGAATTAAGGCGGCCGCGGTCCAAATTGCGCCCGATCTCTCGGGCGGCGCCGGGACAATCGAGCGCGTGTGTGACGCGATTGGCCGGGCTGCCGGCCTGGGTGTCGAGCTGGCTGTCTTCCCCGAGACGTTTATCCCTTACTACCCATACTTCTCATTTGTCTCTCCTCCGGTGAGTGCGGGAAAAGAACACTTGCGGCTGTATGAAAATTCAGTCGAGGTGCCCGGACCGATCACCCAAAGATTGGCAGATGCTGCGGCTCGTTACCATATGGTGTTGGTAGTAGGCATTAACGAGCGCGACGGAGGCAGCCTTTACAACACTCAACTGATTTTCGATGCAGACGGTTCTCTTTTAGTAAAGCGCCGCAAGATTACGCCTACGTATCATGAAAGAATGATCTGGGGTCAGGGGGACGGAAGCGGGTTCCGCGTTGCCCAAACCGCAGTCGGCCGGGTCGGCGCATTGGCCTGCTGGGAACACTATAACCCGCTCGCTCGTTTTGCCTTGATGGAAGAGCGGGAAGAATTGCACTGTGCGCAATTCCCCGGCTCGATGGTCGGCCAAATCTTTGCCGATCAAATTGAAGTTACCATCCGTCATCACGCCCTTGAAGCCGGGTGTTTTGTGATCAACGCGACCGGCTGGCTGACCGAAGAACAGATCGCCACCATTACCCCGGATGAAAAGATGCGTCGGGTCCTGCGAGGAGGTTGTTACACGGCCATCATATCGCCGGAAGGTGTTCCACTTTGTGAACCGATTACGGAAGGAGAAGGAATGGCTATTGCCGAGCTTGATCCCGATCTCATCACGAAACGGAAACGAATGTTGGACTCGGTTGGACACTATTCTCGGCCGGACATTTTTACTCTGACCATCGATCGTGAAGCAAAGGCTCAAGTCTTGCCAAAGGCCGACCGGCCTTTGGTGGGACTTGGGGTACAGGATGAGAGGGGGAAAGAATCGGGAACAAGTTATGAGGGAAACTATCGATTTTCAGACAGCGCTGCTCACCAGGAAACAGCGGCTCCTGTCTGACCTGCAAACTCGCGGACTCCGGTTAGTTGATCCGAAGGTGGGCGCGGCCAGTCGCATCGGTGGCGCCGGGCCGACGGATCATAAGGCGATTACTGTTTTGGGCACTACGATTATGGTGCCGGTGCACACGCATGGTGCGACTCATTCGCCTTATGTCGCGATGTCTCCGGACAGCCGTGGCATTTCGCTATTGCAGGAGAACGAAGAACACGTCTGTGAGATTTCGTTTCCACCACAGCCGAAGTTCTATGCTTTGAGTACCCAGGAGGGAATTCCGTATTGGAAAATCGCTCAACTGCATTCCCGCGATACCTTGGCGACTACCGTATTGCAGACGTGTATTCGCTACGGCAACAGTGAGACGAAATGCCAGTTTTGCGCCATCGGCGAATCGCTTAAAGCCGGGCGAACGATCGCCAAAAAAACGCCAAAACAGTTGGCTGAAGTAGCCGAGGCCGCCCAACGGTTAGACGGAGTGCGCAATGTGGTCCTGACCACGGGTACTCCGGCGAGTGACGATCGCGGGGCTGCGGTGCTGGCGGATTCAGCAGCCGCCATCAAGGCCGAAACCGGATTACCCATTCAAGGACAATGTGAGCCTCCTGCCAATTTCGGCTGGTTTCGCCGCCTGCGGGCAGCTGGTGTTGATGCTCTTGGGATGCATCTGGAAGCCTGGGACGAAGAAGTTCGACGCCGGATTATGCCAGGGAAAGCGGAGGTGTCCGTCTCGTTTTACCTGGAAGCGTTTACCGCGGCAGTCACAGAATTTGGTCGCGGGCAAGTTAGTACCTATCTGCTAGCTGGACTCGGCGATACCGTAGAGAGCTTATTAGAAGCAGCCCGCGTCTTAATCGAGATTGGCGTATACCCATTCGTAGTCCCGTTTGTGCCGGTTAGTGGTACGCCCTTGGCCGATCATCATCCCCCTTCGGCCGATTTCATGCGCGCTGTGCTACAACCGATTGGTGATTGGCTAACGGAAGCAGGAATGACTTCAGATAGAGTCAAAGCTGGCTGTACCAAGTGCGCCGCTTGTTCGACGCTTTCGACCTTCGAAAAACAGGGGACCCAGGCCACCTAACTCAGATCTCGATTTTCGATCATTCCAACGCCGAACCCCAAAACGCCAAACCGCGAACGCCAAACGTCTACAACTATGCCCGAGGTTATCTTCACTGTTGAACTACCTGATGGCGCAACCAAAGAGTGCTACTCGCCATCGAGCGTTGTGCGACGCTATTTTGAGAAAGGGGAAGAGATGCTACTGGCCGAATTTGTGCAGCGTAGCCGCAAAGCTTTAGCGGAAGCGTCCGAACGAGTACGCGCCAAGTTCGGGTTTGGATGTTCAAGCGCCGCCGCCCAGTTAAGCGAGATCGAGCGTTGGAGCCAGGGTTATACGCAGGACGCTGTTATTCGAATTGTTAGTATTTGAAACCGCCAATTTGGTGGGGCGAGGTTTCCCAACAGTTCTAGGGTCAAGGTTCTAAGTTCTACTTTTAATGCTTGGTCTCGGTGGTCAATCGGGTGCGTGCAACACAGCCTTAAAACTTACAACTTAAAACTTAGAACCTTGAAGTGTTTGGAGCCTCGCCCCGCCAGGGCCGGGCTGTGCGTGATTCCAAGAACAAACGACTATGAGCACAAATCAACAAAACGGATCCGAAGAGGGTCAAGTCGTTGACCATTATCCGGTAATCATTATCGGAGGCGGGCAGGCCGGGCTGTCCCTAAGCCACTGCCTGAAAGAGCGGGGGATCGATCATCTGATCTTTGAAAAGGAACGGTTGGGGGAGTCATGGCGGAGTAAACGTTGGGACTCGTTTTGTCTGGTTACACCGAATTGGCAATGCCAGTTGCCTGGTTTCCCTTACGCCGGCAACGACCCGAACGGGTTTATGAAGAAGGACGAGATCGTAGCCTATATCGAGGCTTACGCACAATCCTTTCAGCCACCGCTTCGGGAAGGAGTGCATGTTTCTCGTTTGGCGCAAAACGAGGCAGGTCGGTTTGTGGTTAGCACGAGTCTGGGCGATTATCTGGCGGATCAAGTTGTGGTTGCCACCGGAGGATATCAGGTACCTTCCGTGCCGCGAATGGCGGAGCGACTTCCGGTCACGGTCAACCAGATGCTTTCCAGCGATTATAAAAATCCAGAGTTAATTGGTCCGGGCGAAGTGTTAGTTGTAGGGTCAGGCCAATCGGGTTGTCAAATCGCGGATGATCTTCATCTGGCCGGACGTCGAGTCCATCTATGCGTGGGTGGAGCGCCCCGGACAGCGCGACGGTATCGAGGTAAAGACGTAGTCGCTTGGCTCCATGAGATGGGTTACTACGACAAGCCTATCCATGAGCATCCGCTGAAAGAACGGGTTCGGGCCAAGGCGAATCATTATGTAACGGGGCGCGATGGTGGCCGGGATATCGATTTGCGGAAACTGGCCACAGAAGGGATGAAACTTTATGGCCGGTTGAAGGATATTAATGGGACGCTGTTAAAATTTGCGGATGATTTAAAACAGAACCTCGATCAAGCGGACGCTGTCGCCGAGAGTATTAAGAACACGATCGATAAGTTTATTGAGTCGGCGGGGATAACGGTATCAACTGAGGAACGGTATCGCCCGGTTTGGGAACCCTCTACGCAAGTCCTTGAGCTGGATTGCCTCGCGGCAGGTATACAGACTGTGATCTGGTCAATTGGTTATCGGACCGATTACAGCTGGATCGAAGTTCCCATCTTCGATGGTAAAGGTTATCCCTCGCATCAACGCGGCGTAACCACCGTGCCCGGCCTCTATTTTTTGGGTCTGCCGTGGCAATACACCTGGGGTTCAGGCCGTTTTTCTGGTGTTGCCCGCGATGCGACCTTTCTCGCGGACTATATGGAAGCGCGCCGTGGAACTCCGCCACCGGAGCCCGCTCGAGTATTGAACGAGTTAGCTTTGGGATCGTAAAAGCTCCCAAACAGTCGAACAAAAAATCTCACGCAAAGACGCAAAGGCGCAAAGAGCAGACGAATCCTAATAGCCGCAAAAGAACGCAAAGGACCAAAAGCCCCCAAAATACCTCACCCTGGAGCACTCCAGGCGGAATGAAAGCAGACGTACACGGATCAGAATGATCCGCAGATCAGAGAGTAGCTCTTAGACTCGACCACTACCCATGGCCTAAGACGCCGTTAGCGGAGCCTCATAACCAGAACCCAGTTGGCGTAAAATCTGTGTCAAACCGCGGTCGATCCCTTTTCAGAGATATTTTGCGACTCTGCGGCTATTAGGATTGTTTGCCTTCTCTTTGCGCCTTTGCGTCTTTGCGTGAGATTTTCTGTTCGACTTTCGATTGCGTCCTTAGTCAATTATCGTGTTTTTCGCCAGCCGATAGAAGACTGGTGGTTCCCCCTTTTCCGATGAGTAATCCGCTTCAAGATTCTCCCGACCAATACGCGCTGCGGATGGTCAACATTGATAAGTATTTTGGTCTGGTCCGCGCTTTGACCAGCATCAACTTGGACGTCTGTCGCAACGAAATCGTCGGGTTGATTGGAGATAACGGTGCCGGTAAATCGACCATTGTAAAAATCCTGACTGGGGTCTTTCCCCCGACTAGCGGTGAACTGTACATCGCCGGCCGGAAAGTCGATTTTCGACGTTACAACGTTCAAAGCGCTCACCGGCACGGCATCGAGACAGTCTACCAAGACAAGTCGCTCGGCGAAAAGCAGGTTCTATGGCGGAACTTCTTCATTGGGCGCCAGATCGTCAACCGTTTTGGTTTCATTGATGTTAAGAAACAGAAAGCCATCGCTAACGACATCATGCTCAACACGATCGGCTTCCGGGGGAAGGGCATCACAGTGGACTCAACTGTGAGCCAGCTTTCCGGTGGAGAACGTCAAGGCATCGCGATCGGGCGAGCCATGTATTTCGAGGCGGACCTCATCGTCCTGGATGAACCGACCGTTGCTTTGTCGCTCAAGGAAGTGGCGAAGGTGATCAACTTCGTCCACAAAATCAAAGAGGCAGGCAAGGCGAGTATTTACATCTCTCACAGCCTTCCGGATGTGTATGAAGTCTGTGACCGTTTCGTTGTCCTGGATCGAGGTGAGATCGGTGCCAGCATTTCGAAGAAAGACATCACCTTGAAAGAGCTGGATGATTTTCTGCTCGAGTACGCGCACGGTCGCAAAGACAAGGCACGGGAATGAACTTCTTGAAGGCTGCTTATCGGTTTCTGGGCCGGCTGGAAGGTTTTGCCATCGCGACGGTCTTGCTGGTTCTGTACGTCGTTTTAATCATGGTCGCTCCCGCGGTGTTCACGCGGCCAATGATCTATTTTTCGTTCCTGGAAACCGTCCCGCCCACGCTGATTGCGGCGCTAGGGTTGACGCTGGTGATCACAGCGGGCGAGATCGATCTGAGTTTCCCTGCCGTCGTTTCTTTGTCCGGCTTCGCGCTTGCTTGGGGGTGGAAAACCTTTGATCCAGCCTACTGCGCCGTGATCGGCATTGTGCTGGCTCTGGCCGCTGGGGCGCTGGTTGGCTATCTGAACGGGCTCATGGTCGCGCGGATCGGCGTTCCGTCAATCATGGCAACCCTGGCGGCCAATTTCTTCTGGTATGGCATTTCGATTCTGCTCGCCGGCGGTCTGCAGCAGACGCTCCGAGGAAGCGACGAGAATTTTGTTCACGAGCTTCTCGTAGGCCGCCCGTTTTTGGGGATTCCGATCCAGGCAGTCTGGTCACTGGCGCTGGCCGTGTTGCTTTGGTTCATCCTCAATCGGCACAAGTTCGGGGAAAGTGTCATGTTTATCGGCGACAACGCCAACGTAGCCCGGGTTATGGGTGTGAATGTCGAAGCTACCCGCATCCGTCTGTTCACCTTGCACGGTATGATCGCGGCGTTTTCTGGAATTATCCTGACCCTGAACATTGGCGTGTTCTATCCGAATCAAGGTAACTATCTTCTACCTGCGATGGCCTCTGTGTTTGTGGGCGGAACCTCGATTGCTGGAGGTGCTGGCTCTATCTTCGGAACCTTTTTCGGGTCGTATGTTATCGGTTCACTGGAAGCTGGCGTCGTTGCCACTACGATTAGCGGGTACTGGGTCCAGGTTGTCGAAGGTGGCGTGATGGCAGCGGTTGTCGTCCTGAACGCCGCAACGGGGAAAGGGGATTTTGCCTCACTGCTCAGCCGGTTCCGGCACAATAAAAGAATTGAGGAGTTCCGGAGTGCAGGGGTTCGGAAGGATCAGGTTCGGTAGGGACGAGCTCCTGCTCGTCCTCCTTTAGGAATCCTGATTCCCTTTCACCCCGCATTACACGGACGAGCAGGAGCTCGTCCCTACCGTTTTTCCGTTAACGTTCACGGTCTACGAGCGCTTCTAGCATCGTTCTGAACTCCTCGAACTTCAGAACTCCTTCCCATTTAGTCTTTACCAAAGGCCTGAACCTTCATTTAATCAGGGGCTAACCCCCTCAGCGAATCTCGCTGAATCCACGAATTCATTGATTTATGATGAGCCCCAAAATAAGGCGTTTCTATTATGCTACGGCGTGCGGATTTGTCTCCGCTCTCGCTTTAGTTATGGCTCCGGTGAAGTCAGCCGGCGCCGACGGCAAGATTGTCATCTATATGCAAATGGGCGGCGATCCGGGTATAGCCTCGGTTTTAGCGCGCACCACAGGAGCAGAGGCGGCGGCCAAAGCCCTCGGGATCGAACTGCATGAGCAGTACGCTAGCTGGGATACAAAGAAGATGATCGACCAGTTCAAGGAGGCGATTGCTGCTAAGCCTGACGGCATCGAGATCATGGGCCATCCCGGCGAGGATGCCATGGGGCCATTGGTCGACCAGGCCGAGGCACAGGGAATCATTGTCACCAGCGGCAACAATCCGCTGCCTAATCTGGAAAAGAAATATAAGGAAAAAGGGTTTGGATATGCCGGCGCCGACCTGTATGCGGGCGGTTATTTAACCGGACAAGCGATGGTCGAGAGCGGAAAGCTTAAAGCGGGTGATAAGGCAGTCGTTTGGGACATCTTCCACCAAGAAGGCCGCAGTCGTAGTTCTCAGGGTGTGTTTGACGCTCTGGAGAAGACTCTCGGCAAGGGTAACGTAGACAAACTCGATGTCACCCAGGATATCGACAGCGACGCGACTAAAGGGATCCCGGTGATGACAGCCTATCTTGCAGCTCATCCGGACCTTAAAGCAATTGGGACCCAGCACGGACAACTCACCGCTATCTTGCCGAAGATCCTCAAAGATGCTGGCAAGAAACCGGGTGATGTGGTGGTAGGGGGTATTGACCTCGGACCGGACGTCATCGCCGGCATCAAGGCCGGGTACATCGTGGCCAGCTTCGATCAGGTCCTTTACCTCCAAGGCTGGGATCCCGTGATGCAAATCTGGTTAACGAAGAAATATCTTATCCCCGGTTTGCACCAGGACACGGGAGTTGGGTTGGTAACTCCCGCGAACGTCGATAAGATCGCCCCGCTGATCCAGCAGGGTTTCCGCTAAGTCGGTAACCGGTCACGGAATGCAATTGGTTTGACGACGCCCCGCCCAGAGCGGGGCGTCGGTGCCGGTCGATCGCTTTCAATTCGGCGCCGGAGAAAATAATGCCGATGGAAGGTTATCAATAGCCTATTTTCCCGGCATCTGAATCTGCGCCTTCACACAATCCGGCGGCATGTGCAGGGCGAAGTTGAAGGCATCGACACTTTTGTCGAACTCGAACGTCCGGCTAATCAACGGCTTCACGTCGATCTTACCGGAGCCCATTAGTGCCAGGGCTCGTGGATAAACGTGAGCGTAACGGAAGACGGTTTCGATAGAGGCTTCTTTTGCGCTCAAGGAGACGACGTCAATCGGTACCGGCTGGATCGGTAGGCCGATGAAGACGATACGACCGCCTGGACAAAGCGGCTCATGCACGGTCTTAATGGCGGGCGGTGCTCCGCTCGCCTCGAAAACAATGTCTGCGCCCCAACCGTCGGTGAGATCATCGATAACTTCTCGGAGGTTCTCTTTAGTCAGGTTCACCGGGCGGATCGGTCCGAGTTTCGCAGCAACGTCCAGCTTGGGCTGGAGAACATCCGTCATAACAATTTGGCTGCAGCCGCCGGCCAGGGCGGCTAGTGCGGTCACATTTCCGATCGGACCGGCTCCCATAACCACTGCTACATCTCCGGGTTTAATCTTTGCCTTTACTGATGCGTGCATGCCGACCGCTAACGGCTCCACCATTGCCCCTTCGGCAAAGCTAACGTTGTCCGGCAGCCGGAAGGTATAAGCTGCCGGATGGACTACAAAAGGAGTGAGGCATCCATGCACGGGCGGGGTTGCCCAGAAGCGGACTGCCGGGTCCAGGTTGTAAATTCCGAGGCGGGCAGCACGGCTGTTCGGGTCGGGGATGCCTGGTTCCATGCAGACCCGATCACCAACGCGCAAGTTTTTTACCTCGCTTCCGACTTCGACTACGGTACCGGCTGCTTCGTGTCCAAGCACCATCGGTGATTTCACCACAAAGGGCCCAATCTGGCCGTATTCGTAGTAATGCACGTCGCTGCCGCAGATACCGACCGTATGGATTGCGATCCTTACATCGTGCGGCCCCAGGGTAGCCGGCAAATCGATTTCTCGTAGCGACAGTTCGCCTTTTCGTTCCAGGACTAAAGCTTCCATAGGATGAGGTTCTTTGGCTAGTTTTTCTAAAGCTCGTATCTGCCGCGATCATGTGATTGCGGCCAATCTTCCCAGAAATCTAGACGATCTCGGAGCGGGGTCTACCGCTTGATTTGTCAGACTATAACCGGCTTTTGGCGCTCGCTATTGCGGCTCAAAACGACCGTCAGATTTGGCCCGAAGCTAAGATTTCGCTCCTACGGAACTGGTTCTTGATCCCGCACCTGCGGAAGGAGGCGGAGGTCATTGATGCAAATTGCGAAAGATCAACCCGATATAGAGCAGAAAAAGCACGCCTGAAACGGGAGCTAAAACCTTATGCAACCACTCCCGGCGTTGTAGCATTGCTATGACCGCGATCACACCGAAGGCGAGCTGAAACGCGAGGTCGAACGGCCGAGGAAGCCGGCCATAAAGGACGAGCTCCTTCAACAAACTAAAGATGATATCGGCGAGAACCGCGCCAAAGAACCAATGACGATGCGCGAAGTAATGCTCCCTTAGATCGACGGCATGGTCGCCCTTAGTGTCGGGCAAGATCAACGCCGCGACCATATAAACACAGGTCGCCTGTAACACGATGATCAAAAGCGCTAAAAAATTCCAGTTAGCCTGTTGATGCATGCTGAAGCTCGCCCACCAGCCCTGGATCGCGATTAGTAATGCCATTCCGGTCCAAATAATAGTCGGAGTATAGCTTTTGACCTTTGACCTGGTGAGAACTAATCCACGGATTCCCTGCAAGACCTGTGCAATGGCTAACCCCAGGATAATCGAAATCAGAACCGACAGATAATTGAAAGATTCCACCGGAGTTTTAGGTTCTAGGTCTTAAGTTCTAAGTTATATGTTTTAAGTTATATATTGCAGGGTTTGGCTTGAGGAAATGTTAATCTGTTAACCGTAACCCCCGGTTAAAAGCTAGAACCTACGACCTAGAACTTAGAACCCAAACCTAAAACTCATAGCCCCTTGAGGAAACGATCAAAGAAGTTCAGCTGGCGTTGCATGGCATCGATCTGGTTCTCGCGTTTGCTGAATCCGTGCCCTTCGTTGCGGTAATAATGCGATTCCACGGGCTTGCCTAAATCTTTTAGCAGTTTGACCACTTGCTCCGCTTCTTCCTTAGGCACCCTTATATCATTTTCACCCTGCAACACTAACAGAGGGGCCTTTGTATTCTTGATGTACGCAAGCGGCGACTCCGCCTCATAAATGGCGCGATCTTTGTCTGGGTCGCCAAGCAGCGATTTTTCGTATTGTTGAAGGAAAGGATCTTCATGCTGGAACATGGTAAGCCAATTGATGATGCCGAACATCTCGACTCCAGCTGCCCATACATCTGGTGTCTTACCAATCGCCATCAAGGTCATAAAGCCGCCATATGAACCGCCAGTGATGCCGATCTTCTTCGGATCAACGTAGCCGGTGCCCTCGAGGAATTTGGCCGCATAGACTTCGTCTTGTAAATCGCCGCCGCCTAAGTCTTTTACATTCGCTTGTTGAAACTCCATGCCGTAACCGGTTGAACCGCGAACGTTTGGGGCAATGCAAACATAACCGTGAGTGACCAAAGTGATAATCCCGCGGCTAAAGTTATCCTGAGTTTGCCCAGTAGGTCCGCCGTGGGGTAGTACAATGGCGGGATTCGATCCGTCCCGCTGGAGATTAAACGGCACCCACACAAGCGCGCTGATGATTTTGTCATCGAAAGACTTGTAGTGAACCAATTGCGAGCCAGGGATCTTGGCCGCAGTCAGGCTGGCAATCGCAGAGAAAGTTAACTGCCGGGGAGAGCGCCGGGCGATATCATATATCCATAAATCACTCGGCTGAGTAGAGCTTTCGTGTTCAACCAAAAGGAGTCCGCCTTGTGGGGAAAACGGTGTTGGCGCATCCGGAGCTCCGTTGAGGCCGTCCGGGAAACTGATTTTATTACCATGTCCCGTGGCAACGTCCGCGAGATACACGTCCAATCGCCCATCTTCATTAACATAGTAAGTAAACTGTTTGCCGTCCGGAGAAAAGTTTCCTGCGGTGACCTCCCATTTGAGGTTGGTGATCCAGGTCTGCTTTTTAGTGCTGATATCTATCTGGGCGACATTCGGGTAACCGCCTGGCTGGTCCGAGGTAACCAGCAAGGTACTGCCGTCGGGCGAAACGGATGCGAGGATGATCCGCACCTCTCCTTGGTGGGGTGTTAAATTTTCCAGGTTACCGGTAGCGACCTCGATCTGATAGACATCACTATCGGTGAATCCAGCGCTGATCCGTGTCGAATAAATGAACTTGCCGTCTGGACTCCATGCCATGGCGCTCCAGAGATGGTCCGCACTCTTTTCATGAGTCAGATTGCGAATCGCGTGCGTACTCCAGTCCAGCACCGCGATGTCCGTCGAGGGCGAAGCCTTTGGTTTATACCGTATACCTAGCGATTTTCCATCAGGAGACCAGGTCGCGTCGGTTTCGGAGATATCCGGCGTATTGGTGAGATTTACAACGGCCCCGCCATCGCTGGGGATGGCATAGACATCATACATTTCGTCTCCGCCGCGATCGGCCTCGAACGTGATCCATTTTCCGTCCGGTGACCACGTCGCTCCGCTTTGCCGCTCGTCGGATTGGACGAGCTGTATGGGCCATCCGCCATCCGAGGCTACTTTCCATAAATTGTCTCGCCCGGTGAGATTCGTGGCGAACACAATCTGTTTACCATCCGGCGACCAGGCGCCTCCGCGAACTGAGCGAGTATAGAAAAGGTCATCGATGGGGATTGGGACCACGTCCTTTACGGATCGCGATGCCAGGGACTTCGGGTCCGTAATTTCACGCGCGTCGGGCGAATCGGCCGCAACCGCGGAGGTGGCGCAGACCAGGCCGGCTACCAAAAGGATTGATTTCATGGCGGGAGGACCCAAGAGTAACCGCGAACAGACACGAATTGAACCGCGAATACACGCGAATGAAAAATCAACCGCAGATGAACGCAGATTTTGGTGGGGCGAGGCTCCCGAAAGACCTCATCGTTTTAGCAAAGAGATTGGTGCCCACGTAACGACGAGATTCGCAAGGCCTAAACGCGCGCCGAGCCGTGGGTGTCGCGCTGAATTACGGCTCGGCGCGATCAAAATCCTATTCACGGTACTAGCAGGATTCCACCGATCTCCTCCGTTGGAACGTGGAGCCGTTCGGGAGCCTCGCCCCACCAAAAAAAGGCCAACGGGCGGTCCATCTCTTCCTCGGTTTTTATTCGCGGTTCAATTCGTGTCTATTCGCGGTTGATCGTCCTGGAACTGCGCTTAAAGAACGAACTATGCCTTATTTATCGATTCAGACTAACGTAGGGATAGAGGAGGAGGCACAAAAGCGCTTACTAACTGAGGCTTCCAAGATTGTCGCGACGGCCCTGAACAAGCCGGAAAAGTACGTCATGGTCGCTTGGACGCCGGCACCATACATGACTTTCGATAGCGACCCGAACGGTGCGGCCTTTCTAGAAGTGCGGAGCATCGGAATCCCGGAGACAAGTCGCCAAAAGCTTCCACGTGCGCTAGCCAAATGCGTGTCCGACCACCTCGGAATAGATGCCGATAGGGTTTATCTGGTGATGATGGATGTACCTGGCAAATACTGGGCGGAAGGGGAACAGACGTTCGGGTAGGCTGCCCTTTGTGCGCAGTCTCGAGGACTGTCAATTAGTCGGAGCAGCAAGGAACGCCGAAGCGCATTCGGATCCGGCAAGCTCCGCCGGTCGCGGCCGATCGTCCAGCGCTTCATTCATCGCACGTTCGTAATGAGTGACTACCTCGTTGGTAGGTCCGAACATCTCGACTTGGCCGTGGCGAAGCCAGAGACAACGATGGCTCATCCGGCGGAGGTGAGCCATCTCGTGATTTACCATGATCACGGTATGGCCCTGTTTGAAGATCGATTCTACCCGCTCAAAGCATTTCTTTTTGAACGCAGCGTCTCCCACCGCAATCACTTCATCCAAAATGACGATTTCCGGGTTGAGAATCGCCGCTACGGAAAAGGCCAAACGGATGTACATCCCGCTCGAATAGTTTTTAACCGGTACATCGATGAATTTTTCCAGCCCGGAGAAATCAATGATCTCGTCGAACTTTTGGCGGATCTCTTTCTTGGAGAAACCTAGCATGGTGCCATTCAAGTAGATATTGTCTCGTCCCGAAAACTCCGGATGGAATCCGGCACCTACCTCAAGCAGGCTGGCTAGTCGGCCAAAAACCTTGGCTTTTCCCTTGGTGGGCTGCGTGATGCGAGAGAGGATTTTTAGTAACGTGGATTTGCCAGCCCCGTTTTCGCCGATAATGGCTAACGTTTCGCCTTGATGCAGCTGGAAGGAGACATCTTGCAGCGCCCAAAAACTCGGACGCGAAGAAGGTTCTGCCAGGCTCGCTCGCCCTGGCTGAAGGAAGCGCTGCACTCCGAAGATTGTGTTAGACCAAATATCTTCAAAAAACGTCCGTTGGTTGCGTTCGCCAAGGAAGAATTGTTTCGAGATGTGGTGAGCTTCTATAGCGACGGGCATTAGATGTGGTCGGTGAAAGTTCTTTCGGATCTTTTGAAGCATGCGAGGCCAACCCCGGCCAGGAGGAGAGTGATCGCTATCGCAATCATGAGAGGCCCCCCTTCGGCATGTTCAGTGCCAAACAAGCTGGAGCGATAGCATTCCACAAAGCTGGCCATCGGGTTAAGCGTCACCAGCCAGCTCAAATTGGGCGGGACCGCACTCCGCGGGCAAATAACCAGGCTGCCATACATCCAGAGGTTGAGCATGTAGCCTACAACGATCGTCAGATCTCGATACTTGACCGTGGCTGCCGCGATCAGACATCCGAGACCTAGAGCCAACAAGGCCATCAGTCCAAGGGTCAACGGTAAAGCAAACAGCCAGGGACTCAGCGCAATTCCTCTCCCGCTCAGGTTGTAGAACCCGATCAATAGGAATAGGACGCCCAACTGGGGAATAAAATTTAGCAGGTTCGTGCCGATCTGGCTGAGAGGCATAATGAGCCGCGGAAAGTAAATCTTCCGAAAGACCTGGGCATTGAGCAAAAAAGTATAGGCGACTTTGCTCACACAATTTGAAAAGAAATTCCAAACGATGATGCCCGACATGTAAAAGACCAAAGGCGGTAAATCGGTGGTCGAAAGGCGAGCGATCTGGCTAAAGACGACCAGGAAGGCGAGGGAAGCGAGAAATGGCTGCACAAAAAACCAGAACGGCCCGAGCGCCGTCTGTTTGTAGGCAGCAACAAAGTCTCTTTTGACGAGCAATAAAAACAATTCCCGATAAGCCCAAAGGCTTTTGGGATGGCTATCGAGCAGTTTGCCCGGTTCGACCACATAACTCGGTTTGGCAAAGTCTATTTGTGACGCTGACATTGCAGTTGGTTTAACCGAATTGGTCCGAGCCCTGAAATGCACATGGCCGGCGCCTGAATGTCGAATCCGCCGATTGCACGCTTAGCATCCTTGGTGGGTCTCGAATGAAAGTTGCCCCGATCCATCAGAGAAATTTTGCCTGGTTAGAAACCAAAGCCAGTCGTGCGTTTAAGGTCATTCTCTAAATCTATACTAGAAAAGTAGGGTTTAATCAACAGTCGACTCCTTCTCTATCAATCAGTGCCGACACCCGCCGCCAGCGCGCCGTTACCGGCGTTGTCGACATAGCGTCCATACTGCGTTCACGCTCGGCAGCCATCCACGAGCGGGAGGCGTGTAGCGTAATCAAGCAAGCAGTTACTTGCAAGGGGGTTGCGATGCGACGACAACCAATCGACAAACCCGGCACGATGCGGCGTTCTGCGATTTACCCTCATCGTGGGTCCTCAGACCGGCAGGAAGAATCCTTTGTTCCCACGACAAAGAGCCCGAACTGAACCTGATCTTTACAACCAGCAGCCTGGCCCTGCGAAAGCAGGGAAAAGTGGCGACCCTAAGAGGACTCGAACCGGAAGTACTACACCGGGCCCGTGCACTGGCTAAATGTTACCACGTGGCATGTTGTTCTGTAGCGGGTGCTTATTCGCTACCTGATGGTTTGATTAACTTGATCACTGATTGCGGCAACACGATGGCTGCTCAACCAGACAAAGACATCTTTCTTGGTCGTCAAAAGGCCCCGTCGCTCTAGCAATGAAAGAGGCTATCAATCAGAATTCGAACATCCGAGAAAGGCTTTTGCATCGTTGTACTGTAGTAATTGCGTTTTCAGCCTTTGCCATTCCAACGCCCTCAACGTCTCATCCTGGCGCTCCCTCTTAAGCCGCTCACTCACCCTAGACGTACCAGCACAGCAGCTCTGAGCAGAAATTCTGGGTAATCCAAGCTCGGGCACCGAGGGCTAAAAATGGGCTCAAGCTCCCAGGAGCGGTGTCTGCGTCGAAGGACGATGGGACATCCTTCTTGAATAGCATACGCTGTGGCTCGTCGTCCCGGTTCGGATGACGCTCGCACCACCGCTGGCGAATAACTTCGTTTCCTATGTCGTCCAGCCGCCTGGTAATAAGATCATCACCTCCGCGCCATTAGACAACCAATTGATAACCGGCAATCGAGTGAAAGCCTCGCTGGCCCTTTGCTCACGTCCCTAGGCAGCTCTCGGCTGCTTGAATTGAATAACGTCGCCGGGACTAAGCCTCTTCGGACGAACCGCCCAGAACTTCTTGGCCTCAGCTCGCGGTACAGCACCATGGTCGTGGGAGAGCGTGGTGGGGTCAGTGTGCCCTATCAGCGGGGGTAAAGATCAATCACGTCACGAAGATTGGTTGCGCTTGCGTTTAGTGTGGACACGAGAGAGACGAGCCACCGCGGTTGTGTTCAGAAAACGCGACAATTTAGGGTGCATCTCTGGATGTTGCGCGGGGAGCGCCGACTCCACTGCAAGGCTAAATCTTTCGAAGAGTGCTAGCCCGTCAGTAGATTCAGCGATCTCTATGACGGATTTACAAAGTTTGATTGCCTCTCGGGCATTTGTCTCGGCAGTTTCAGAAATGAATGCTCGGACGAAAAGCAACGCCATGCGCACGTGTTTAAGATCCTGTTGTAGCTTTGCGCTTCTCTTTCCAGCCATGGCTACTTTGCTCTGCAGTACTAAGGCGGGATGCATGACCTTAATCGCCAAGGTG
>JAFAZK010000052.1 GCA_019239825.1 Verrucomicrobiota bacterium | reverse complement strand
CCGGGTGTCGGTTCGCGACTCCGGAAACGGGATACAACCTGAGGCTATGCCGCGGCTGTTTGATGCTTTCTTCACGACCAAACCAAAGGGCATGGGCATGGGCCTTGCGATTGTGCGCTCGATCATCGAGAACCACGGCGGCCATTTGCGGGCGACATGCAATCCTGATCGCGGGGCCACTTTTGAATTCGACTTGCCGGTGAAAGCAGACCTCCAGTAACTGAGTCATAAGAAGAGGTATACCGCCGTCGGCCACGGCCCGGAGAGTTGGCTTGAAAGGGTCCGCCTGCGTTCCCGCGGCCGCGAGATTTGTTACCGCTCACCAAAGTCCGCGACGAAAAATCGCTAACCAATCGTCATCTAACCCTCGGTTAATCTGCGTAATCTATGAAATCTGCGGATTACAAATTCGGATTTCGGTTAACGAGACCTAGTTTGACTTAAGCGGCGTATTCTGTCGCTTCGATCTAATTCGCGCGATAACGTGAGCGCGCGAAAGATAGCGTCAAACAGGAGAGCCTCATCGAAAGGCTTGTTCAAAACTGCGACCGTACTGACGCGCCGGAGCAAATGCCGGGTCTGTGCATCATCACGACCAGTCATCATTATCAAGGGCAAAGCGGGCCGGTCGGCAGTCAATGTTTCGTACAGCTGGACTCCATTCATTTCTGGCATGTGGACATCCAGCAGGAGGCAGACATCGGTTTTGGGCACCTCAGCCGCAAGCAAATGAGCAGGCCGCTCAAAAGTCAGAGCGTTGACGCCGGCAGAGCGTATCAGCGTCGCAAGAGCACGCAGCAATCGCGAATCGTCGTCAACCACGAGGACAGTGCGGCGCTCTTGGTTTTGGGTATTTGCTTTCATTTGGTTCGCAAGCTTCCTCTCCTCACTCCACCGATTACGGCTTAGCCAACCAACAGACGTTTACGCCCCCAATAAAGTTTCGATGTTATTCCAATCGGCGGTTCACCGACGACAGAAGCAAAGGAATCAGGCCTTTTCGTCCATTGTCTTTTCCGAGTTCGTCCGATGACGGGTCTGCGGCCCTATAACGGACTTTTTCTTTGGTGCAAACAAGTACGCCAAACGTTACGCTAGCCGCGGGCATCACCCCCGCGCCATGGCTGGGTTCAGCTCCGTGCGATTGGCGGCGATCCTATTTTGACTGAAACCGCGATGATAGATGTCTCGTCATATGCCCTGGTGTCGCTGCGGCGAGGCGCCAGGATTGTTCTGTACCGTGGCCAAAGGGAGACCTATCCCAGCCGTATCCTTGTTGTGGCACCTGTTTTGAAGCGGCCTGCTCAAGGCACCCTTAGGCGGCTGGAGCATGAATACGCGCTGAGGACCAGACTTGACCCTGATTGGGCAGTTCTTCCTCTTGATTTGGTCAGCTATGATGGCAGGACGGTGCTAGTGCTGGATGACCCGGGCGGCCAGCCTCTGAGTCAGCTTCTTGGTCATCCATTGGAGGTGAGCCGCTTTCTGCGGATCGCCGCCGGTATTGCTTCCGCGCTGGGCAAACTCCATGAGCAAGGTCTCATCCACAAGGACATAAAGCCGGCAAATATCCTGGTGGATCCGAAAACTAACCGGGTTTGGCTAACCGGATTCGGTATTGCCTCAGACTTACCGCGCGAGCGCCAGGCTCCTGAACCACCCGAAACGATCGCGGGAACGCTGGCCTACATGGCGCCCGAACAGACTGGGCGTATGAACCGTTCCATCGATTCCAGGAGCGATCTCTATTCACTCGGGGTCACGCTGTACGAAATCCTGACCGGGAGTCTCCCTTTCACGGCGTCTGATCCGATGGAATGGGTGCACTGTCACATTGCAAGACAGCCAATTCCGCCTGCAGAGCGAGGAAAAGAGATTCCGCCAGCGCTCTCAGCTATTATCCTGAAGCTGTTGGCCAAGACTGCCGAGGAACGGTACCAGACGGCGAGCGGAGCTGAGCATGATCTTGAGCGCTGTCTTGGTGAATATTTGAGGAGTTCAGTAGTTACGGGAGTTCAGGATAAAATCCACGAATTCCCGCTGGGCGAACGCGACACGCCAGACCGGCTATTGATTCCCGAGAAATTGTATGGCCGAGCACATGAAATCAATACCTTGCTTGCCTCCTTCGACCGTGTCCTCGCGAGCGGCACGCCAGAGTTAGTGCTCGTTTCTGGATATTCGGGTATCGGCAAATCCTCTGTCGTCAATGATCTGCAGAAGGTGCTTGTGCCGCCCCGCGGTCTTTTTGCATCCGGAAAGTTCGACCAGTATAAGCGCGACATCCCTTACGCCACCTTAGCTCAAGCCTTTCAGAGCCTTATCCGTCCACTTCTGAGTAAGAGCGAAACCCAGCTGCGTAACTGGCGCGACGCGCTTCGGGAGGCGTTAGGTCCGAATGGACAGCTCATGGTGGACTTAGTGCCGGAGTTAAAATTCATCCTCGGACAACAGCCACTGGTACCTGATCTTCCGCTGCAGGATGCGCAACGCCGCTTCCAACTGGTGTTTCGGCGATTTATCGGCGTGTTCGCACGGCGGGAACATCCCCTTGCCTTATTCCTCGACGACTTGCAATGGCTCGATGCAGCTACGCTTGATTTGCTCCAAGATCTGCTGAGCCAGCCAGATGTGGAGTACTTGATGTTGATCGGCGCTTACCGGGACAACGAAGTTAATTCCGCCCATCCGCTGATGCGCAAGCTCGAAGCAATCCGCCAAGCTGGGGCGGTAGTGCAGGAGGTCATCCTTGCGCCCTTAGCCTGTGAGGATTTGGGACAGTTAGTTGCGGATGCTCTCCGTTGCGAACTGGAGCGAGCCACTCCGCTGGCGCAAGTCGTCCATGACAAGACGGCAGGTAATCCATTTTTCGCCATTCAGTTTATTTCTGCGCTTACCGAGGAGGCATTGCTCACCTTCGATCATGACAATGGGAGATGGTCTTGGGACCTCAATCGGATCCACGAGAAGGGTTACACCGGTCACGTGGTAGACCTCATGATTGGAAAATTGAACCGTCTGCCACTCCAAACGCAGAAGGCATTACAGCAGCTTGCTTGCCTTGGAAACACCGCCAAGATCAAAACGCTTTCGATCCTTCACGAGACATCGGAAGACGAACTCCACTCTGATTTATGGGAGGCTGTGCGTCTGGAGTATATTGTGCGTCCGGGGGATTCTTATAAATACGTCCACGACCGAGTCCAGGAGGCAGCCTATTCACTGATCCCGGAACAATTGCGCGCCGAGACCCATCTTAGAATCGGGAGGCTGCTCACCGCCTACACTGCTCCAGAGAAGCGAGAGGAAGCGATCTTTGAGATTGTGAATCAGTTCAATCGCGGCGGGACGCTGCTTGTCTCACCAGGTGAGCGCCAGCTGGTTGCCGAACTCAATCTCATTGCTGGTCAGCGCGCTCAGGCCTCGGCGGCTCACACCTCGGCTCTAAAGTATCTTGGCGCCGGCGCCGCGCTGCTTGCGCCGGATTGTTGGGAGCACCAATACCAGCTCGCCTTCGCGCTAGAGTTCCAGCAGGCTACTTCGGAGTTTGTCACTGGTGATTTGGAAGTGGCAGAAGACCGGCTCTCGAGGTTGTCATCTCGTGCCCGGAGCATTGTCGATATTGCGGCAGTCACGGGTCTGCGAGTCGATCTCTACACAACACTGGACCGAAGTGATCGCGCCGTTGACATAGGCCTCGAGTATCTGCGGCAGCTCGACATCTCGTGGTCGCCGCATCCGACCGAAGAAGAGGTCTTAATAGAATACGACGAGATGTGGCGGCAGCTGGGAAGTCGCCCAATTGAAGCGATCATCAACCTGCCGCCGATGATCGATCCGGACCGGCGCGCGACGATGGACGTTTTAACCAAGGTCATGCCACCGGCCATGTTTACAGACAAAAACCTGCAATGTCTGGTCCTTGGCCGCATGACACGCCTCAGCTTTGAATACGGTAATTCGGACGGCTCTTGCCTGGGCTATGTATGGCTTGGCGGCGTGTTAGGATCACGATTTGGTGACTATCAGTCCGGATTCCGATTCGGTAAGCTCGGTGTCGACCTAATGGAGAGCAAGGCGCTCAACCGCTTCAAACCCCGCGTCTATCTTGGATTTGGCAGCTTGGTTAATTTCTGGACCCAACCGTTGCAGACTGGCTTCGCTTTGATCCGGCGGGCATTCAATGAGGCTCGAGAGGTAGGGGACCTTACCTATGCGGCATATGCTTGCTACGATTTAATCGGCCAGCTTCTTTCCAGTGGCGGTCCGCTGGTCGAGGTGCAACGGGAAGCGGAGACCGCGCTTGAGCTAGCCAGTAATGCACGGTTCGGTCTTATGATCGACGGGGTAACCAGCCAGCTCAGACTGACCCGAATGCTGCGAGGCCTGACCCGAGAGTTTGGCTCCTTCGATGACGACCAATTCAGCGAAGTCACATTCGAACGCCATCTGGAAAGAGACCCACATCTTGCGAACCCAGCCTGCCGGTATTGGATGCGCAAACTGCAGGCACGGCTCTACGCTGGGAACCATAGGTCAGCCGTTGAAGCCGCAGAAAGGGCCGAGCGACTGCTATGGGCGATGCCACCGAGCATCGAGCTACCTGACTATCAGTTTCACGCTGCTCTCGCAAGATCGGGTTATTATGTCGACGCTCCACCTGACGAACAGCGCTGTCACCTTGAAGCCCTCTTTGCTCATGACCGGCAACTCTCAATCTGGGCGGCGAACGGCCCTGAGAATTTCGAAAATCGCGCTGCGCTGGTTAGTGCGGAGATTGCACGCATCGAAGGCCGCATGCTGGATGCCGAGAGCCTCTACGAACAGGCGATTCAGTCGGCACATACAAACGGTTTTGTTCATAATGAGGCGCTGGCGAACGAACTCGCCGCGCGCTTTTACCTGGTACGCGGCTTTGAGAAGATCGCGTATGTTTATTTTCAGGATGCCCGGTACTGTTATCTTCGTTGGGGAGCCACTGCTAAGGTGCGACAACTCGACGAACTGTATCCGCAGCTTAGAGAGCAACAGCCGGTGCCCGGTCCGACGAGCACGATCGAGGCAGCGGTCGAACAACTCGATCTCGCTAACATTATCAGAGTCTCGCAGGCACTATCGAGCGAGATTGTGTTGGAGAAACTGATCGACACGCTAATGCGCACGGCGATTGAGCACGCGGGTGCTGAGCGCGGCTTGTTGATTTTTCCCGGAAACATTGGGCAGTGGGTAGCAGCGGAAGCCACCACCAGCAGCGACACAATTATCGTGCGTTTGAGAGAATCATTTGTGGCCGAGGCTGAGGTGCCGGAGTCGATTGTGCATTACGTTATGCGCACCCGGGAGAACGTGATTCTGGACGATGCCTCAGCCCAGAATCCGTTTTCCGCAGATCCGTACATCGGTCAACATCATATCCGTTCAATTCTTTGCTTGCCGCTGATCAACCAGGCGAAAGTTGTGGGTGTCCTCTACCTCGAGAATAACCTGACATCCCGCGTGTTCACTCCGGACCGTTTCGTGGTGCTAAAACTGCTGGCTTCGCAGGCCGCAATATCTCTGGAAAACGCCAGGTTATACAGTGAAATCTGGGAAGAGAACAGCGAACGCCTCAAGGCCGAAGAAGCCCTGCGTGCCAGTGAGGAGCGCTGGCGAAGGCTGTTTGAGAACTCATCGGCGGGCATTGCACTGATTGCTCCGGATAGCAGCTACATCTCCGCAAACGCAGCTTTTCAAAGAATGCTCGGCTATACGGAGGCGGAACTCCAAACGCTTACCGTTCCTGAAGTCACTCATGAAGAGGACCGCGGTGCCGCCGAAGGGATTTTAGCAGAAACCGCCGAGGGACAACGCCGAGTTTACCGGATGGAGAAGCGCTACCGGCGCAAAGATGGCAGCATCATATGGGCGGATGTCAGCGCTGTGTTCGTCCCGGCCAGCGGGAACAAGTCCGCGTTTTTTTCATCGGTGATCGTGGACATCACTGACCGTAAGCGGGCCGAAGCAGAGCTAAAGCGGATTCACCGACTAGAGGGGGAAATACGTCAGGTATCGCGCGCAGAAATGATGGGTGGTTTGACCGCTTCGCTGGCACATGAATTGAACCAACCGCTGGCAGCAGTCCAGACTACTGCGCAAGCTGCGCGCCGTTTTCTTGCGGCGAAAAGGCCGGAGTTGAGCAAGGTGAAAGCCGCCATCGACGATGTTATCCAGGACAACGCTCGGGCGGCTGAAACGATCCGAAATGTTCGGGCTCTCTTTCAACGAGATGCGGTACAGATGTCTCCAGTCGACATCCTCCAGATTCTCTATGATGTCGAACGCATCGTCAGAGCGGACGCTGCGGCCAAGAAGATTACTCTGCAGCGCGAGGTGCCAACTTTACTCCCGACTGTCATTGGCAACAGGACACAGCTCATGGAAGCATTGATGAACCTTGTTTTAAATGCGTTCGATTCCGTTTGTGAGAGTGCCGGCGGGCCGCGGGAAGTGCAGATGCGTGCGATTCAGCCCGAAGCCGGGTGCGTCCGGGTGTCGGTTCGCGACTCCGGAAACGGGATACAACCTGAGGCTATGCCGCGGCTGTTTGATGCTTTCTTCACGACCAAACCAAAGGGCATGGGCATGGGCCTTGCGATTGTGCGCTCGATCATCGAGAACCACTGTGGTCATTTGCGGGCGACATGCAATCCTGATCGCGGGGCTACTTTTGAATTCGACTTGCCGGTCAAAGCAGGCCACCACTAACTCTAGATTCCGGCGATAGAAAAATCCGCAGATTACGCAGATTATCTCAGTGTTAGATTGCGATTTGTTATTGATTCTTAGACGCTGCGCGGTTTTGTTTCTAACCTCCTAAATCTGTGTAATCTGCGGATGGTAAATGCGGATTGTGGGCTAACGCTTGCCCACCGCATATGAACCGGAAAAGAAAACCGGAAGGGCTCTCCGGACGCGAGTCAGACTGTTTGTACCGCCGATGACGGTAACCGGTGTTCCAACTGAAACTCGCTCGAAGAACAGGGCTGCCAGATCCCTCGGCATTCGCACACATCCGTGTGACGCGGGATATCCTGGAAGATAACCGGCATGCATCCCAACAGCCGGGCTAAACTCCAAGAAGTACGGCTTCGGCGCGGGTTCATAATGGTCGCCCCTGGGTACATAACTGCCGGGAGTAGCGTTTGGGTTCACCACTCGTCCATAAGCGTCCACAACTAACCCGAAGCTTCGAGATCGGTGGTCGATATCCTTGTTGAAAATTCTAAAGTTACCCGTCGGCGTTGACCAACCAGGTTTACCTGATGCAATCGGAGAAACCAGTGTGATTCTACCTTGTTGAACAAGGCAGGCTCTCTGATCCGACAAATTTATGATCACTCTGGTCTCCGAAGCCAACCCTACGCTCCCGAAGAGAGGGCATGCTAGTAAGGCAACTAAATAATAATGTGCTTTCATTATATGCTATTTTGGTCGCAGGGCGAATCGCTTACGTGCAGTGCCGTTTACCGAGGCGGAGGACTGTCCCAACTGGACCATCCCGCGATAATCAGTAGAACTAGGAAAAGGCCCCATAGAAAGATGAAGATTTCCATATGCATAGGTAGTTAGGGGTTAGTTCTCTTTCCGGGCCCACTCTTCTCTTCGAACCGCGGACTCTCCGTTGCTGGGCGTGCGCCATACTTATCGGCGCCTTGGCCGGGAACTTTGTCTGCCTGAACTTCGTCGGATTGTTGGTGAGGTTGACGCAGAGCGCCCGCTTTGTGGTGCCCGATGTTCACTTGGCTTACAGCCACTGCCAGCAAGAGTGCCGGAAAGGCTGCGCCATCTAACAGTTGGGATAGCCAGTGGACGTTTGTTTTTGCCTTATATGATTGGGATCGGCTCATCTTATGAAACCGAGCGTCTGGGCTTTTCTGCGAAGCTACGAGAGCTAACCACGCGCTCAATTGTACTTTAGATCAATGGACCTTAGTCCAATGGACCTTAGTCCAACGACCAAAGGTACAATAGCGATGTCCGATCGGTGCAGTGGACGTTAGCCGATGGTCGTCGGTTAAGCAGGCAATGCTCTGTAAGAGCAGATTGGTGCCGGTGATACCGATATTTGTGGCTAAAGAACTAGAAAGGTCGACATGCTATTCCGGGCTCAAATTGCACGCGGCGAAGAACCGTACCGTTCGTCAACTACCAACACACTTAGCGACTTTCCGTTGTTAATAGGCGAGATGCTCTATCGAAGCGATCTCCGGTCGGCGAGGAGAGCGAGATGGAGAGCACGCATGCGGAAGATTGCAGGTTTACTGGGAAATCGCTAATCGCTACGCTTGGGGTGAAACATTGTGACCTCATTTTGTTAGTACCATTCGGAGGAAGCGCATATGCATAGTCGAATCTGGGATACCGCATCCGCAAAGGAACGGACCGGCTTTTCATTTGCGTTGGTTGTCGAGGAAGTTTCCAATTTTCGGAATTCTTAGCTGCCCAGGAGGGAGTTTGTACGTGAGAGCTCGATTAGTGCTGATAGGGCTTTTGTTAGCAACTGGTGTAACCGGCTGCGGGAATCTCCAAGAGCCATCGACCGGGGACTCATTCGATCATGCGTTTATCCGTTATTGGCCTCCTCCCAAGGAGAGTAAAAGCTTACGCCTGGCAGTCAAAGATCTCATAGACATGAAAGGTGTGGTCACCACCGCTGGCTCCAAATACATTGCCGAAACCAGGCCGCCGGCGACCAGTGATGCCGCGTGCCTGATGATAGCACGAACGCGAAATATTCAGATTGTGGGGAAAACGAATCTGAGCGAATTCGCGGCGGCGCCCTCAGGCATCAACGACTTCTTTGGCACTCCTAAGAGCCCCTTGAACAGACAAAGCAATCTTATTCCGGGAGGTTCGTCGTGCGGTTCGGCGGTAGCGGTTGCTAACGGACTTACGGATATCGCCTTTGGAACGGACACGGCGGGTTCCGTCCGGGTTCCGGCGGCTTGTTGCGGGATCGTGGGTTTAAAGACCACTTTTGGTCTGGTTTCTTTACAAGGCGTATTTCCCGTTGAACCAAAACATCTGGATACCGTTGGTCCGATGGCCAAAGACGTGAATCATGTGGTTCAAGGGATGGATCTTTTGCAGAATGGGTTTGTCGCGCGGTATCGAGCTGCGGTGGCCGCGAAACCTTTGGGCGAAAAGATCAGAATCGGTAGGCTCTACCTGACCGGTACCGACCCGAAGATCGACCAAGCAATTGATGAGGCTCTGGTCCAAGCGCAATTTAAGGTTGTCCCATTGGACCCGGCGTTTAAAGAGAAGTGGGACCAGGCCAAGAGGGATGGGAACACGCTGGCGGCAGCCGGCGTTTGGATCAGCGATGGAAAATTCTTCGATAAACTCATAGGAGTGAGTGCCAGGACGAAGGCAATAATCGCTTTAGGTGGATTCGACTTCGTGACGAACTACCAGAGCGCACTGCGGAGGCAAGCGGCCTGGCAGCAATCGCTTCAGGAAACCTTTCAAAAGGTTGATTTCATTGCGGTATCGACTCTTCAGAAACTGCCGCCCAAGATTCCAACGGCAGCCACAGCAGCCTTTAATGAGGCCCAGATCCTGAATCTGCAAAATACCGTTCCGGTGAACTTTGCTGGTAATCCAGCGTTGGCGATTCCAATCCCATTGAAGGGTGAGATCTTTCCCGCTACCAGTCTGCAACTGGTTGGACCGCGGTTCAGCGAAGCCGACCTGCTAAATGCTGGCCGCCTAGTCGAGGCGCGCTCTCGGCTTTGACGCTGAATTCGTAGGTCCGCTGCTGGTGGCGGCGCCGGCTGTTCGAGCAGAGCCCGATTAGTAACTAGCGAAACTGCTGTCGCCGCTTCCGCGTTCTGTGGTGGATCTGATCGATCCGGAAAAGCAAAGTTCATGGGGTTGGTCTCGCCGATCGTTGCACCAAGGTGCAATAGCGAGATCTAGCAAACGCGATAACCTTTCTGCTGTTTAAGGCAAAGGTGGCGCTTACGATTTTTCTTAACCCAGGGAGTAGAACGTTAGTCGGCTTGCTGGTTAGGGTGGAATCTGACGGTGTATGGACTAGGGCTGGTCGCACGTTGGAGCCGCTTCGGACCGGGGCGGTGGGCGTTGTTGCATCAGCATCTCTGCGAGAGGAGATCGGCGCGCCAGGTGACCTATTTTTTGATTACAGCCTTGCAGAAGAAGCGTTTCATCAGGCGCAGCCAAAAGAGTTATGAATAAGGTCTCGTCCAATTACTGGGTGGTATTCTCTGTCTTGACCGTCCTCACTTCGTGTCAGAAATCACCCATGGCTGGGCCAGCGGGTCCACCGGAGGTGCTCGTCACTGAGGTCATTCAGAAGGAAGTTCCTGTTATCCGCGAGTTCGTAGGCACGCTTAACGGGGTGGAGAATGCCCAAGTCAGGGCACGCGAGACTGGGTATCTCCAAACCATTGCATACCAGCAGGGTGGCTACGTGAAGAAAGGTGATCTGCTGTTTGAGATTGACCCGAGACCTTTCATAGCGGCTTTAGACCAGGCAAAGGGCCAACTCCAGGAAGCCCAAGCAACGCTGCTTGGAGTTGAGTTCGATGCGAAGGCCGCAAAGGAGTTGTACGAGAAAAAAGTGATTTCCGAGCAGCAATACACGAACGAGACCCAGGGTTACCAAACTAAATTAGCCGCAGTGGCTGCAGCTCAAGCGGCGGTGGACAATGCCCAGCTGAATCTTAGTTTTACGAAAATTACTTCGCCCCTGGATGGCATCGCCGGAGAGCAACAGGCCCAGATTGGGGATCTGGTTGGAACCGGGGAGAATCAGGTTTTGACGACGGTTTCGCAGATCGATCCCATTTGGTTCTTTTTGCCGATTAGCGAGCAAACCTACTGGGAGTTTGCGGATGCTTTGAAAGAGTGGATGAACCGGCCCGAGGCCGAACGCGCGGCAAAAGTAGAACTCATCCTGGCTGATGGCACCGTTTATCCCGAGAAAGGCAAGTTTGCCTTCGTAGCTCGATACGTCGATACGAAGACCGGGACTATCCAAATCGCTGTCAGCTTCCCGAATCCTAAGCTTACATTGCGGCCGGGACAATATGGGAGGGCCCGTGCCGAGATTAAGACGATTCCCGACGCGCTGTTAATTCCACAGCAAGCCCTATCGCAATTGCAAGGCTACGACCAGGTGGCGGTGGTGAACCCGGACGGCAAGGCGGAGATCCGGTCTGTGAAAGTCGGGCAACTGTATGGTCGGAACATGATCGTGGTAACCGAGGGCCTGAAGCTGGGCGAAAAGGTGATCGTTGAGGGATTCCAGAGAGTCCGGCAAGGCATGGAGGTTTCGGCTAAACCTTTTGAGGATGCGTCGACGACGCAAGGAGCTCAGAACGATTCGGAAAAAAATTCGAACAGCCGGCCGAAATCTACATCGGCTGACCAGCCGTCTGGCCAATCTGGAGTCAGGTCATCGGGCTAGCTCCAGCGGAGATACCCTATGTCGAGATTCTTTATCAATCGTCCGATCGTCGCCATGGTCATCTCCATCATCATGGTGATCATCGGGATTGCATCTTTTCTCAGTTTGCCGGTCGCGCAATATCCCAATCTAGTCGACCCACAAGTCGCAGTAAACGCGACCTATGTAGGCGGGGATGCACTGGCCGTGGAGAACTCGGTGGCCACGCCGATCGGGGAGCAGATGATGGGTGTGGATCACATGAACTACATGTACGCACTGAATGCGAGCAGCGGTGGTACGATGAAGTTAACGGTCGATTTCAATGTAACAACCGATCCGAACATCGACCTGGTGCTAACCCAGATGCGCGAATCCCAGGCCGAGTCACAATTACCTTTCAGTGTCCGCAATTTCGGAGTGACAGTTGCAAAATCGACCGCCGCTCCACTGATGTATATCACTTTATATTCCCCGACCGGCCAGTTCGATTCTACCTTCCTGGCGAACTACGCCTATATCAACTTGAACGACCCGATCCTCCAGGTGCCGGGAATCGCAAGCGTGAGCGTCTTTGGCGCTGGCCAATACGCGCTCCGAATCTGGGTGGACCCAAACAAGTTGGCTGCGCTGGACATCACTACCTCGGATATCGAAAAGGCGATTAATAAGCAGAATACCGTGAACCCAGCGGGCCAGGTCGGAGGCGAGCCCATGCCGGCTGGACAAGTGTTTACTTATACCGTTCTGGCCCAGGGACGTTTAGAAACAGAGGAGCAGTTCGCTAACATCGTCATTAGAGCTAGTCCGGACGGTTCGATGGTCCGCGTCAAAGATGTCGGACGTGTTGAGTTAGGGGCTCAGACTTATACACAAACCTGCACTTACAACGGTGGATC